>NZ_JAYKYV010000010.1:0-108743 GCF_035818535.1 Flagellimonas halotolerans | reverse complement strand
ACCGATTGTCCGGTTTCCCATACCGTGCCGGGCAAGCCTTCTCCAAATCCCATTTCCCTGGTCTCCCTAGAGTGTTCGTAAAAGGTTTCCCCGGCCCCATCCTTCCCGTACATGGCCGCGAAGCGAAGGCTGTTTTTGTGGCTGCTCGGCAGCCAGACCTCGCAAAAAGTGAAATCCCCATGGTGGGTGACCAGCCTGCACACCTGTTCAAGGGAACTGCCCAGGTCTTCATTATCCTTGAAGGTGGTGCTGATCTTGGAGAGAAAATCCTTATGGACCCTTTTATTCACAGTCGCCGTGACGTCCCGTTCAATGGCAATCCAATGGGTGTACCAACCTGCTTCATCTGCTACGGGCACCACGGAAAAATTGACCCAGAAGGGAGTACCTCCTTTTTTATAGTTAATAGTGGTTATTTCACAAGGCTCCCAATTGCGTAGTGCCTTTCCGAGCTTTGCAAGTTCTTCTTTATTGGATTCTGGACCTTGCAGGATCCTTGGCGATTTACCAATGACCTCCTCAGGTGCGTATCCGGTCATACGGGTGAATGATTGGTTAACATAAAGGATTCTTGGCCCAGGTTCATCAATAGGTTCAGCCTCGGTGATCATAACGGCGTCAGTTGTATGCGTAATGACACTTTCCAGCAGTTTGAGCCGTTGTTCCTCCTCTATTTGGGCTGTAATATCCTGAACGGTTCCTTCAAAGGAGATAGGATCGCCATTGGCGTTCCTATTCAATCTCCCCTGTTCCCGAACCCATTTGACACAATCATCGGGTAAGAGAATACGATGGACAAAATCCATTTCTGAATGCCCTGACAGTGCGTTTTTTTGTTCCAGCTCAAATAGTTTTCTGTCTTCGGGGTGTATAGAATTGTAAAAACCGTCAAAAGTTACTTGAAACCTGTTTTTATCCCTTCCCCAGATTTCATATACTTTATCCGTCCAACTCAGGGTATTGGTCCGAATATCGAATTCCCAATATCCCAGTTTGGCAATATTTGAGGATACTTCCAACCTTCTTTCAGCTTGCTGCCATGCCGAGTGTTGTTTTTCCTTTTTGGTTATGTCCACACCTACTGCCATGACACAGCTCTTATTTTTAAAATCGACTTTTTGACTATGCACTTCCACCCGGAATTCTTCACCATTTTTTTTCTTATGGGTAAAGGTCGCTAAAGGGATGTTGCCATTTTTATGGTCGATGTTTTCATGAAAAGCTTCTATATCCAAGGTTTCTCCTTGAGACACAAGATCTTTCAAGGAAAGTGATAGGAATTCATTTCTGCCGTATCCGTAAAGATCTATAGCTGCCTGATTGACATCCAAAATCTCTAAATTCTCCAACTCATAGACCCAGTTGGGCAAAGGGTTATGGTAAAAAAGATTGTTATAGTCGTTCATTTTGTTTTGGTGGGTATTTGGGTCAATGTACTTTGGATGCAGGTGGTCCAATGATTATATGGTTCAACTGGACCCGGCCCTGGAAGTAGGTTTTAGGTTTTTCTAGAATCCTCTAGCGGCAATCAATGTTATTTACAGGCAGACCATGATCAAGGAAAACTTATATCCGGTCTAACTGAAAGGCGAAAAATAATAAACATCAATATTTCCCAAGGGAGCACATAAGCTCCCAAGCTATCAATATCCGGCTTTATATCCCAATGCAAAAAAATGAAGATCACTAAAAGACATCAGGACAAGGCATTGGAAAGGTCTTAACATATAGAAAGGAAAAAATATATTTGATGGTTGTTTGTTTCGCATTATTAATCGGGTCAGAGCATTGTTTTTGTTAGTACTTAAAGATAACATAGGATTATTCTTCGATGCAACCAATTGTTGTGAAACCCACTTCCCTATATGTAATATTTATCTCACATGTTGTGAAACTTCAAAAGAATCATCAATGGCGAAAACTTAAGTCAAATATTAAGTATTGACCCGTAGTACCATAAGGTTGGGGCAACTTTTGTATTGTTCGAACCACCTAAAAAAGACAAAGTAATCGATGTTAAGGTCCTTAGTGGAATATGTTTCTCCCACAGCAGCGGATTTGTTGGGTACAGACCCGAGAAAACCACCGTGGAGCTGTTGTTGGACATGGCCTTGCCAGAGGTTATTCCCACCATTGCCCAAAGGGAAATAACCAAGCTTTGGGCCAAGGCACCAAATGATACGGAAATTGTGGAGGAATTGAAAATAGCCTTTCCACTGTCCGTACATAAAAGGAACATGCTCAAAAAGACCCAGTGCATCAATGGTGTGGAATTGGTAACCCTATGCCCAATGAATGGCGGGGCTTGGATGCTATGCACATACATATTGGAAGGGGTATATCACAAATATGGTTTGTTATTGTTCATTATGGCTTGTATAATAGATCAATGGATAAAAGCCGGGGTGGGGATGAAAGGTCCCATCGGATTTCAAAATCCTTGGAAAAATTTGCAGGCTTCAGTCCCAAACGCTGTAGTTGCAAGGCATTACCTTCAATCCTATATTTCCCTGGTTTTAATCCCAGGAAATGGAAATAACCCTCATGTTCCGATACCAAGGTGGTGATCATTTTATTGGTATCTCTTGGATATACATGTAATTTAATGCCTTCCATTCCAACTTTTTGATCTTCGGAGCGAATAAAAATGCGTCCGGTCAGCTCCAACATTTTAAGTCTTCTATTCTTATAGAAACAGACAATGAATGCGTCTTTGAAACCTTTTTCCTGAAGTTCCAACTTCAATGCCCTGGCATCTTCCAAAAGCTTAAATTCCCCTACCGTATATTTATACATGCCCAGATGGGTATAGCTCTGTACATTTGCGAGTCCACTAAAAAGATCATGGTTTACCGAGACACTCTCGTTTACCGCCAGGATTTGTACCTTAAAAACCAAATCGTCCATACGCCCGTTTTTGGTGGTTTCCGTTTTTTTGGTCCTAGGTGAAGGTGGGCCCAGCACCCAATTTTTTTCAATCAAGGAACCTTTTGCCCCACTTGGTATTGAAAAGGAAAATTCTTCATTCATTACGGTAAAGGTTTCCAGTTGTGAGATATCCAGCATAGCCTTATAATTTCCAGGGGGCAGTCCCTTGACCATAAATGTGCCATCTGCATCGGTAAGATACTCGACGACTTTCTGTTCAAGTTCATTGTAGATTGAAATGGATGTTCCTGCCATTCCGTTAAATTGATCGCCTTCCCGGTACCTTACCTGACCATAGACTTGTAATGGGCTTAAAATCCCAGTTGTATCAAAAGGGACGACCGTTGCGTTGCCAAAACCATTCTTGGCCAAGGTCTCTTTGAGGTCAATGGCATTTTTTAGACCAAGGCTTTTCTTCAAAAAATATTTGTAATGGTGGCCGTCATAGTATTCAAAAAGATCGGGAAGTAGATCAAACTGCCCTGCATTGACTTGTAGGGGTTCCTTGGATTTTTTTAGTTGGACTTTAAATGCCAAAGGATTTAGGGAGTCTTTGTCAGCTCCATGGGATGAAAGCATGATTTGACCGTGCAATTTCAACAACATCCCGAATTCATCGGGCGACAAGGGACGTCCGTTATATAGAGGCACCACTGTAGGTTTACGAATACCATTTTCCCGAGCCATCCTAGCCAATTTTGACGCT
Organism: Flagellimonas halotolerans; assembly: GCF_035818535.1. Taxonomy (NCBI): domain Bacteria; kingdom Pseudomonadati; phylum Bacteroidota; class Flavobacteriia; order Flavobacteriales; family Flavobacteriaceae; genus Flagellimonas; species Flagellimonas halotolerans. The sequence goes on along the minus strand of NZ_JAYKYV010000010.1, from coordinate 105,109 downwards.
TCATCAAAACGGTTGACGCCTCCAAAAAGGTAGCCATATCCCCCCTTGCGCTCGTAAGGTATCATATCTGGATACTCCTGTAGGATTGGATGTGAGGAAGGCAATTCATTACTTGTTGTAAAAAGGTGAATACCATAGGTAAGCCCTGGCAGATCGATGGCAGTTCCCATTGTCCGGAACAAGCGCTCATAGACTTCGTCCACTTGCAAGGAATCCAAAGGTTGATCTGTTTGTTGGACAAGCGCTAGATCATCGGTATTAAAATAGGTCCCATTCCGCATTGTCTTGCCTTTATCCGCGGTGAAGCTGACAGATACGTTTTCGGCTTGGGCCTGCTTGTTGTCCGGATGTGGTTTTTGGTTTTCCAATGACACGACAGCTATATTTTTAGCTGAGTTTCCGTTGATTTTCTTAAGGTGTACGTGGAGATCGTCGACATAGTCGCCATTAGTGCCATTATCGATTGTGAAACGGGGTGTATGCTCCGACCGAAGCCCGATTTCTGCCAATTGTATCGAATCAAATTGAATGAGGTATTCACCATTGGGCAAACCATAATGGCCAAAGTAACCATCGTTTTCGGAAACCAGTTCTGCAACTTTTTTCCCAGAACTGGTTTTCAATTCCATTTTAAGCCCGCCAATGGCCTGACCATCATTTTGTACAATCCCCAATACTTCGCCGACCACCTTTATCGGAATCTTTATTCCTTTGACTTGGTTGGGGCTCAATATGAGGCTCATTGATTCATGGTCTAAGGTCCAGGCAATATTCTGAAGTGCATCCAGATCAAAGGAAAAATATTGATCTACATAAGGTTCCATGCCCATGAAGGTTATGGAGCCAGATTCCAAGTACTTCTTTTTCCCCCCATTTGCACTATACACCTCAAGACCCTTAATTGTGGTTTCTCCCTTATCTTTTATTCCATTGCCATTGCCATCGAGGAACGGTTCAAATAGCACACTTGCACGCCCTAGGGAACCCATATCGTCAAAAAACAGCTCGTTCTCCCCGGCAGTGTGGTTTAAGGAACCTCTCAAATGTTGGGAAAAGGCCCTTTGGTTGTTTCCCATGCTACCGCTAAGGCCCAAGCGGGAAAATCCCAAACCAACGTTGATTCCAAAATTCAAATAGAAACGATCATACTTAAAGTTTTGCTCAATGGAAGCCCGTAGTTGGGTATCCTTAAAAATGGATTTGGAAATTTCCGCCTTTAGGGAGTTGAAGTCATGGTCCTTAAAACTGTATTCCAGTTGGGAGGTTATAAACAGCTTGCCAAAAACCGCCTTGGACAATCTAAATTGGCTGACGTAATCCAGAGGTGCCCATTCACTGAAAAATAACCTTGTATTTAAATTGGCGTTGAACCCCAAAAAACCGGCGTTCAACAACCAATCCATATTCTCGAAGGTGTTGTGCTTAAAGATGGTCTGGTGTAAGGCCAATCTGGATGTGATGTTGACATTCTGGGGTCCAATCCGATTGGTCAGTACTGCAGACCGTTTTTCTTTGTAGGTATATAGAACGGTATTTTGATCAGCTTCGTATTTGGTATACGAGAGGTCCAACCGGTGGTTTTTTGGATGTTGGTACAGAAGATTGGACCGATATCCCACATTATGCAGGTAAGTTCCGGATAGCAATGTCTGGGGCCCAAGGCGCATATCTCCGGTAATAAAGGGAAGTACACTGTTCCTTTGAAGCGTTGACAGATACTCCAAGCCTCCGCCCACGGTTATTTTTTGTGAAATACCATAATTAAACCCTGACTGAAAGAAAAAAGCACCGGTTTCCTCCACCATTCCCGCACTTAGGTCATATTCGACATTTCCCTTTGGTTGAAACCCCAATGGTACAGACAGCTGTTTGGACAAGTGCTCCTCCTCTCCGAAAGGTCCAAAACAACGAATATCCATGGTAGTTATTCCATAACCCAAGGGTATTTCAAATTGGTAAAACCCCGTATCATCCGCTTTGGTAAAATCCACCAGTACATTATTGATATATAATTCGACCATCCAGTTCGCCTTGGTAAAGTCACTTATCGTATACCTCCCGAATTCCTGTTTTTGATAGGTAGGTCTATTTGTAATGTGCACACCGACGATAGGGCTAAAAATTGAAGCCTTGGGCCGGATATTTATTTTTCCCAGAACCAACTGCCGGATATTTTTGCTTTGGTTGTTGATCAACTGCCATCTATAAAATTGGTTTTGCGAATTGAACGGTTCATTGCTTACAAGGTTCAGCTTGGCGCTGAAATCACCCCCCATAAACCCACCTCCCAATCCAAGACCGACCCGATTGTAGTTCGACCCATCCGATCTTTGGCTTGTAAATATGTCCCATGTTGCGGTGCCGATCTCAAGTTCCGAATTGTACCGAATAAGTGTGGTGTCTGCAACAGGGTGCCCAGGATACTTGTTCAAATTGTTTCGTAATTTATCCCTGAACAATTTTTTGACATACGGCAGTGGCGCCTCTGCTTGCAATAAAACGGATAGGTTCCTATAATTGAAAGTGCTTTTCAGTCCAAAAACCTTGTAGAGGATTTCCTGGCCTAGGAATATAGCTGAGCGCTGTTTTTTAATATCGGTTTCCGAGAGTCCAAAAATGTTGCCTTGGTACGCTATAGTACGGTTCAAGACATCAATGCGATAGGTATCGTCCATTCCCCTTATATATCCCACAAGAGCATTTTGTTGGGAATCATCATTTACTTTGATTCTTAAAAACCCGAACAGCTCTGTGACGGACAAGAACAGCTTGTCCCCACAGATCAGTGCGGTCAACTCTGTCTTACCAATATGCTCCACTTTCATGGAAAGTGGGAACTCATCACAAGTTGGTTCAGATTCGGCCATGGCTATCCCTGACAATGCACAGAATAAAATAGTACAGAGTGTTTTTTTATGGAAAAGCCATTTGAGATCCAATACCATAAGGGAGGGTTTATGGCTTAATTACCGATTGTTCAAAAAGGCACCTTAGTAGTCCTTATCATAACCTGGCCTTGAAAGGTTCCAAAACCCGATCCCCTTGGTTCTACATCCAAGACCCCACCTATCTTAACCTGTAAGGGCGCCCTTTGGCTCAGGACATGGTAATCCAGGTTATTTTCACCAATTACGCTCAAATCCATTGGTTCATCGCTATTGGAGAGTTTGCTATAAACTACTTCGACGCGGATTTTGATCGGTTCGGGGCTTTCGGTCCAGATGGTGAAAATGGCAGGCTTGGGGGGTACCTCAAGATGTCTTAGGTGTCCTTCATCAATCCATGTACCATCTTCATGGACTGTTATCCTTCCGCCCCCGCTCCCCATAAGGTAAAATTTTCCAAAATCAAGGTCTTGAGTCTTCACCAAGTGAATCTCCTGGGCGTGTCCTGATACATGGAATAGGGCAATCAAAAAATAGATAAGGGGTTTCATTAACTAACGATTACTTCATAGGTTTAGGGTTTGTTGTGCATATATCCGTTTGCTTCCATCTTCCAAATAAGTCACCCTAATGTGCCCTTGCCCCAGATGTATATCTTCCGGGATGTTTATATCAAAGGTTGCATACCTTAGATTGCCTGGTGTGTAAATTGCAAATCCTTTTATGGTATTCAGGAGTACCGGCGATCCCTTTAGGGGGATGTATTCCATCACGATGGAACCATAGGAGGAAACATTCCCGCTTCTTCGGAAGGCCATTGTTAGGGTAAAACGATCCTTTTGGAGATTTTTCAATTCAAGGGAATCAATGGAAACCTTGATTTCAGGCTTACCAATTCTTATGATATTGGCAATGGAAATGCCATAAACATAATTCAATTTAATTTTGATTTGGTCAGTGACAGGTTCTCCGGTTTGGTCCCGATCAGGGTTCTGGGGCTCCAATACGGGCCTAAAGTACAGATGAGACCTATATTCGCCCTTTTCCAATGAATTTCCGTTGACCATTTGTATCTTGACCACTTGTGATTCTCCGGGGGATAGTGTTACACGTCGCGGGAAAACACGCAAAAATTTTGAGGCCAGATTGTGGGAGGCCTCCAAAGTATCGAGTTCCACCAACCGACCATCCGATACCATTTCCATTTCGATATGGGATATCCGATAGGTCGTGGTATCCGTTCCGATATTGCTAATGTGTAGGGTTTTGACTTTTTGAAGGGATCCGTCAAAGACAATGCGTTTGGGAAAAACCAACAGATCCCCCTGTGCACAAATGCTTGACGATGTGAAGGCCACCAATAAAAATAATGGGAAGGGTTTGAACCGGCCCGTAGTAAAATTCCTGATTATATTCATACCCTTAAAATTTGGATGTCCATAGAATTCTATGGACATCCGGTCTTAAAATTGGTTACAACCCTTTTTTGGTTTTAAGAGGTCGCACAAGGGCTATCCCACTCTTAAATCCACCAGGGAAAGAGATTGTCCAAACGAAGGGCCTTGAAAATGGATTCTGCTTTTCGATACCCAGTATCATCAACTACCATATTACGCTCTCGAATTGACATTCTTTTAGGAAAGAATCTTATAGGTTAATTGTAATTAACCGTTACCGTAAGGTCGGATGTATTGCTATAAGTCCCTGAAGCTTGGGCTGCTGCAAGGTTCAGCGTCGCACCAACATTGACTGTTTCAGCACCGGCTGTCAAAGTACCGGTTCCGGATGGAGTACTGGTAAAAGTGTCCACGGTCATGGTATTGACCCCGCCATCGTTCAAGGTTATCGAACTGGGCAAGGTTATCGAATAGGTATAACCGGCTTCACCTGTTATATTGAAGGCTGCCGCATTAACGGTGCCTGTTGTAGCGGGAATAGTGGCTCCGCCCGTAACAGTTCTAGTACCACCGGGTGCCAATACGACAGTACCTGAGGTGGATGCACTTACTGCAACATTACCGAAGTTCATATCAGCAGATTTGGTAATGGCAATGGGGGCAACCACTGTGGCCGTGGCGGTGGCGGTGGCTGATTCTTGGGCATACAGACCACTAAACGACCCAACCACCGCAAACATAATAAAGTAAACTACTTTTTTCATACAAAATTGATTTTTGTGTTATTTATCTTACAAAAGAAAGAATATTACCTTATTAAAACGATAAAAAGCATATATTTTCGATAAATTACCCTTTTTTTTTAATAAGTATCCCCTAAAAAAAGTTGTGTTCACTAGCAAATAGTGGAAAACTGAAGCTAATGTAGCTGAAATTTCAACTATTTGGACACCTAACTTTGGGGGCCCAATGGAAAGCAACAAAAACCCAAAAAAGCCATAAAAATCCTTAGGGAGCCATATCGGTGGTAGCGCATAATGAAGTATATTTAAAAGAGAAAACAAAGACCATCCGTATGCGAGCGACCTTGGTGAATTTTTTATCCATGATCCGTCCCAGCCCGTTTATACCACGGAAGCGCTATTACGGTTGGACATGAGGATGGGCTTCATGCAGCGTTTGGACCGCCACTTAGGACTGCTCTTCATAGATGAGGAGGCTTCGGAAGGCAATCTGTGCTATGCCTTTGAACCAGGGCTGAACCCAGATTATATCAGCTCATTTACAAAGGAGGACATTAAGAGCTTTCTCGAAAGGACCTTGACAGCCTCCCGTTACCATATGGGAAGGGATGCCGTGGAATTCCCAAAATCCCTGCATTTGGAATAACATCCGCGTGAAAAAACCAACACCCGGACAAAATTGGATGATGAAGAAAAGGGACAAGCCCAAATGGTCTTGTATCCGGTATGGTTGAAAACAATAGCCAAGTCCCGACAGGGAGTCACCGTATTGGGCCGCCGATAGCGCACCAATTATATACTGAACGGGCATCCAATACCAAGGATTGGAAACACGACAGTCCCCCAAACACTTTATGTGAAACTAAAATCACAGATCTTCCTTATTGAGTTTATCTATAAAATAAGAGGGCAAGATTCCCAAACGTTTTTTAAAGGCAGAATAAAATGTATTGAGGTTATTAAATCCGCTTGAAGTTGCAATATAGGATAACTTATTTTTACGGTACTCTTTATCCTCCAACAATCTATTTAAAAGATGATTTATCCGAAGCCCGTTAATATAATTATTAAAATTGGACTTTTTCTCATGGTTGATTACCTGAGAGAGGTATTTCTGATTTGTTTGCAATAGATTTGCCAAACTGCGCAGATTACATTTAGTGTCAAGAAAAAAAGCTTCTTCTTCCAGCCTATTGAGTTTGGTAAGAATTATTTCCTTTATATCCTCATCCAGATAATCCTTGCTGGGAATAGGTTTGGCAATTTGTCCATTGGGCCTATTTTCCTTCCCGATGGCAAACTTCTTTTTTTGACCAAGTTTTTCAACAGCCAGTTCCCGTGTTCTATAATATAATAGCTTATTTTTTCTCTTCACCTTAAAGTATGAAAGTGTTGCAAAAAATCCGGACACCAAGAGAATGGCCAATATTATGGTTAGGAAACGATATCGTTCTTCTTGCGACTTGGATTTAAGTTCCAAAATTTCCTTTTGTCTGGATATTTGTGAAATGCGCCTACTAGCCTCCAATATCCTTAATCGCTGTTCGGATTCGATGGTGAAAAGCGAATCCTTTAGGGATAAATGCAAATTGGAGAAATGAAGCGCTTCTTCGGTATTGCCCATTGACATGTTAATGGTAGACAAGGATTTACTCACTTCCTTAATAACATCAAACGCTTTGATTTTCTTTGCTGCCTGATAGGCCTTATTATATTCAATTATGGCACTTAGGCTATCACCTTTGTGCAAACTTAGAGCAGCCATTAAAACATGTGCTCTTGGCTTTCTAAACCTATAGTTGTTGGAATCGATCAATACCATTGCCCTATCCAAAAATTCCGCTGCCTTTTCCAACTCCGATTCTTCCAAGTAAATGGCCGCTATGTTCATGTACACGGCACTTTGGATATAATTGCCCGGGGCATCTGCAGAACTTTCCAACTCCAGATAAAAATCATAGATTTCTCGAGCTTTTTTACTCCCTTCAAGTTTATGGGTCATTCTGGCTATTTCATCAACTTTTGGAAAAATAAACCTAGCTTCTTTCAACTCCAATATATAGCCAAGTCCCTTTAAGCAATTGTCAAGTGCCTTTTGATAATCTCCCATTCTCAAATAGAAATGGGATATTGCAGAATATGCCCGCATTAAACAGTATCGATCATTTAGCCCCTCCCCTTTCTCTAGTAAATTCAAGGCAGTTTCATAGGCCAGGTCATACTCGCCCCTTTCAGTATAGATATACGACCTGAGTGTTTCGCTATCGGCTTCTATTTTACCAAATAATGTACATTTATCATCTGATTCAACTTGATTTATAATGTCCAATGCATTATCAAATTCACCATGAACGAAAGATATGAACGCCTGATTTAAGGATGCTCTCAAAAACCCTCTATCATAACCCAAATCGGTTGCAAGCCGATATGCTTCGTCATTGTATTTTTTGGCAAGTTCGGTCGATTTAAAAATATAGTGAATGAACAAATCCAGACAAGCGTCCACCCTATGTTCTCCCTTTGATCGGGCGTGGTTTTCCAGTAGGGTTTCCTGGCTTAGAAAACTATGATTATCCACCATTTCCTTTATGCCCTTTAAATAGGGCGCAAGTCTATTTGAAGAGACTTCCTGGCAATATATTGGCATAATGGCCAAATACAGCAATATGGCCACTTTATGTTTTAATGACATGTTGAGCGTTAGTTAGTTTGGTTGCATAACACAAGTGATTATACTTAAAAGGCATTCCATTGTTTAAAAATGCATTTCCATAATACTTATGAAGTTGGTTCGATACAATCTACGATTTAATTTTGTTTCCGTACAAATTCACCCAATCATTTTATATCGGATAAATAATTTTGGTGCTTACACTTTATACATTTGGCAAGATTACATGGAAGACAGCCCTCATTTTTGTGTCATTCACAAAAACGGGTAATCAACATTGTAAGAAAATCGTTGATATTTATGTCCTTCAAAAAAAAAAGCAATGCTGGAATACTACAACATTGCTTTTGAACTAAACTTGAATTAAATCTCAACTAACTCAAAATTTTATGGGTTTTAATCCAATTGTAATTTTCGAGAGAAGTTAAAACTCGATAATAAACTATCTTCATTAAATATACCTCATTCAAAGTGTTCAAAAACAATTAATTGGGAGATTAAAAATCAAATTCATGAATTTTAGTACCAGTTCCCACAATGCATGTGATTTTTTTATGAAGGATGGATAATCCAATTAAAATGTGATGTTCACGCCATTAGTTGAATTGGTTTTATCTTTAAAAACCAAGAGCTTGTCCTTATTTTGTGTCACGAAAAAAAGATAACCGCCCACTGCGTGGTTTACCCTCACAATGGACTTGGCATCACCTGGGACCAAAAACCCGCTGGCCGATGTTTTTTCACGTATAAAACCTCCTTGCCCGTTACCTTTTAAGAGTATGCCGTTAAGGGCATCGTATCTTCCAATAAAAGTTTCATTTCCAAAATCGTTCCCTATCCCAAGAATATCCTTGTGGCCATCTCCATCCATATCCCAAAGCATTATATCGTTTAAAGGTGCCAGTTGCGCCGCAGTGGGCAAAGGGTGAAGATTAAATTTACCGTTGCCCAGGTTTTCCAAATAGGCACTTTTATCAAAATTACCCTCTAAGATTAGGGCATTCTTGATTTCCTCATCACTGAATAAAGTGTTGAAAGTAGCTTCAGCATATTCCTTAAAATAGTCAAACTTTTTTCTAAACAAGGGGCTTTGCAAGTTTAAATCACCCCAATAATTGAAAGGATACGGTCTATATGTTCCCTTATCGTCTTTAATGTAAACAAAGCAAATGGGGTCTTGACTGCCATTTTTGTCAAAATCCTTGCCTACCATATGGACAGGCCGTTCCTTGGATGGTTGGAAAAAATTGTTGCTGCCCAAATTTCCGGCAACAAAGTCCATATCCCCGTCCCCATCCATATCGCTGGATTTTATGCATTCCCACCAACCGATATAATCATCAATTCCAGTTTCTTTACTTATTTTAAAGGATGTTGTTTCATTTTTGAAAAAAGTAATGGGCATATATTCCCCCAAGACTATCAAATCTGGCCTATTGTCCCCATCGTAGTCGGACCATATTGCATCTGTTACCATTCCGACCTTATATAGATCTGGTGCATATTCACGGGTAACATCCCTTAAGATACCTTTATCGTTTTTCAATAAATAGCTTTTTTCAGCTGCCGGGTATTTACCTGCTGGTGTCCGTCCTCCGACAAATAAATCCAAGTAGCCATCTTGATCAAAATCCACGGATTTCACCACCGACCCACTTGTACTTATCTCGGGGATCCTGTCAGGATCTAGGACAAAGTTTCCATGTCCATCATTAATAAGAATCCGGTCTTTGTAAAATTCACTGCTGGGCTCAAATTCATTGCTCCCAGAAACCAGGTATAGGTCCAGGTCCCCATCATTGTCCAGATCAAACAACTCCATATCCACTTCCTCGTAGCCCATGTCCTGTTCGTTTTCGAATATCATGTGCCCTTCAAAATTTCCATTTGCATCTTGCATATACAATACGGGGGAATGGTTTGCCGAACTTCCAACAATGACATCTTCGTATGAGTCGCCATTGATATCACCCACGGCCAAACAGGGGCCATGTTGTGAAAATTTATGGGGCAGGGTTCGTTGCTGGGTATTAAAATCTACAAAATCCTGCTCCACATGCTCATAGTTTATACCCAACTGATTTGAAACTTCGGATAATTCCGGGTCCTCCAACGAGTCCATATTAATTCTCAACATGTCCGCATTGTTCAGGATTTCACTTGTTTCATAATCAATCTCAATCAATTGATTGGGTCGAATATGGTTCAGTTTATGATAATTTCCATCAGGCCATTGTATTTCAAGCCCGGAAATCATTTCATTGGATCCTATTCCAAAATGAACAATAGGTTCCATGGAAGACATGTAACCTCTACTGAGGTAATGTTGGTAATATTGCTTTTTCCCTTTACCATAGCGGATCAAAACCTTTGCTCCAATGGCCAATGGGTTTCCTTTATTTCCCTTTAGAAGGACCCTTAGAAAATTATTGTTCCCAAAAGACCCGGATTCCGACCGGTTTTTGAAAATGAATGCTTCTTCATTGATATTATTGACAACATAATCCAGATCTCCATCCAAATCCAGGTCGGCATAAGCAGCTCCATTGGAAAAGGAGGGAATATTCAATCCCCAGGCATTCCCTACTTCTTCAAAGGTCCAGTCCCCTTTATTTCTGTATCCATAATTTGGTATTTTAACCACCGGGATGGAGTCCAATATCTGAGCGGGGGTCAAAAATGATGCAGCGCCCAACCTAAAGTCGCCAAAATCCCTATCGGTAATGTCCCTCGGAAAACCATTTGTAATCAATAAATCCCGAAATCCATCATTGTCGACATCCATGAAAAGTGGGGCCCAACTCCAATCGGTTTTGGAGACTCCCGCCATCAGGCCAATCTCACTAAAATTACCCCCAGAGCTCGAGCCCTTATGCAGCATATTTCGCATATATTGGTACTGATAACCAAAACGTTCGTTCAAGGTATACTCAAGGTAATTGGTTCGGCCTATGGTTGTTTTCATTCTTTGGTTGCTTTCCCCCAACATATCCAAGGTTATAATGTCAAGCAAGCCGTCATTGTCATAATCGGCAATGTCCGATCCCATTGAAAACTTACTCTGGTGCTTTATATAGTCCTCAATTTGATTTGTAAATGTTCCATCTTTATTGTTCATGTACAATAAATCGTTGGTCAAATAATCATTGCTGACATGGATATCCGGCCAACCATCATAGTTTAAATCCGAAACAGCCAGCCCCAGACCAAAACCTTCATGCACTATACCAGCCCCAATGGTCACATCGCTAAAGGTTCCGTTCCCATTATTATGGTACAGCCTATCATTACTTTTTGCAGATCCATCATTGATTTTTGGACGATAATTGGAGGGCAATGTATGTACTTGTTGGTTGTTGAGCACATATAAATCCAAAAGCCCATCCTTATCATAGTCAAAAAAAGTAGCGTTCATACTATTTCCTGGGTCATCGATACCGTACTCAGCGGCCATTTCACGGAACTTGGGTACTCCGTTCTTATCAGATCCCTGATTGACGAAAAGCAGGTTCCTTCTTTGATCTCCTTTTTCTTTCATGGCCGTACAGATGTATGCATCGAGCCAACCATCCAAATTAATGTCGACAACCGCAACTCCTGTACACCAATTATTATCTGCCCCGATACCAGAATCCTTGCCAACTTCCTTAAATTTAAAATCGCCTTCATTTAAATAAAGCTGGTTCGCCACTTGGTTGCCAGTGAATAAAATGTCGCTTTTGCCATCATTGTTAAAATCAGCTACGGCTACACCACCGCCGTTAAAAATATATTCATTTGTTAGAATATTGAAACTATCGGTTTCCACAATCCTATTGTTAAAATATATGCCCGTACTATCGGCATTCAGTTGCTTGAACAATACCTGAGGTTTTTTTTGGCATGAGAATACCAAAACATAAATAACAATAAGGGTGATACTCTTTTTCATTTTTGACCTATTATCAATATTCACTTATCCTGATCTGTTCTCGAAAGTTCAAATCCCTTAATTCCAAAAGGCCATGATATGAAATTATCAAGGCCTTTTGACTTTAAGTGTTAAAAATATTTATTTTACCTATTAGTAGGCAGGGTCTTGTGTCAATGTAGGCTGACCATCTTTTACCGATCTATCTATTGCCTCTATCGGAATGGGGAAAAATTCATTTTTACCCTTTTGAAAGGATCTGCCCTCCAAATACGTTCTATGTTCGGACTCACTTTGTATATATTGGTTTAAAACTTCAGCAGCTATGCCCCAACGTTGAAGATCAAAAAATCGATGTCCTTCCATGGAGAATTCCAATCTAGTTTCAAAACGTACGGCCCTTCTGGCCATGTCCTTATCCGTCCATGGTGATTCGTACTCGGAAATTTCATAATTGGCCGCTGGTTCACCATCGACGATGGTGAAATCGTTTCTTTCCTCACCTTGCGTGGCCAATGGAACAAAGCCTTCAGGATTGGCCGCCCTGGCCCTAATCCGATTTACCAAGCCCCTGGCAACCTCCAGATCGCCGATTTCCACTTCGACTTCGGCAAGCCATAGAATGATCATGTCCAAACGCATGATCCTGTAGTTGTTGGCCGATAGATTTCCCCATCCGCCTTGTCCAAAGGCCTCTGGTTCTGCCACATGCTTCATACTAAAAAAAGGTCCGGCATAGGTCAGGTCACGTACAAAATCGGTCTGATAAATTTTAAATCCTTTGTATAGAATCCCCGGTCTGCCCACGGAATGGTCCAATCTTGGGTCCACTGGACCGTCATATGTTGACAATGTGGTAACAGGATCAACGGTAGCCGGCACATCTTCATCATCAAAGGTCTCCAACATGGGAAGCCCGCCCTCTGTTTTAAAAGCATTTACCAGGTTTTGTGATACCTGATAAAATCCACAGCAGCCCCATGGATCGGTATAGGGGTGTGCAAGACCAATACCTCTATTGGCCGCATCTCCCGTGGCACTGCTAATGGCGTACTGGACTTCAAATATGGACTCCGAATTGTTTCGGGTAGCGACCAAAAAATTGTCTTGGTACTTTTCTTCCAAAGAGAAGGGGCCATTGTTTAGAATGTCTTCCAAAATGGGTTTTGCCTCCTGTAATTTCGTTGTGTTCGCAGAACCGTCCGAATTCCATCCCTGATACATTTTGGCCTTGGCCAAAAAGGCTTTGGCGGCCCAACTTGTTGGTCTGCCAACTTCGCTTTGCGTCTCGGGCAACACTGCGGCCGCGGCTTCAAAATCAGCTTCGATCAATGGCCAGATTTCCCGGTCATTGGGCACCTTGGTACTTTCAAGGTCGTTCAATTCAAAATCCTCATCACTGATATAAGTGGGCATTCTCCACATTTTTCTTGCCTCAAAGTGAAACAGCCCCCGCAAAAACCTGGCTTCTGCGATTATCTGTTGTTTTTGCTCCTCTGTAGCATCCTCAACTTTCTCCAAAGTATTTATGACATTATTGGTGGCAGCGACCCCTTTGTAAAGCCCTCTCCATTTATCCCTTACGTGAACATTGAACGACTGAAAGTCGTATGCCTCAATAAAGGATTGTTCAGGTTGATCCCCAGCATCTGTGCCCTTAAGAGCATCATCGGAAGCCAGGTTGAACACCCAGTTATGAATATCATTATGCCATGTCTGTCCCTCCAAACCGCCACCGGGGAGCATCGTATAGGCTCCGAGCAGAAGACCGTTGACGCCATCCAAAGTAGCAACATCCGCTTCACTGAACTGGCCCTGTGGCTGTCTATCCAAAAAATCGTTATTACAGCTCAATACCAAAGCAATCACGCCAAGTATTCCAAGTAAAGTCGAAATTATCTTTTTCATTTTTATAAACATTTAATTTGTATTATTTAAGTGTAACATTTAACCCTAGCGTTATCGTTTTTGATACTGGTTGGGCTCCGCCATCATAACCTAAAGTTAGGTTTCTTCTTGAGTCGTCCGCATTGCTCAATTGAACTTCCGGGTTAAGGCCCGAATATTTGGTAAAAGTGGCCATGTTTTGGGCCTGCACGTATACTTGAGCCTTGTCCAGACCCACTGTGGATAATATTTTATCGGGGAAATTATAGGTCAATTGTATATTCTTCAGTCTGAAGAAACTTCCATCCTCGATCAAGTAGGATGAAGGCCTGCTACTGATTTGATCATTGGCGTCCATAATCGGGGAAGTGGCATTGGGGTTGGCCGCCACCCAAGTACTTGGGTCTGCCGTTGGATTGGTCGGTTGCCATGCATCGAACAATGCCCTGGTGCTCCGGTTACCTTGAAAGGTATTGAAATCTGCAAAATATCTCACATAGTTGAATACGTCATTCCCTTGGGAGCCATTACCAAAGATGTTCAATTCCAAGTTTTTATAGCTTAAATTAATATTGACACCATAAGTGAAATCAGGGTGGGGACTTCCAATAACAGTCCGGTCATCGTCGTTAATGACACCATCGTTGTTAACGTCGGCCACCTTGAATTTACCGGGGGCATTATAATCTCCGTAAGGTGCCCAGGCATCAGCTTCTGCCTGGGATTGGAAAATCCCCAAGTTTCTGAACCCATAAAAAGAGGATAAGGGCAAGCCTGCCTCGGTTATGGACAGTGCAGGTATTCTCCTACTTTGACCAAAAATTCGGGTGCTCTCCCCTTCCAACGCATCAACATTGTTCTTGTACGCAGAAAGATTGGCACTGACATCATAGGAGAAATCTCCTTTTTTATCACCATAACTGATTCCCAAATCAAACCCTTTATTGGTCATCTGTCCCACATTGAATGCAGGTTCATCCGCTTGACCCGCGGTATAGGTGACAGGGACATTGATCAACATGTCGGTAGTAACCCGTTTCCAAAGGTCCAGGTTCAGTGAGACCTTGTTGTTCAGCATCACCAAATCCAGCCCTATGTTATTTGAGGTCGTCGCCTCCCATTTGGCATTGGGGTTTCCAAAAGCTCTTGGCGCAAAACCGATCTGTGGGGTACCTGTAGAACCGTCCACTGGATATCCCCCTGTTAAAATATCGGAACGGTAGGTAGTAAATGCATTGTAGTCACCGATTTGCTGGTTTCCTGTTTTACCCCAACCATACCTTAATTTTAAGTTATCTATCCAGGTGACATCTTCCATGAACTTTTCATCTGAAATCCTCCAACCTAAGCTAAAGGCGGGAAAAAATGCACTTCTGGAAGCCTGTTGAAACCTAGAGGATGAATCATTTCTCAAAATGACCTGGGCCAAGTATTTCCCGTTGTAGTCATAGTTTAACTGACCAAACTGGGACCATAGCGTATAATCTTGCCAAACAAATCCTCTATTGGTCGCGGTAGTGGCATCCCCTAAATCCAAATAACTCAGGATATTTGTTGTTTCAAAAGCAAATCGTTGTCTACTTGCCTCCAAACGTTCTTCAAATTGCTGGATAGACTCCACACCAACAAAGGCCTTGAAATTATGGTTTTCATTAAAGGTCTTGGAATAGGTCAAGGTATTTGTCCAAGTCCACTGGTACTCATATTGTTCCCTAGCAGTGGAACTGTTGATAAAGTTACCCTCCACATACTCTGGCTGTGGACGGCCTAAATCCCTCTGTCGCTGTATTCTTCCGTCCAATCCAAAACTGGTTCGTATTTCAAGGCTGGGGATCACCTCATAGTTCGCATAGACATTCCCCAATAGTCGTAAACTATATCTCCTATCGTCCCTGTCCCTGTACAGTCTGGCATATGGATTAAAATTGTTGCCCAGATTGGCCCCTCTACTACCTGCAAAATTACCGGCAATGTCATAAATGGGAAGCAAAGGATGGTGCTTATAGGAGCCAGAAACGGGACTCTGCTCATCATCATTGGAAACAAACCCCTTAAGGTTATCAAATGAAGCAGTGAAATTCTCGCCAATGGTCAGCCGTTTATTCAAAGCTTTGAACTCTGTGTTCGCCCTTAGCGATATTCTATCATAACTAAAGAACTTAACTATACTTTCTTGTGAAAAATATCCCAAGCTAAAGGCATAACGCGCCATTTCTGTAGCTCCTGAAGCCGAAATATTGTGGCTTAAAATGGGAGCGGACCTTGATACTTCCTGCCACCAATCGGTATCAGCAGCACGTGTAATAGCATATATGTTGCCAGGTTCCAATGCATAAAGACTCGGATCGGTACCGGGATCACCTTCAAAAGCGCCACTTGGAAAAACATAATCGGGTATGGTCACTTCACCATTGGGCCCGAAGGTATACTGTCCGTGACTTGGGGTCTTGCCTGCGTACAAATCGGCCAAATATAAATACGTGCCCAAATCTTCTGCATTTAACGCCTCTACATCGTTGGCCGGGGATTGAATTCCATAATACGTATTGTAGTTGATCGTCGGTTTGCCCATTTTACCCTTTTTTGTAGTGATAATGATGACTCCATTTGCAGCCCTAGATCCATAAATGGAAGCTGATGAAGCATCTTTTAGCACCTGTAGGGACTCAATGTCATTAGGGTTTAAATTAGATTGCCTTTGGGAAGGGACACCATCTATGATATACAAGGGGTCATTGTTCCCCAGCGTACCGAAACCGCGGATACGAACCGTTGCCTCACCTCCCGGTCTGGCATCGTTAATGATGGTTACACCGGCAGCCCTACCCTGTAACTGTTGAGAAAATGTAGTCGCTGGTACAGATTTAAGCTCTTCGGTATCCACAACGGTCACGGCCCCTGTCAAATCCTTCTTGGCCTGTGAGCCATATCCCGTTACTACGATTTCATCCAATCGGTTGGCATCCTCTTCCATGGTTACATTTATGGTACTTTGACCATTGACGGGAACTTGAATGGTCTTGTACCCTATATAGCTGATAACCAAAGTAGCGTCACTGGCAGCATCAATGCTAAAATTACCGTCAAAATCGGTTTGTGTCCCATTTGTAGTCCCTTTGACCAGAACGTTTGCCCCCGGTAAGGGTCCTGTTTCGTCAGATACCGTACCTGTAATGCTCTGGGCCTGTATAAAGCCCGTACAAAGTACAGCAGCCAAAAACATAATACTCTTGAAAAAAGGTTTTTTCATAATCAAATTTTAGGTTGTTTGTGTTAGTTAAATAGTTTAAAATCCAAAAGATCCATGATGGAAAATGTAAAATTGAATTAGGTAAACATAAATGATAAAGGCCACACTTTATTGTCAATATGTTATTATACACCTTCAAATTCATGAATTTTATAATTTCAATGCCTTATCATTGTGATATTTATATATTTTTTCTTAAAACTTCATTATCGGTTGTTTTTATAGCATTTGCCATCAAAAGGACAAGACTTCAAGTCAATAGATTTCCATTTTCATCCCATTCCGCAATTATATTACGCTTGCTCTGGTCAACGCATTTTGCAATCCATTCGGGGTCGTAAGCCACTCCATGCTGATCCAGTATATCTTGGGGAACACCGTCCCATATGTTTGGTCGATTTCCTTTATAGCCCAAATCCGCAATACCCTCTTTTGAAGTGTAATACCCTGTGACGGTTAAGTTTCGCACAATCGCAAAGAATTGAATTTCGAGAGGTTGCACATCCAAAGGAACTGTTGCATCATGAAAAGCTATGGTATCCAAGATTTGTTTTTGCTGCTCCAACGCAGCCTTCTTGAACTCCAGATCAAAAAGCTTGTTGCTTTGGTAATCGAGCCACATCAGCCCACCTTTTAAGGTGAGTTCGAATTCTGGGATATCCTTGGCAATAAATTCTATGAATTCTGGAACTTTGGCCTCAATTGGGCCTCCATAAGGTTCTTTAGACGGCAGAATGATGCTGCTTAAAACGGCAATGGTCTCCAATTCATGGTCCGAAAATAATTTTTGGGCATTCAATTTTCCTATTCGCTCCAACTCCTCCGGGGTTCTTCCAAAGTGTGCAGTGTCCATTTTACTTGGGATACTCATTTCTGCATCCGCCTTACAGCCATAAAAGGCCAAAGCAGAGGCCCCAGCCCCCATGATCATGGTTTGTATACTTTTCCTCCTGTCCATTGATTTTAGATGTTTTGTTGTTTAAGTTGTTCGATGATATAATCCGATGCTCGCCATGACAATGCCAAAATGGTCCATGTACAGTTTTTATCGGCTTGGGATGTAAAGGGACCCGCATCAACAATAAAGACATTGTCCACATCGTGCAATTGGTTGAATTTATTGGTTACAGAAGTCTTAGGGTCATCTCCCATCCGCGTTGTTCCTACCTCATGGATGATTCTTCCCGGGGCAAGCAAACCATAGTCTATATCGACGGTAGGTTTATCCCCAAGGGGTTCACCATCCATATTATGGATGATTTCCTCGAAGGTATCTTGCATGTGTTTGGCTTGTTTAATCTCTAGGTCGGACCACTTATAATTAAATTTGAGCACAGGAATTCCGAATTTATCCACCGTAGTGGGGTCTATCTCACAGTAATTCTCTTTACGCGCAATACCTTCACCGCGTCCAGCCATATGTATCACCGAACCGTAATATTTCTTTACATCGTCACGTAGAACATCCCCATACCCTCCTACATTTAAGCCAAAGAATTTATTGAACTCATTGGTATTGAAACCAAAACCATAATTTGGCTGTCGCATCCCGCCACCAATTTCAATATGGTAACCACGGGGAAAATCCAATTTCTTGTTATCTCCCCACCATGGGGAATACACATGCATTCCGCCTGTACCGTCCTCGTTATAGGTTACTTTACGGTTCATCAGCCCCGGGATGAATGCAGAACGGCTGGCTCCTGTGGAATCGTGCAGATATTTTCCTATATGGTCGCTGCTATTGCCCAAGCCATTGGGATGATGTTTGCTTTTTGAGTTCAACAGGATTCGGGCAGAACTACAAGCAGAAGCGGCAAGGACTATAACTTTTCCTTTAAGTTTGTATTCCTTTCTGTCATCTTTACTGATATAGGATACACCGGTCGCCTTACCTTCATCATCCGTAGTAACTTCACGCACCACTGAATTGACAAATATTTTGATTCTTCCCCCACTTTTTTGTGCCGGGAATATCAAGCAACTTCCAGATGAGAAATCAGCATATACCGAGCAAGACCTGGAACATTGTCCACAGTAAAAACAAACGCCCCTTTGGTTATTTATCCGTTTGGTCAACATTGAAAGGCGACCCGGTATAACCGGCACACCGGCTTTCTTGGCGCCATTGATATAAAATAACTCGTGGAGTCTAGGTTTTGGAGGCGGTAAAAAAAATCCATCAGGATCGTTTTCCAATCCTTCATTGGTGCCAAATACCCCGATCAGTTTATCGACCTTATCATAATAGGGCTTTACATCCTCATAGCCAATGGGCCAATCTTCACCATGTCCATCACGCGTCTTACCTTTAAAATCCTTTGGCCCAAAACGCAGTGAAATCCGGCCCCAATGATTGGTTCTTCCTCCCAGCATGTGGGAACGAAACCAATCAAATTTAGTGCCTGGCTCATGGGTGTAGGGCTCTCCCTCTATTTCCCATCCCCCATAGGCCATGTCCCAACCTCCGAAGGGCCTTGTGGTACCCGCTCCCCTATTTGGGGATTCATAGGGCCATTTTAGCTGGGTCATCGTCTTGGGGTCGGCAGGGTCAAAAAATGGGCCTGCCTCCACTATGGCAACGTTCAATCCCGCATCGGCCAATTGCTTGGCCGCCATACCGCCCCCTGCTCCAGAACCCA
Source organism: Flagellimonas halotolerans (assembly GCF_035818535.1). Taxonomy (NCBI): domain Bacteria; kingdom Pseudomonadati; phylum Bacteroidota; class Flavobacteriia; order Flavobacteriales; family Flavobacteriaceae; genus Flagellimonas; species Flagellimonas halotolerans. The sequence goes on along the minus strand of NZ_JAYKYV010000010.1, from coordinate 85,724 downwards.
CTATGATTGCATCATATAATTCTGGTGCTACTTTTATCTGCATAATAGGTTTCCTTTAAAATGATTTTTGGAAAAATACTATGGCAACCTAAAATATTTGCGTATTTAAAAATAAAAAGGCTCTAAATTCAAGAATTTTATAGTATTTCACTCTTTGTTTTATATAGTATTCAAAGAGATTTTTTCTGTTGGAAAGGTTTTGGGTCTTTTATGTTTTCTTGTTTTGTAGAATACTATCCACGTAAACACCGATCAGATGTGTTCGGATATTTACCGATGTTTCCTCGTTTGTATCCCCAAGCTTTACTTTCATGGTTTGAGAAGGAAAAAGTGGCATATGGCAGGAGATGCAATTGTCCCTTGAATTGAAGTTGGGAGTGGTGTGCAGCTTTTCCGGGCTTGAATGGCATTCGATACATTTGGAATTAAAATGTTCTTCATTCCCACGTTGATTTTGATGTGGATCATGACATGTGGTACAACTCATCGTAGCTGAATTTTTGTAACACTCACTACTTTTAAGAAGACCATATTGATTACCATGTACATCCAGTTCAGCCTCTGGCCTTCCAAAGTTGTAGTTTTTGGCATATTTGTCCAATCTTTCGCCGGCTATAAAGGAAAAGGGATTATCCTTTACTTGGATCGCACGCAGGCCCGAATGGCATTGCACGCAAATATCCATTTTTAATTGTCGGCCCAATGTGTCTATTTTGACAACTACGTCTTCTTCACTGTCGGTTAAGTTCCCTGATCTGTAATCCACATGTTCCTTTAATGGGCCGTGGCATCGTTCACAGTCTATACCATACATAAAGGATTCCCTTTCATAAACATTGGTATTGCCTCTAAAATTCTTGTTTTTGGCAAAGGTTACATGGCATTTGATACAGTTGTCAGTAACAGGCCTTGAATACTTATGATTGGGGAAACCCGGGCTATTTATCCAGCTATCTATCAACCTAAAATATGAGGCCTGCAACTGAAATAGCGAATCCCCCTTAAATGTCAAATAGGATTGTCCCTTGACGCCAGAACCTATTACAACATCAAAACTGGATTTATCGACCAATTCGCCCGTTGTCTTGGAATACGTATTTTGAACATAAGTCTGTCCATCACGAGCAATTTCCACTTCAACATCTGTTAGTTCTAGCTGGTTGGACCAGTTATCAAAATGATTCTTTAGCGTTTGCCCATTTACAATCGAAGAGGAATTATAATGTGACGATTCCAAATGGGTCTGGTATATATTTTTATGGCAAGGTATACAGGAAGATGAGCCTGCAAACCGATCACCATTATAATGAACCGGCATTTCTTGTGGGACTAATTTATATTCCCCTACATCTTCATTTTGAATACTCAAAATTACAGTTATAACAGCCATGGCCGCTATCAAACATAATATAGAGACTCTTTTGATCAATTTTGTAGATGGATATATTATGAATTAAACAAGTTAAGGTTCCTCTAAGGAAACCAATTTTTATGGCAAAGCGAAATTATCAACCCAAAAACGGTAATAAACTTCAAATGCAAAAACCGATTCTGAAGAATATTCAAAAACACTTGTATTGAAAAAATCTAATAAAAATGGTCCATAAATTAAACCCAACCCGTTAATCCGACACCTTTGGAGCTGGCCCCATTACTTGTCCATTATTCAATCATTACTAGGGAATAGAATGGCCCGCTCCGAGACTTGCTACTTTATAGAAAAATCCTTGATTAAAGGAAGTAAAAAATAAACGGCAAACGACATAATAATTATTGACAGGATGTTCATAAAAAAGCCGGTCCGCACCATGTCCGGAATTCGCAAATAACCCGACCCAAAAACAACAGCATTGGGAGGGGTTGCCACGGGAAGCATAAAAGCACAGGAGGCGGCAGTGGTACAAGCGACCATAAGCATGAAGGGGTCGACCCCCAGGGTCAATGCCAAGGGTGCCAAAACTGGCAACATCATGGCCGTGGTGGCCAAATTGGATGTAACCTCTGTCAAGAAGTTGATGGATGCAATAACAAGCACCAAAACACCGAACAGTGAAAATCCATCGAAAAATGTCATCTGAGCGCCCAGGTAATGCGCAAGGCCCGTATCTTGAAATCCCTTGGCAATTGCCATTCCACCACCAAACAACAGAATGATTCCCCAAGGGATCCTTACGGCTTCATCCCATCGGATGAGCGGTCGACCCCTCCCCTTTGCGGGAATAATGAAAAGTAAAATGGCGGAACCAATGGCAATCATGGTGTCATCTATGTTCTGAATGAATTTTTGCAATAAAAATGATCTTGATATCCAGCAAATAGCTGTTAGAACAAAAACAGAAAGCACCATTTTTTCTTCCCTGCCCATGGGGCCCAATTCCTGTAACAATCTATCAATTTCTTGTTTCCCTCCTGGAAACCGTCCCTTGCCCATCGGATATGCGAGCCTTGTCAGGTACAGCCATGCAAACACCAATAATACCGATGCAATTGGAAAGCCAAATTTCATCCATTGCCAAAAACCAATATCGACCCCATATGTTTTTTGGACAAATCCGGCAAGCACCAAATTGGGAGGCGTACCGATCAAGGTGGCAATACCTCCTATCGATGCGGCATAGGCAATGGCCAGCATCAATAATTTCCCAAACTCCGCTGTTTCATTTTTAAGGGTATTGGGGTTATCGCCCAACTGCTTTATAATGGACATTGCCATGGGCATTACCATTACCGTAGTTGCCGTATTCGAAATCCACATGGATAGAAATGCCGTGGCAACCATAAAACCAAGTACTATCGTATACATATTCGTTCCGATAGCCCTTATGATTTGAAGTGCGATTCTTTTATGAAGGTTCCACTTCTCAATGGCCATGGCCAACATAAACCCTCCCATATATAGAAAGACATATTTATGACCGTAACTGGCCGTTGTATCACCCAATGGGATGGTATCCAAAAGTGGAAACAAGATTATGGGGAGTAAGGCGGTGGCCGCAATGGGGATTACCTCAAAGACCCACCAAACGCCGATCCATAAGGTTGCTGCAAGTACATCACGGCCTTCCCCGGAAAGTCCTTCCCCCGTAAAATAGAAATGGACCAGGGCAAACAAAAGCGGCCCCAATACAAAGCCGAATTTCTTGTATGACATGTTTTGTTTTTTATTATGTGCACGAATAAAAAGGGGACGGTGCCAAGGCACACCACCCCCTATTGAAGATCATTGGACTCGTTCCATAGGCTCCCTATCCATCCAATACAACAAATAGGGTATATTGTAGGCATGGGTCCAACCAAATACCCTAAGGCCTTGATTGGTCTGCCAATTGGTAAACCGTCCCTTGCTCATGGGTAGGTTTGATATTTTCAAAAGGTCTTCACTGTATTCATTGGCCGATTCATAGGCTTCGGGTTTTTTGGGGAGCGCACCGATTTTAAGTAATTCAGCCCTTGCCATGGCTTCGTCCAAGTAGCTTCTTTCCCCACTTATTTCATATCCCAGCAACAAGGGGTATATGGTCGCTAAATAGGATTCCATTTCGTGGTTCAAGGGAGGTACGTCACGAACCCATCTGGCATGTTTCAACAATGCTTTTTTCACATTCCCCTTTCCTGTTATTTGATGATATTTATATAGACCCTGTGCCACATAGGTTTGGCTATACCCATACCGATCAAGCAGTAGATTGCCACCTTGTCGTTCCTGTAGTTCCAGCATCAGCCCTACCCTTTCGTCCAGTTCTTCCCTGTATTTCTGGAGCTTGGTGACATCATAGAGTTCGACCAGGTTTAACACCGATAAATACAGGCGTCTTCCCCTAAGGTCGTGTTCGCCCCAAATCCTTTTTATATAGGTATCACCCGTCATTTTTGCGACCTCCAAAGCTCGATGGTCCGCTGACAGATAATAATCCGCAATCCAACCTTGTATCCACACGTGGGCACTGAGCAATGCGTACCAATGTTCGTTGGCGTGCCTTCGGCCAATCCCCAAATACGGGGTTGATTCCGGTTCGTCCTCATAGTTCCAAAAATCGATGGCATCGTTGACCTCACCGTAATAGGTTCGCTTTTTCGGCCAATGGACATTGTCCACATCCATAGTGTGTCGACTCATGGCCTGGGCCAATTTGAAATATTCGGGGTCACCTGTCCTCATAAAATTGGTCCACAACATAAAATCGACCATTGGTTCATTATTGGTCCATTGCACCCATTTCCCGTTAAAGAAATAACTTTTGCCATCACCATAGTCGAATATACCATACCATGGTTCGTGTTTCTGGTTATAGGCCCACCATTGGAATCTGTATTGCAGTGCATTTTCAAACTCTGGATGGGTTTTGGAAGCCGGTGCCATGTTCCCATAAACCTTTGAGTCGGTATACCACTTGGGTGTGGCGTGCGCGACGGGACTTTCGATAACATATTCCATTTTTTTCCCTACGGATTCCGCAGCATCATTATCGTGGAAATAATAGACAAACTCCGTGGTCTTTGTGATACCTTGCGCAAAATTGTCCAGCATGCCCCCGTCCGGTTCCGTATTGTGTCTGGCAAAGTTCATCGGGCCATTTTCCTTGGGCCAAATACTTCCCAAAAGGGTCTTGTTGGCGGGGTCGACCTCTATCCCTTTAGGGTACTCCTTCATAAAATTCTTTATACCAAGGCCCACACCTCTTTTTCCATCGGTCACGTTGACCCAACCTTTGGCCTTTTGCACTTGGGCCACTTGGGCACCGCCTTTGGTGAGGGTCGCCTTAAATCCCAAATCCTTTTCGGTCTCTTCGTTCCCACCTTCCTTACTGAAGTTGTTAAGGTAAAGGCTTCTTAAGCTGTTGGTTTTGCGCCTATCCGGTCCCCTTTGCAATAATTGGATCGGTGCCTTACCATTAGTAGCAACTTCCTCCAAAACCGTATTTGCCCCATCGTCTTCCCAAGACCCTTGATAGAGGGGCATTGAAACGTTCACATTATCATCCAAATGATATTTAAACTGAAGTCCAATGGCGGCTATCCGGTCGTTGGGTTGGGTCCATCCCATATCATCTTCAGTATGCTCCGTGATGATTTTGTCGTTCTGGGTTGCAATATTGGCATGTTGACCCTCCTGTTTTTTGTGCTTGTCCGGAATACCGGTGTAGGTCATGGTGTGCAACACTTTTATATAGCTCTTTCCTGCATAGGCGTGCAACCAAATGGTAAATGGCGATAAATTATTGTCCTCCCTGCTGTAGGTATAGGTGCCCTCTACCCGGAAAATAGTATGCATGGGACCGGAACCCTTTTCCCTGAACACTTCATTGATTACCGCTTTGGAGGCATCCATTCCCGAATCATCCAATAAATCCAGAAATGACCCCCTATGCTTTTTTGGTGAGGATGCTATTAATTCTTCGGTATCAAACTTTCCGTCATTGTTGGAATCCAAAAAAACCTCATCTAAAAAGCCATTGCCTTTTTTATGGATTGAAAAAGATATCGGGCCAGTGTTTACATCAATCCCGCCTTGAGGCCTCATATTGTTGGTTGAGATGATCTTCTCCTTGGGCACCATTGGAACAACACCGTCCCCATATTCCAAAACATAGTCTTGGGTATCCTCTGAAAAAAAGAAAACCCACACCCATTTAATACTATCGTCAACAGGTCCCCAATTGCTGACCTCTGTAGTCTGGCATGGAATTTCCGTTCCATCGGAGGTCAATAGCCGTAAATGGTCAACGGAATTTAAGGCTCCCTTGGGGAAAGGGATCCCCAAGGTAATGGGCGCTCCCTTTTTGTTGTTCTCCACCGTAATACTGAGTTGTTTCCCCAATGTTTCAGGTTTGGCACAGGATTTAAGCAGTAAACAGGCTAACAGTACTGTTATTAGTATTCTCATTTGTATAGAAATATTATTCACTTTGCAGACATAGTGCGGCTGCACCCAATATGGGTGAATCCATCAAGTCCGAAGTTTCCAGTTTAAAGTTTTTTAATTGTTTTTGATAGGCAAAGGAATCCAATGCTCCCTGAAGGGTTTCCTTGAAAAAAGGATAGGCTTTACTGATGGACCCCCCGAGGATAATGGACTCCGGTGCAAACAAATAAAGAATGGCTTTTACGGCCTCTCCCAAGTGTGCCCCATACTCCCCAAAGGCGGTCAATGCAGTTGCATTGTTATCCAAGGCCTTTTGATAAAGGTCTTTGGCAGTCGCCCCATATGCCGTCTCAAAAAAGAAACTTCCCGCATATTGTTCCAGGATTCCATCCTTGTAGGGGAGCATGCCTACTTCACCAGCGCCACAGAGGACACCGTTGTACAGTTTGTTTTCTATGATAATGCCCATGCCAAGGCCCGTTCCCAAAGAAAGTGCCGCGCAATTCTTGTATTGCCTTGCTTTCCCGAAGTGATGCTCGCCCAGCGCAAAACAATTGGCATCATTGTTCAGGTGCACCGGAAGGTCAAATTGCTTTTGTACAAGGGCCTTTAATGGGACTTCTTTCCATGAAGGGATGTTCTGTACATCATACACAACACCTAAATCCGGGTCTACCACGGCAGGAACCCCGATCCCAATAGCTTCTACCTCGTCGGTCAGGACCGCATCAATGACATGAAATAATTTCGAGAGGGTGGTATCCGCTGCATCCATCCGATTTACTTTGGAAAGATGGCTTTGTACCACCTCCTTGCCCAATACCCTTCCCGCTTTGATCTTGGTCCCTCCTACATCAACCCCTAAAACTGCACTATTTGCTTTTTCCACTAGTCCTTTTTTAAGCTTATGGTCTTGTTGTTCACCAAAGGTTTGGCCCAAAATCCTATCGATAGGATAAACATCAATGGGACAATCAAAAAGAACATGCCGGACTTTAAGGACATCAGTTCTCCCAAGCCCCCGACAATAAATGGAATTACGGCTCCCCCGGCAATGCCGGTACAAAGAATACCAGACAATGACCCGTGGTGTTCCTTGACGGAATTGAGGGCCAAAGAAAATATGATGGAGTACATCACCGAAATGGAGCACCCTACCATCGGGAAACCTATCAATGCCATTTGTGCCGAGCCTGTAAGTGCCACAACGAGGCCAATAATTGTTAGGGATGTGGCATAAATCAATAATCTTCGACTATCCATAAATTTTAAGAGCAACAATCCCAATAGGCAACCTAGGGTCAACATGGCCCAAAAATAGGATACGGTATCCGCTCCGACGGTTTGTGGGTCAAGCCCGTGATATTGGCTCAAAAACTGCGAAATCCAGTTTCCAACACCCTGCTCCGTACCTACATAGCAAAAGATTCCCAAGAAATATAGAACAGTCCATTTGTTCTTCAATAAATCCCAGTACGAACTGGTATCACCAGCTTTTTCTTTCTCGGTTTTCTCAAACTTGGGATAGGTGGTAAAAAGGACATAGATAAACAAGACCAAACAAATTAATGCGAACACAAGGTATAGGGATGCCCAAGGCAAATCCGGTGGCACCCATCCGCGTAATAGTTCGGCAAAGGTATCCCCTCGGTTATCCTTGCTAACCAAATATTTGTACAGGTAAGGGCTTAAGAAGGAGGCGGATCCAAAAACCAGTTGCGCCAGTACGGAGTTGAAAGCGAAATGCTCTTCCCCACCGGCTACCCGCAACATGGGATTTATAATAACCTGAAGTACGGCCATGCAGCAACCCAAAACGAAGAGGGTGATGCTAAAAACACCGTATTGCGGAAATAAGGCAAAACCCAGGGAAGCAAGCGCCATGACCAAGAATGAAACAGATAGCAATATCCTTTCACTATACTTTTCGGACAGGAAGCCTGCCGGTATGGACATAATGCCATATGCAATAAAGAACGTGAAGGGCAAAAAGCCCGTTAAGGTAAGGCTCAGGTCAAAGCTCTCCTTGACATCCACTATAATGGAATTAAGGATATTGGTAATGAAGGATATCACAAAAAATACGATCATTACCAAGGCAATAATGTGAATGTATTTTTTGGTCGTGGGCTTGCTGGTCTCCATAGTTAATGGGTTGGTTGTTTGATTTTGGATACTCCCTGGGGGTTATTTTCCTATTTGGCTCCCAACATGGGGAACATTTCCTTAATTTCCTCTTCGGTGGGTTGCTTGCCATATTCACATATCTCAAAGTATTCCACATGCTTTACCTTTGAAACATCGAGGTTTGGATACCATCTTTTGACAGCTTCCAAGGTATGGGCATCGGCAGTTCGGTTCATCCACTTATCCTTGAGCCAAGCCAATCGTTCCCGTTCCCCCTTGGGTATGGTCGAAACATCCACGCCATTGGTCCATGGCAACCATTCGAACATCTGTGATTCGTGGGCGGCCAATCCCTTTACCTTGGTATCGATTACATCATCGATCACAACGGCGATATCCTTTTGGAACGGATATGGTTTTTTAAAGTGATCGCTCATATAGAGAAAGACAGGATTCTTTTTTAAAGGTGGGGTATCGGGAGCTACATTGGGTACAATGTTCATGTAGGCCGCATCCTGTACTACGGACCCGGCATTCCTATGGTCCGGATGATAGTCATTTGGACGAAGGCCCAAAACAATATCGGCGTCCCAGTCCCTGATCCTACGGATCACTTCCAACCTAACGTTCAAGGTGGGGAAGAGCTCTCCGTCATGGTTGTCCAACACCTCATATTCGGCGATTCCCAAAGCTTTGGCGGCATCTTTGGCCTCTTGTCTGCGTTTTTTGGCCAAAACGCCCCCTCCCATGGCATAATGACCGGCATCACCATTGGTAAGGGCCAAGAATTTTACCTTGTGCCCCATTTGGGCAAATAGCGCGGCAGTGCCACCAAATTTCGAATCGCAATCATCGGGATGTGCCCCAATGGCCAAAATGTTCAAGACTTTTTTTTGTTGGGCCTGAAGGCTTGTAAATGCAGCGCATAAACAAAGGGCCATAATTAATTTTTTCATTATTTTATTGGGTATTTGATTTGTTAAAATTTTACAATTGTAGTGCCTATCATCACAGGGACAAGCTTTTGGTCCATTGTTTCAAACAAGCATCAGATCGATTGGCGCATAGTACTAAGTAGGTAATCCATGGTAGGGGGCTCGATCAAACTAACTTAATGAATGAAAACATGCACTTTCTTTCTGGTGTAACGCTTTTAGTTTTGCACAAAATTTGGATTGATATCCATTTCCCTTTGTGGAATAAAGAAATACGGCCGGGTACTTGTAATGAAGGCTTCGGCATCGGGGACCAGGCCTGTTGCACCAAAGCGTTTTAGGTCGGGCCACCTATGGTTTTCAAAGGCCAGTTCCACTCTTCGTTCATGCAAGAGTTTTTGTTCAAACGTGCCCGGTGTCGATGCATCGATATCCGCAAGACCGGCCCTGTTCCTGACCGTATTGATCAGATCATAACTTTCAGGTGTTTCCCCGAGGGCCTCTGCCAACATCAACAATACATCGGCATAGCGAAAGACCACAAAATTGGTATCGGAATCGTTCTCCACGGCCAAATCGGATTGGTACTTTCTGATATGCCTGGCCTCCACGGTTTCCCCGTCCAAATTCACATAGGTAGCTCCCATGGAAACCTCGTACCTCAAATCTCCTTCTTCATAAGCTTCCTGCATGGAAACAGTTGGTCGGTTTCGGCCAAATCCAGAACCAGTTTGCAAATCGGTACTAGGGGAAAAGTCATTGGTAAAAAGGCTGCCCTGTCCGATGCCCCCGCTGATATACTGTACCTCGAAAATCGATTCCGGGTTGTTTTCATTGGGAACTCCCCATAAATCGGCGTAATCGGGCAATAACTCGTACCCATAATCAGCTATGATCCGTCGCAGGACCGTTTCCGCTGCCGCATTGTTCCCCAGGGTCAAGTGAACCTTGGCCAACAAGGTGGCCGCCGCTCCTTTGGTCGCCTTGCCCACCTCGCTACCTGAGTAGGAAACGGGCAGGTTTTCCTCGGCCGTGGCCAAATCGGTCACCAACTGTTCCAAAACGGTAATTTCATCGACCTGCACCAGTTGATCCCCACTGATATATGGGGTAAGTTGCAATGGGATATTTCCAAAGCCGATGGCCAAATGGTAATAGATCAAGGAACGGATGAACAAAGCTTCCCCTGTAATCCTGTTTTGGAGCGGTGCATCCATTGCTATGGAGGGGATACGGTCCAAAATAACATTGCAATTCGCGATTACCCTATAGGACTCGCTCCAGGCAGAGGTAATCTGTTCATTGAGCGCATCCTCGGTAAAGGAATTGATCTCGGTATATTGCCGGGCAAGCCCAGTGGCATCAGGGCCCTGGTCGGTATTGTCGCTGCGCATCTCGAACATGGTCCAATAACCGCGACCATAAACCCCTGTGCTCTGCAGTCCGGCATAGCTGGCATTGATAGCTACCTCGAAGTCTTCGGGGGCATTGTAAAAATCAGCCTCGTTTCTATTGGATATGGGGGCGAGATCGGTAAAGTCTTCACTACATCCGGCAAAAAGGGCCGTACATAGCATGATATATAGAATTCGTTTCATTTTTTCCGTGTTTAGATTAAAACTTTAGGTTTACACCCATGGTAAAGGACTTGGTCAAAGGGAATGCTCCGTAGTCTTCTCCCGGTGTCAAACTATTCGTCGTAATACTACTGACCTCAGGGTTATAGCCCAGATAATCGGTCATGGTAAAGAGGTTGGTAGCGGTAACATAAAACCTAAGTCTTTGAATCTTGCTCCCGAAAAACTTTTCGGTCGGCAATGTATAGCCCAAGGTCACATTTCTCAGGCGGACATAGGAACCATCCTCTACCTGGAATGAAGAAGGGCGGTTATTGTTCCCGTGGTTACCGGACACCCTGTCCGCCCGCGGAATCGATCCATTGCCGGGGTCGGATGCAGACCTCCAACGTTCATTGAATATGGCATAGGAGTTAAAATTGGCCTCTCCATTCTTCATGTGCCTAGAGGTTAGGTTCAAGATTTCATTTCCTTCAACCCCTTGGATCAAAAAGCTGAAATCGATATTTTTAAAGGTCAACCGGTTATTGATGCCCCAAGTGAAATCCGGAAAATAACTTCCGGTCACCGTTCTATCGTCCGGGGTTATCTCCCCATCACCATCAATGTCCTTGAACTTAAAGTCGCCCGGTGCCGGGTCTGGTGCCTGGGTATCAAAAGGTGCACTATCGATATCCCCTTGGGATTGGTAAATGCCGTCCACCACATAACCATAGTAGCTGCCAATGGGATCGCCGACACGGGTAACGTGCCTCACACCGGCACTTCCGGAGGAATAGATGGGTTCATTGCCCTCGTTCAAAGCCAGTACCTCATTGGCATTGGCAGCAAAATTAACATCGGTGTTCCATGTAAAGTCACCTACAAAGTTTTTAGTACTCAAGGCAACTTCAAAACCCCTGTTCTGCACTTCTCCAAGATTTCTCAAAGTGGTCTCAAAGCCTGAAACCGAGGATATGGCCACATTCAATAGAAGGTCCCTTGTCTTGGTATCATAATAATCCGCCAATAGAAAGACCCTATTATTGAACAAACCCAATTCAATACCTACATCAAACTGTTCGGATTTCTCCCAGGTAAGGTTCGGGTTGGGAATGGTGCTTTGCACCAATCCGTTGATCTCATTTCCCCCTAGGTTGTAGTTTTGGGGCGACAATAGACCAACGGCCCCATAGTTGGGAATCTCAAAGTTTCCCGTTTGACCCCAGCTTGCCCTTAGTTTTAGTTCGGAAATGGTCTCGGAGTCCTTCAGAAACGATTCCTCGTTCAACCTCCACCCCATTGAAAAGGAAGGGAAATAGCCCGTTTGGTTGTTTTTGCCAAACCTTGAGGATTTATCGGAACGGAATGTTCCGGTAAATAGGTATTTGTCCTTGTAACTATAATTTACCCTAAAGAGGGAGGACAACAAAGACCACTGTTCCTTTACCGATGTCCCTCCAAAAACCTGTCCTCCGCTTACCGTCGGCACCAAGTCATCGGGATAGTTATTGGCCAGTACTTGTTTCAAGGTCAAATTATCCTTCTGGGCGGTATATCCCAAAACCGCATCAAAATAATGGTCTCCAAATTCCTTTTTCCAATTAAGGGTGTTCTCCCACAACCAATTGGTTTCGGTAGAGGAAGATGCCTGCCCGTAAGGATTGCCGTCCGCCGAATTTCGATATAATAGGGTGTTGGCACGATAAAAGTCCTGGTTGAACAGGTTGATATACACCCCTCCAAAGGTCTTAAAACTTAGTTCAGGGAGAATATCATAGGTAAGCCCAAGGGTTCCCCGGGTCTGGAATTGGAAAATTTGATCGTCCACTGCCTCGATTATGGCCAAAGGATTACTTGCAGTGGTGGTCCCACTGCCCAAATAAGATTGGTTGTTCAACTGGTTGATGGTACCATCGGGGTTATAGGGACTCACCGTGGGCGAGTGCACGATTCCCGAATAAACAATACCCGGAGGTGTGGCAAAATAGGGGGATGAAGCGGGAACCCTTTGGTTTTCAGTCACCGTTGGCGCCAACCTGAGATCCAAATTCAACTTTTCCGATAGTTGGGAATTCAAATTAAGCAAGACGGAATAACGCTCAAATTTTGCCTTTTCAATAATACCGGTCTGGGAAAAGTATCCCGTGGAGGCATAAAAGCTGGTCTTGTTTTTAACTGGTGAGGCATATGAAAAATTATAGCTTTGAACTACCCCTGTTTTAAATAAAAGATCTTGCCAATCCGTATCGGTCCCATCCCAGTTCAAAAAGGATTCGGGCATCTCATAATTTCCATTGCCCCGTTCCCCCGGACCTATCGGGTCGTCGATGGAGGCTCCCTCAACCGATTGCAGATATGCATTGTTTCTTGCATCCCTGGTAAAATCTATCAATTCCTCCGCATTCATCAAATCCAGCTTGTTGGCAACGGACTGCATGCTTAGATAGGAATCGAACGAATAGACTCCCTCATCCCCGTTCGATCCTTTTTTCGTTGTTATGAGCAACACTCCATTACCGCCACGTGAGCCATAGATGGCCGCGGCACTGGCATCCTTCAATACTTGGATCGATTCAATGTCGTTGGGATTCAAGGTAGCCAAGGGATTGATGGTGGGAGGCTGAAAAGTGGACCGTCTATTGGCCACGCCCCCTAGTTGGCTGGAAGAGGTCAGGTTGCGCGAAATAGGTATTCCATCAACAACGAACAAGGGGTCATTTCCGGCCGAAATGGACCCTGAGCCCCTTACCCTAATATTGGGGGCCGCCCCAGGCTCACCGGAAACCTCTTGAACCTGCACTCCCGATACTTGGCCGATAAGCGCTGCTTCCGGTGTAAGTGCAGGTACTTCCGTAATGGTTTCCGAGGATACGGACACCACGGAACCTGTCACCTTCTTTTTGGCCAAGGTACCGTAGCCGACCACGACCACCTCTTCCAAAGCAGCCGCATCCTCTTCCATGGTCACTGTTACGGAAGTTTGTCCCGATACGTTCACTTCCTTTGATCTGTACCCTATATAGGAAACTTGGATGATTGTGGTCCCCATGGGCATGGCTATCTCAAAGTTACCGTCAAAATCCGTGGTAGTCCCTACACTGGTCCCCTTTGCCACAACACTGGCGCCGGCAAGGGGAATCCCGGATTCGTCCAACACAAGACCTGTAAGATTGGTTTGAGGTTTTTCATTTCCAGTCCTTTGTTGGGGAACCAAATTCTTAAGGGCGGCACTGTTCCTTTTCTTAATGACAATTTGCCTTGCAATAATTTCGAAGGTCAGATCGGTATCCTTAAAGACTTCCTTAAAAAAGTCTTCCACACATAGGTTCTCGCCAACGATGGAAATTTTTCTGTCAAGATCGACTTCGGAAGCTTCGAAAAAGAACTTGTACCCGGTGGTTTTGGTAATGGTTTCGAAAACATCACCCAGTTTGGTGTCATCAAAACTTTTGGCAACCTTATCGTACTGTGCGCAGGAAGCTGCACTGACCTGTCCAAACATGAACAGCAAAAAAAGGCAGTACATCATGTTTTTGCACAAATTGGGCACCAACGCACGCATTGTTTTGGTTTTTTTCATAATTAAATTTGTAGTTAGTTAGTAATTGTTTTTTGGACTATTGGTTTTTACTTCATGGGCACTATAGTTTATCAGGGTTTTTCAATTATTATTAAATCATCTTTTTTCGTGTAACTAAAATGGGTGTGGGCCTGAATTGTCCTTAGTACATGGTCGATGGTTTCCTCATCGAACATACCGGTAAACCGTCTTTCATCCAGCTCGCTATAGGTATTGTCGATTTTGACATTGTACTGGCGTTCCAATCTTTTGATGATATTGTTCATGGCTTCGTTTTGAAAGGTCAAAACCCCTTTGGTCCAGGAGATATAGGGGGATACGTCGACATCCTCAACCGTAAACTGCCCTGTTTCCTCCAAACTTGAGGCTTTTTGTGAAGGTTCGAGCATCTGAAGTGCCCCACCCCCTTTTTGGAGAGGCTTTCCAACCCCCACGGAACCTTCTACCAAGACCACTTCATTGCGTTCATCACCTTCATAAGCGGAAACATTGAACACCGTCCCATAGACCCGGGCAACCATTTTTTTGGTATTTACTATAAAGGGGCGGTCCGGGTTCTTGGCAATTTCAAAAAATGCCTCGCCACTAAGGGCAACCTCTCTGTTCTGCAATCCCTCAAAACTGGAAGGATATATCAAACTTGAACCCGAGTTGAGCATTACCCTCGACCCATCCTCAAGGGTCATGGTCAGCGTTTTGCCAAAGGGTACCCTTATGGTGTTCTTCGTGCTTTTCCCTATGGATTTTTCATCTTCTTGGGTCAGTCCACCTTTCACGAGGGACTTCAAGCTAGATCCACTATGGCTTTGTAGGCTTTTATCGGTTCCCGGGTCTATGGTAAATACTTTCCCGTTGTCCAATTGCAAGGTAATCTGATCGGTATCCAGTTGTATGCCATCGGAAAGAGGATCTGGTGAGGTCTGGGTCAATAGAAAAAACAGGGAAGAACCTAACATTATGGTAATGATGGCGGCATACTTCCAAAGCTCTTCTGGTAAATTCAAGGTCCTTGCCCCCTTAGGCGCTTTCTTTTGTATAGCATCGAGGAAATGCTCAAAAGCATCCTCGGTCTGCCACGGTCTATCCTCATAATTGACCAGAAAATCGGCTTGCACCAATTTTTTAAAGACCTCCCTATTGTTTCCTTTTTGGACCCATTCGTACAAAATGGCCAATTCTTCCGAAGAAGCTTCTTGGTTGATATATCTTGTAATTATTCTTCTAATATCAAGTTTGGTCATCTGAAATATTTTGTCACTTTATTAAGAGACGGGATATTTTCAAAAAACCCTTACAAAAATTTATTTTTTTAACATTTTTATTGAGAAGTAAACAGCTATTTAGCTTGGATGTTATATGGAAGAATTGTGAAAAGGATATTGAACAATGTTAAAGAAAGCTGGTAAGTTCTGCCCTAAGACGTTTCATGGCCCTGGCCATGTGCACTTCGACAGTCTTGATGGATATGTGCAGCTGTTCGGAAATTTCCTTGTATTTCAATCCTTCTTTTTTACTCAGGATAAAAACCTTTTTACATTGTTCGGGGAGATTGTCTATTTCCTTTTCCACCCGTTTGAGCCGTTCCTCAAAAAGGGAACTGTCCACTTCAGCAATTTCCAAATAGGCTTGCTGCCTTAAGCTTTCCAATAATTGGAACTCCTTCTTCTTTCTACGTTGGGTATCTATGAACACATTATAGGCTATCTTAAAAACATAGCGCTTCAATTTGCCTTTGCCTACTTGGAGTTTGGAGCGATTTTCCCAAATTTTTATAAAAGTTTGCTGGGCTATTTCCTCGGACGCCCCGGAATCTCCTGAAATCGCAGTAAGATAATTACAGAGTTCCTTGTGGTATGAGAGGAAGAGGTGGCCATAAGCTTCTTTGCGGCCTTTTTTTAACTGCTCAACAAGGTACGGTTCATGGTTAAAGCTATTTCGATCCATTTTTTCGCCATTATTTTAAAGGATTTGATATTCGTAAAAGCAATAAACCGTGGTTTTGTTCAATACCTTTTAAGACCAAATCCTTTCATCCCTAATACAAAGCCGCTCCAATGGTACATAAGAGCGAAATCTGTATAAACGAAAAAGTGCCCTAAACGGGAAAAATTGAACCAAGGAGTTGGACAATTTCCCAAAAAGAAAAGTAATCATTGATCCTTTTACCTTAAAAAACCAATAGTAATAATTCCCAAAAAACGTTAACAAATTATAAAAAAATCTTTAAACCTCTACATTTTTTTATTTTTTCTCCACTTATTTCCTATAAAGTAGAATATTTCCATTAATTCTCTTGAAGATACGAGGAAGGTTTGGTGGCCCTATCCAATGATAAGCAACTTTAAACCTTATTTTGAAAAACGTTTGGAGCCCAAATACCATTCAATTGGGGCATAGCGATCCAGACCGACCCTCATACTATTTTGTACACTTGATAAAGATGTCCCATTGCTCGTGATTATTGGCAAGTGCATTACATTTTCAACAAGGGTAAAATATCCTCTGGGAAGGAATTTCAAGTATTTCCGCTACCAAATATTTCTACAGCTTCCTTAATATCCTTCTTGATAAACTCCCAATACTTTCTCTTGAGGCAAATGGAATCAAAGTCCTCATCCGCCCTTTTAAAATTGGTTAGGTTATGTAATATCAAATTCCTATCATGGCCATAGGGGTATCGCTGTTAGTGCAATTGCAGCATAGTTCCTATCCCAGAGTCGGTAAGCAGTTCATGGGGGTCCAAAAATCCTTTTTAAGTCCCTCTCGTTGAACCACTTCCAATTTCATGGCAATGATTTCTTCAACAGTGGCCATATGGATTCCGTCCTCGATCTTAATGGGCATGATAAAAGCATCGGTATGGAATACATCCAAACTTTATGGCGCTGTTCTTATCCTTGCCTATGAGATAGGATTTTCCCATTCCTGGGAACAATTCCCGAATATCGTCCACGTAAGCAAATTCATTGTTCAAATGCAACAAAAAGAATACTCTTTTCATGAAAGAACTTTTAACACGCCAAAGCTACTCCATAAACAAAAGCTTGTAAATACTTCATTTTAGGTATTCTTAACATCATTTTTTATTTTGCCAGACCAAAGCAACCACTGGATGAAAAATAACATTACTGCCGTTGAACAAGTATGGAAAGTATGGGAAAAAGGGTGGTTAGACCAAGTACAAATCCCATCACGTTATGAAATGCCCGGGCACCTGGCCCGGTTAGCCGCATTGTTTTCACCAGGTCAATTCTATTTTTATGTCGTGGATATGTACAATCTCAGAATACAACATATGTCCCCCAGTGTAAAAGAGCTGATAGGCATAATACCTGAAGAAAGCGATATGAAAAAGCTTTTGGCAGTGGTTGTCCCGGAGGTCTTACCGCAGATTGCCACAAAAGAAGCTATGGGGGTTGATTTTTTGAACCGCTTCCTACCGGAAGAAGACCGCTTACACTACAAATATGTTTACACATACCCTTATGTCAACCACCGTGGGGAACGGCGTGATATGATGATACAGGTTTCGGTACTGAGCCTTTCCAACACGGGCAAAGCACAACAAATTTTAGGGATACATACCGATATTACCCATCTTAATGTAAAGCATAACGATACGGTGTCGTTCATTAGCCTTAACGGAAAGGAAAATTATATGCATGTACCGATGGGGGAAGGTATTTTCGACCCCAGACATACAGATAGGGAACAAGAAACCATAGCACAAAAATTGACCGAAAGGGAAAAAGACATAGTAGGGCTTTTAGCCAAAGGCCTGGGGGATGCGCAAATAGCCAATATTTATGATATTTCCGTTTATACCGTGCGCACTCACAGAAGGAACATGCTCAAAAAAACAGGCTGCAAAAACAGTATTGAGTTGGTGACAGAATGTTTGATGTGCGGGCTAATATAAAAGTATAATTTAAAAACTACTGCCGACATCATTCCAGACAAAGGAGAACCTGTGTTGATTATTGATGATGTGCAGATTGACCACAGAGAATGTTATGAGAGGTTTAATGAAATAAAACTTAAACAAATAATCGGAATCCAATATATTTAAAGACCTGTGAATTCAGAGATTTATGGAGCAAATGCAATTAATGGATTAATAAAGATTAAGACAAAATGATTAAGAACAAGTGGCGTTTGGCATTTTGGATTTCCATCCTGACTCTTTTGATTGTCATAATAATCGGATTATATTCGATTTTTGACCAAGGAGTGACAATTACCTACATGAGAGATGGATATACTAATACGGAGAATGATTTAAATTCTCTGGTTGAAATAATTAACGAAACTAATTTGACCAAATCCGAGATTGAAACCAAATTGAAAACTCATAGATTCTTTGAGTTTATGGACTTTGGACAAGATACTATTCCACTTGAGCGCGTAAGTTTAATTTTTGAAAGGGATACTTTAAGAAAGATAGAAAAGCAATGGTAAAAAATGTCAGTTGCCAACACGCAATATACGTAAGCCGGGGATGTGGGGAATTTAAACTTTTGTACATTGACCCAAATTCGCAAGGGTTTGACAAGTTGGAGCTTCGAAATCCCAGAACTATCTCATAAAGTGTGCAATTAGAAAAAGACGAAAATCAATGATAAAAACAATTAGAATTACGACCTTACTGCTTTCATTTTCTTTAATTGGGTTTGGACAAGAATTACCAAAAGAAAAGTCGGTAAACCATATTCAAATTAAAGGAACAAATATCTTTATGGTTCCACCGCCTTCATTTGAATCTTCCAGCAACTTTAAGGGTTTCCAAAATCCCAATGACCAAACTTCCATGATCGTGGCGATGGAAATTCCCGGACCTTATTTTGAAGTTTCAAAAGGGTTTGATTCCGAAGTGCTGCAAAAACAAGGAATGGAATTAAACACAAAAAAGGAAATCAATGTAGCTGGGTTTGATGGATTGCTTATTGAATTGGACCAATCTGCAAACGGAATGATTTTTTCAAAACAAATACTTATCTACGGAAATGAAAAATCGAGTACTTTAATAAATGGGGTTTACTTAAAGGATTCGCTGCAATTGGGCGAAAAAATAAAGCAAAGCGTGTTAACGACATTTGTTGATTCGGAAGTGGAAAGCAATCCAAGAGAAGCCCTAAATTATTCACTTAATGAAAATGTCGGCTCTCTAAAATTCAAAACGGTCATTGGAAATGGAATGCTGTTCAACAGAGATTTGAAAACACCGACAGAAAGTGTCGATAAAGCAACCTTGTTGACTGACAAATCATTTGCAAAAGTTGAGATTAAAAACGAAAAATCGTTTTGTATCGCAAGATTAAAGAAATATCCAGCCGATTATGCTATAATTCAGGATAAAGGGGTTTACGAGGTAAAGATTGACAATCTAAAAGGATTTGAACTTTTCGCCAAAAACAATGATGACGAAAGTGAGGAAATGTATCAAGTTATCTTGTTTGACAAAAAGGGAGGTTATTACCTTTTTGTTGGCACTTACGTGACTGGAAGCGATAAAGCAATTTCAGATATCAAGAATGTAATACAAACATTTAAAAGGAAAAAATAACTGCACACGGCGGGATACGTCCCTCCTTCGGCAGAAAGCTGCACAAGCCCTTGACCTGCGGAAACCATGCTTTGCTTTTTAGTGTAAAAATGGGCGTATTCGACTCAATTGGAGGTACTTGCCCAACAAAGTTCAGTATTTATACAGGTGTAAATTAGAATTCAATGTGACATCATTGTAAAACAATCGTCCTTAGGGTAAAAATTATAAAAATGAAAGCGTTTATACTTTTTATCCTTATTTCATTACAGGCGGCATCTTTGTTGGCACAGGACACGAATTATTCAGAGTGGTACCTACAAAGGGAAGATGTTGAAATTTATGTAAAAGAAATTGGAGCAGAAAAGGACACTGTAATTGTCATCCACGGCGGGTTTGGCGCAAATCATGATTATATGATGGACGCTATAAAGGGTTTGGAAAGCAGGTTCCATTTTGTTCTGTATGACCAAAGGGGCTCTTTATTGTCACCTACTGATAAGGAAAATCTTAGCTTTCAAAAAAATGTGGATGACTTATACGAATTGACCAAGGCATTGGAATTGAAAAAGGTCAAACTTTTTTGCCACTCCATGGGGACTTTGGTCGGAATGGAGTTTACAAAACAACATCCTGATTTAGTGACAAATTTAGTTCTTGCGGGAGCACTTATTCCAAAATCCGATAGTATCCAAAGTGTTTTTTCCGAACGGCACAAAAGCCAAGTAAATTTTCTATTGAATAGAAGGGAAGTTGAGGAACTCGCCCAGCCCTATAAGGAGAAAGGGTTGGATAGTCTAAAATCCGTTCAGGACATTGGAAAATCAAGGTTGTCCCACAAAGACCTGACCGAGCATTGGAGATTAAGATTTGCTGCTGTCAATATCTTTGACTTAAAGAAATACAATCTGGTAAAAGGTGGCAGAGCCTATTATAAGAAAGACGCTTCCGTTATGACGCAGACGGTAAACTGGGATTATGACTATAGAAAAGTTATGAACGACAAGGCCAAAACAACCGTTGTCAACGGAGCGTACGATTTCTTTGATTTTGATGGCAAAACATTTAAAACGCTGCTAAAACAATATCCAAAAGTTCAACTGAATATTATACCGGAAGCAGGTCACAATGCTTGGATAGACAAACCAAAGTTATTTGAAAGATATTTGCTAGAAGGGTTGGAATGAGGAAGGCCAACAAGTAACGTTGGCAGCCATTCCTACTTTGGCTAGCAGGTGTGCAAGTCCCTAATTTACTGCCTGGCAGTTTTTCCTTCGAAAAACTACGCAGGCGTGAGCGGTTTGTTTATTTATTAACTTTAATCATTAGCCAACGCAGCAAACCAAAGCCAAGGAACGTTGACCACAATATAAAACAACGACTATGAAACATAAGACCAAATATTTAGGACTAATAATTCTTTTGACATTTTTCGGTTGTGCGCAAAACACTGACAATGCAAAAATGAAAATGGCCGACGAGGAAATGGTCGCACCGACAACTGAACAAAAAACCAATGAAACGGTAGAACGGAAATTGATCAAAGAAGGACACGTAGAGTTTGAAACAAACAACGTAAGCTCTACAAGAAAAAACATTTTTGAAGCAGTAGAGAAATATAACGGTTACGTTTCTTCAGATCAGGAATTTAAATCACCGGGACGAAAAAGTAACACAGTTGTAATCCGTATTCCAGCCGACAATTTCGACAACTTGCTGAAAGACGCCACTCAAGGAGTTGAAAAGTTTGAGAGTAAAGAAATTAATGTAAAAGACGTGACAGAAGAGTTTCTCGACATTCAAGCGAGATTGAAAACTAAAAAAGAACTCGAAAATAGATTTTTAGACCTTTTAAAACAAGCTAAGAATGTGACCGAAATTTTGGAGATTGAAAAACACATTGGACAACTTAGATCTGAAATCGAATCAGTTGAGGGTCGTTTAAAATACTTACAGGACAGGGTTTCATTTTCGACTTTAACAATGACTTTCTATGAAAGTATCCCAAACTGGACTGAGTTCGGACAGAAGTTCAAAAATGGTTTTAGAAACGGGTGGGACAACTTGATTTGGTTTTTTGTCGTGCTGACCAATATTTGGCCATTTATCCTAATCGGACTAGGACTAATAATTGGAATAAGGCTTTATAGAAGAAAAAAGTAACAATACTGTGGCCGACAGCGGTAGCCGCTCCTCCTTCGGCGGATATGTATGCAAGCCCTTGACCTGCGGAAACAATGCTTTGCATAAAAAGGCAAGGCTAGGGCATAATCAACCTATTTGGTGGTATATGCACAAGCAAGTGGTAATTTAAATTTCTTCATGGGACTTTGGCTTTATTTTTTTAATCTTTAGGTAGTCCGAAATTACATGGAATACCAGATACTACCTTACGTTTTTCCGTAATAGCCCTTTGTCCATTTATTCCTAATTTCCAAATCCAAAATCCAATCAGCCCCATGTTAAAAAGGATATCTTTCCTTGTATTGATATGCTTCCAATGTGTCCTTTTCGCTCAAACTGAAGAAATTCAACTAGTATCCTGGAACATCAAGGATTTTGGGCGGACAAAAAACACCGACGAACTAAATCAAATCGCTGAGATCGTTAGGGATTTGGATATCCTTGCCGTCCAAGAAGTGGTCTCGGGAAATGGTGGGGCACAGGCCGTTGCCAAATTAACCGATCTGCTCAATAGAAAAGGGGCCAAATGGGACTATGTTATCAACGACCCCTACTAACAGCCCAAAATATGTTACCGAGCGTTATGCCATTGTTTGGAAGACCAAAAACATAAAGATAAAAAATAGAAGTTGGGTGATGGGCCGATAACCAGGTCCTTTGTCATATTCGGGGAAGCATTAACCGCTTTGGGATAAAATCACCTTTTTACGCAATAGGTTAAAGCAAGCTCTACCATACATTTGTCTTTTTATGCTCTAAATCTGGTTTACGTGGCCTTTTACAGCGCCATTGGAAAGCATAAAATTAATCTGGAAGACCAGTAAAACAATCTTAAGCTAGTCATGAAAGACGGAAAAATAGTCAAAACACACTGGATAAATAAAATCCGTCCCAGCAATATTGACATATCTTGCCTCTGCCTGTACAATTCCCAATAAGTCGATAATATTGTCGACTGTTTTTGAGGGAAAAAGCCAGTACTACCATACCGACCCATTACAATCGAATTGAATAATTTTCCGACCTTCCGTTGCAGGTTTTGAAAAAGCGACCCACCATTTCAATGGAACCGATCTTGTATTCTTCGACCGGGCCTTTTGGATGCCCTTTGCTACGCCGCCCTAAAAGACACGTCCATTGACCTGGAAATAAAGACATTATCGGAAACCAACAGGTACAACGGCAAGGTTTTCATTTTGCCCCCATGGCAGGATATCTACCAAACCGATGCACAACGAAAACGGGATTGGAACCAAGTGGTGTTCACCTGTGACAAAATGGTACAGGCCTATCACGGGTACCAATATGACCTGATCGAGCTTCCCAAGGCAGCTGTGGAGAAAAGAGCGGATTTCATTCTTGACCATATCAAGAGCAACTGACAGGTCAAGCACTACTTTTCCCTTTGTTGATCAAATATGACCTGACTTCCCGATGGACCTTTAAATAATGCCGCTCCAAATCCCCTCCTTGATTTCAAGGGGTTTGGCAATTACTGGCCTTGGAAACCGTACTTTTCGGTCCCTCCCATCGGCAAAGACCACACCCCCCTGTTTTAACCGAAAGAAGACCTCTGCCCTGCGTTTGGACACCTCCTTATTGGAGGGTTGTTTTTCAAATAACCATTGGTATGTCAAGATGCTGGATTTTCTCTGGCCAAGATGGTATTTACCTCCCTCGTTTCGCCAGTATCACACAAACCCATCCCAAAGAAAATCGCCGGTATATTCAGGTATCCCGTGAAAATAGAATGTATGGGATATTACTAACCTTTGTGTCCCAGTATGAGCATCATATCATCAATTTCCAACGGCTTGGTAAAATATCCCTTGATAATGATCGGCCATTGCCCAGCTTTTTCTTTGTCCATGGGATCTATAGAGGAGGAAATGATATTTATCCCAATGTTTTTTTCCTTGCTGTTGCGAAAAAAACCTGCTCGATTCAGGCCCTCGACAAACTCCCACCCATTCAAGACAGGCATATTGATATCGAGTAATAATGTATACCCGCCCTTCGGGGAGTAACCCTCCTGCAAAAAAAGGAACGCGTCATGGCCATTGGCGAAGGTTTTTATAGTCCGCCGATCATCCAACTTTTTGATCATTTTATAGGTTAGCCAATTAAATATGGGGTCGTCATCGATCAATAGTATCAAATCAGTGTTTTTCTCCATGCTTTCCATCTATTTGAGCAGTCCTTTCAACTATATCCTGGATAACCATATCCATTTCCTTACCTGACTTCTTTAGCTGTTCGAGTAAATACTTGAGATCTTGCGAGTAGCCTTCCTCTATTTCCAATAAATTGATGATGCCCAAGATCCGGGACAGGGGCGCCCGTACGATATGGGATTGGGTCCAAGCAATCTCCCTTAAACGCGCGTTCTGTGCTTCAATGGTCTGGATATGGTTATATTTTTCCGTAACATCGTTTGCGAGCACCAAACGGGCATCACTACCTTGAAACATGATGTCATTACTGTAAATTTCCACCTGTATCAAGTCTCCCGATTTCAGGGTGTGGACGAATATGCCCGCAAAGGGCGTATCCCTGTTTTCTTTCCTTTCAGCTATACTATCATTGAGCGCCCTGTAATGTTCCTTTGGCCTTATGTCCCTTATGGTCATGGCCATAAACTCTTCCTTGTCATAACCATAAGTTGCCATGGCCGACTTGTTGACGTTCAAAAACGCCAGGCTGACGGGGTCAAACACCCACATGGGCTGTGGACTGAAATCGAAAAGTTCCTGATACATCTTGGTACTGCGCTGCAATAAGCTGACATAGCTATTCCTCTCCTTGGCATATATCAAGGCCCGGTATAGGATTTCAGGGTTCAAATCATCCTTGATCAAATAATCGGAAACGCCCAATTTCAAACTTTCTTGTGCTGTCCTTAAATCCGCATAGCCCGATAATATGATAATAGGGACGTTATTGGACATTCCCAATATGTCCTTGACCAATTCCATGCCGCGTGCATCCGGCAGATGTAGATCCAACAATATAACAGCAATATCAGGGTTCTCTCCGTTCAAATAATCGACGGTGTCCCCAAAATTACCACACCTTACAATGGCTGCGCCCCTGAGCTTCTCCAACAAAAAATCTTCCACCAAGAAAAAATCGCCATCATTATCCTCAACGACCAGTATCGTGCCTTCCCCTATATGTCCATTATAGATTGGCCCCATTCCCTTATCTGGAGAGTGTTGTCAATTGAAGCCAAAATTCCTCAATCTTTAAAATAGCCCTTAAGAAATCCTCCATTTCAATGGGTTTGGTCACGTAACTGTTGGCGTGGTTGACATAGGCTGTATCCACATCTCTTTGTAGGGAAGATGTGGTGAGCATCACAACTGGAATCTTTTTCAAAGTATCGTCCGCTTTGATTTTTTTCAAAACCTCTATCCCACTATAAATCGGGATATTGATATCCAAGAGAATGAGGTCTGGACGGGCCACTCCCTCAAACTGCCCTTGCTTGTAGAGGAAGTCTATGGCTTCCTCGCCATTTCTTGCCACGCTTATTTTTGTTTTGATCTTGCTTTCCTCGAAGGCGTCCAAGGTAAGGACAATATCCCCCTCGTTATCCTCAATCAATAGAATGTGTGCTGGTTTCATATCCATTTTTTCAATGCTTGGGCAGTTCCACAAAAAAAGTTGTTCCCTTTTCCGGTTCGGAGATTAAGCGGATCGTACCGTTGTGCAATTCTGCAATTTTTTTGCAAACTGATAGGCCGATACCATTACTATCACTGTTTGGGGATACCACTTTGAAGATTTTAAAAATATCATCAAAATATTTCTCGGCTATGCCTACCCCGTTATCCGATACTTCAAATATAATCATTTCATCTGTTGGCCTTGCTTTAACGGCGACCTTCAAGGGTTTGTCGCCTCGATACTTAACGGCGTTGCCGATTAAATTGGTCATCAATCGATTGAAAAGGGTAGGATACACCTCAATATGATCAACTTCAGTTTCCAGATGCAGCTCCCCGCCGATTTTTTGTAGCTCTAATTCAAAGGTACGCTTGATCCCCTGCAAAGTTTCCATAATATCGATTCTCTTCTTATCCTCCTTTACCGTTCCCGACCTGGAATACTCCAACAGACTATCGATAAGGCGATTGATCTCATTGGACGAATCCTTGATGATTTCAAAATATCGATGACGGCGCTCTTCTTGCAAATTTTTGCCCTTGCGCTCTATGAGTTCCAGCATCCCCTTGATGTTCCTTACAGGGGCCTTAAGGTCATGGGAGGCAATATAGGCAAACTCTTCAAGGGAACGGTTGATTTCCTTCAGCTTGATATTCTGGTTTTGGATAATCTCATTGAGCCTGTGTACTTGACGTAGATGCTCCTGTTGCCCCGTAATGTCGTTCTGGATGGAAAAGAAACCCAGAAAATTGTTTTCCCTATCGTACAGTGGTTCGGCCTTTATATTTACATCATATTTGTTGCCGGTTTTGTCATAATTGATCAGATTGACATCAAACCCCTTTTTAAGCTTGATCGCCTCGGACATCTCCTTGATTGTCTTGGGATCACTGTCCTCCCCCTGCAGCAAACTTCCCGGGGTTTTGCCCAGGGCCTCTCTTTCGGTAAAGCCCGTCATTTTCTCAAAAGCCCTATTGGCGTAGGTAATTTCGCCCCTTGTATCGGTAATGATCACAGCACTGTTGGTCTGCTCTGCGATAAGTGACATTTTTTGCAGGGAAATCTCGTCCAATTTTTTAAAATGGACATCTCGAACGGTCATCAAATACTTCATCGCACCAGAAGACCCGCAGGTTATTCCCTTAATAGTCGCTTCCATCCAACGTGGTCCAAAACCCTTTTTATTGATTCGAAATGAGCATAAGCCCGATTTATTGTCATTTGTGGAACGAGCGATGATACCTTGAATCTGGTCCCTCGATTTCTTGTCCATTATCTTGTCGAAAAAATTGGTTTGATCGACTTCATCAAAAGGTAGCCCCATAATTTCGGTAACTGTCGAGTTACAATATTCAATGGTACCTTCTTTATCGATAATGCACACCATATCCCTGAGGTTGTCCAATATCGGTTCGAGCACCTGATTTGTGTCTTTATCCCTCGACCTTAATGATTCAAGGGATAGCTTGGATAATTCCAATGCCTTTCTTTTCCCCAATGCCTTGGTCAACTCCAGGAATATCAATACTACCCCTTTAATCTCATTGGACTTGGTTCGAAATGGGGATATCTTCAATAAATACTTTTTGTTTTTGATATCCTCGATGCGCGACTCGAACACCTCTGAGGTCAATAGTACAGCTTCGATATGGCCCATAAGGTTCTCAAGTCTGATTTTGCCCCTGAAATGGGTGATATTTCGACCTATATCATGTGGCAAGAGCTCCAAAATCTCTTTGATTGCTGGAGTGAACCTCCTGATGTTCAGCTCATGGTCCAAGAAAAGCATGGCCACATTTGTACTCTCAATAAGGTTTTCAAGATCCTCTTTGGCACTTGACAATTCCAAGTTTCTCTCCTGATATTCTGCATTGACCGTATAAAGCTCCTCATTGACCGATTCCAACTCTTCATTGGAACTCTGAAGTTCCTCATTGGCGGATTGCAACTCTTCATTACTGGACTCCAGTTCCTCGATGGTCGTTTGCAAGGTTTCTTGGTTGACACGCAATTCTCGCTCCAAAATATTGATTTTTTCCTGGGTCGCAGTGGCCAAATCAATGGAATCATAGTGTACTTCGGTATCATCAAGTTTATCCTGTTCGAAGGCAATTAGCAAAATAGGTTCCCCATCGAGAAGCATTTTTTGCCTGACACGGATGGCTATCGATTTTTGTCCCTCGACAAAAGGGCGGATTTGTTTCGGTACACGGATTGAAGAAATCTCCATGGGCTTGCCTGTCTGCAGCACTTGACGCCCTACAACCTCCAAAGAAATCCTTAGTTCTTCGGGCAACATTTTTATCAGATTGGAACTGATTTCACCTACGGGGACCGTTAACCAACGATGTGCATTTCCCGAACTGTGCAATAAATTGAATTGGTCGTCCACGATCAGGGTATCCGGTGCATACTCCTGAATGATGGCTTGTTGGATTTCACCAGTTCGTTTTCCCGTTCCCCACAAACCGTCCTTGGCAGGCTCTTCCGTAAAAGCTCCGAAAGTAGCGGCTTTTTTGCTCCCTCTAATGTTCATGGAAATAGGGTGTTTGGGAACGAACCGCTTACTCTCCTTGTTCATGTAAATCTTATGCCTTTTGCTCAACTCCAAAAAATTATCTTGCGCCCTTCCCAAGGATTCGCTAGTGCCCAAAAACAAAATGCCCTGGTTCCTTAAGGCATACTGGAAAACCGAAAAGACCTGCTGTTGCAATGAGTCATTGATATAGATCAAAAAGTTTCTGCAGCTGACCAAATCAATTTTATTGAAGGGGGGGTCTTGTATCAAATTATGTGCGGAGAAGACCACCATATCACGGATTTCTTTGGTTACCGTGAATCCGGATGGCTTTGAATAAAAATAGGTTTCCAAATATTCCGTGGGAACATCACTGACTATACTCTCCGGGAATATTCTGTTGCCTGCAAATTTAATGGCCTCACCATTGAGGTCGGTTGCAAAAATACTTACATCATAACGTAACTTGTGCTTCCATAAATAATCCTTGATAAGGATAGCAATGGAATATGCCTCCTCCCCCGTTGAGCAGGCCGGAACCCAAACACGGATCGTCTTGGTATCCCTGTTTTGCTCCACTATCCTAGGTATTGCCTTTTCCTTGAGTGCCATAAAAGCTTCCTGGTCCCTAAAAAA
The DNA here is from genome assembly GCF_035818535.1 of Flagellimonas halotolerans. Taxonomy (NCBI): domain Bacteria; kingdom Pseudomonadati; phylum Bacteroidota; class Flavobacteriia; order Flavobacteriales; family Flavobacteriaceae; genus Flagellimonas; species Flagellimonas halotolerans. The sequence continues at coordinate 57,111 of NZ_JAYKYV010000010.1, read as the reverse complement.
ACGGGTCACCCCAATGAGCAGCTCTCGGGCAAGCTTGTTGGCCTCGGTAGGGGTATCTTTCAAAAATTCTCGGTATTCTTCAATATTGGTATATCCTAAAAGGCTGATTCTCCTGTGTATTCTCCTATGGACCGTTGATGGCTTATAAGCGCTAAAGTCCATACCTGTTCGTTCAAAAAGCAAGCGCAATACAGCCTGCGTATTTGGTTCATCCTCTCTTTTGGGTGGCCCCATTGGGTCCATTTTCATCAGGTTGTCGAAGAACGCAGTGATCTCAGTGCCCATTTCCTCTACGCGACAGACCTTATCGACCATTCCGCTTGCAATCGCGCTGTTGGGCATACCATTGAACTTGGCCTGTGCCGGGTCCTGTGCCAAAATAAGTCCCCCGTACTCCTTTACATCCTTTATACCATTGGTCCCATCGCTTCCCGTGCCCGAGAGGACAATTGCACAACATTTGCCCTCGCTGTATTCCGCCAAGGAGCTAAAAAATGAGCTTATGGGAAAACTGAGTTTTTTGTTCGGCTTTTCCACGAGCACAAAGGCACCTTCATCCAAAAGCACTGTTTTCTTTGGTGGATTCAAATAAATGCAACCGGATTTTGGCACCATGCCATCTTCGATGATTTCAATCGGCAAGTTGGTATGTCTGGCCAAAAGCTCGTCCATAAGACTTTTATGGTCCGGGGCAAGATGCTGTATCACTACAAAGCACAAGTTTGTCCTGGTGGGTACCAACTCAAAAAAGTCTTCCAATGGCTCCAGCCCGCCTGCAGACGCCCCTATACCTATTATACAAAGCCTGTCATTCATGTTTTTCCTTTTTTAAGGCACTCTTTTATATAAAAGGCACATCGCCGCCCCATTGATGGAATGCACCAATAAGCTACCGATACCCAATAATCTTTTCACTTGTGGCCATACCAACTCCATTACCCCCTTTACCATGCAATCTACTGAAAGTTTTGAAAATTATATCAAAGTGATCATTTGATATTCCGTATCCGTCCGTCCAAGTGCATCTTTTCTAAACCCTCTGTGGGTTATAATTTAGCTTTCTAAATATAATCAAAATGACCCGATCTTCAATTGCCACAGAAATGCGTGAGCTGGTCAATAGCTATTATGAATCAGGACAGAGCCAATCGGTTTTTGCCCGTGCCCATGGAATCAGCAAAGGAAAACTCTGCTATTGGCTCCAGAAGTTTCCCAGGGAGGGGGTTGCCAAACCAACAAAAAGTAATTTTGTTCCTTTATCGGCGACCCATTCTTCCCGGCCAACATCCTCCCGGAGTATGTACATCCGGTTGGGCAACGGTGTAGAAATCGAAATTCCCCTGTAATGTTCGCTTTAAGTTCCTCCCTGAATTACCAATTATATCTTCCCGGTACCGATATGCGGAAGAGCTTTGACGGATTATGTGGTCTGGTCCTTGGAGAATTGGGACATAGTCCCCTGGATGGTTCGGTCTATATCTTTATCAATAAAGCCCGCAATAAGGTCAAGTTGCTGCATTGGCAGTCCGGAGGCTTTGTTTTGTATTACAAGCGCTTGGAGGGAGGCACCTTTGAGTTGCCAAAATACGATGCATCCGTGGGTGTGCTCCAGTTGGATTACACCCAACTGGTGATGCTCATCGACGGGGTGGCCATCACCAATATTGCCCGAAGAAAACGCTATGAAAAAGCCTGCTGAATACTGGTGTATTTTTAACAAGGGTAGTATTTTAGCTATCCGATGACCTATCAGGAGCTACAGAGAGAAAACCGGCAACTTAGAGCGTCCAATGGAGCCTTCAAGGAGAAGATCTCCGCTTTGGAGGTACAACTCGGGCAACTCTACAAACTGATCCAGGGCTTTAAATCGGAACGTTTTATTCCTGAGATCTTGGAGGAGCAACTATCGCTTTTTTCCGAAAACGCAGATAAGACCGGGCAAGTGGCCATTCCTAAAGAGACCATCACCTATACCCGGGAAAAACAAAAACACCCTGGGCGCGGTAGTTTGCCGGAACACCTTCCGGTACGGGAAGTAATTCTTGAACCGGAAGAAGATGTAAGCACCCTGAAAAAGATTGGCCAGAAAGTCAGTGAAACTCTGGAATACACCCCGGCCAGTCTGGTCAAAAGACGGACCATTCGTCCTAAATACGCCAGAAAAGACCAGCAAGGGGTGGTCATCGCGCCACTTCCCACACGTCCTATCGAAAAATCCATTGCCGAGGCCTGTTTATTGGCCTATATCCTGGTAAGCAAGTATATTGACCACTTGCCGTTCTATCGTCAGATCCAGCGTTTTAAACGGGAGTTTGGCTGGGAACCCGCTTCCAGTACCTTGAGTGACTGGATGTCGGGTTGTTGCCGATTACTGGAACCCCTCTACAATACCTTAAAGCGGAAAATCCTCGAAGACGGGTACATCCAGGCCGACGAAAGTCCGATCAAGGTATTGGACAGTGATAAAAAAGGCAGTACACATCAAGGGTATCAATGGGTCTATCATGACCCCTTGCGAAAACTGGTGCTCTTTGATTACCGCAAAGGACGCGGGCAACATGGCCCCAAGGAACTCCTTGACGGGTACAAGGGTTACGTCCAATGTGATGGATATAGTGTGTATGATAAAATCGGCGTAGATCCGGACATTGCCATGGCGGGCTGCCTTGTGCATGCCAGGCGAAAATTTGTGGATGCCCGGGACCAGGATAAAGCAAGGGCAGAAAAAGCATTGGCTTTATTTAGTGAAATTTATAGCCGGGAACGGGCGATCAAAGAAACAGCGGCCGGGGATGCCGAAATGCGCAAAGAACTAAGGCTGCAAAAGGTGCTGCCGCTACTTCAAGAGGTCAAGACCTGGATACAGGAAGAGCAATTTAAGGTGTTGCCCAAAAGTGCCATGGGAAAAGCAATGACGTATTTTTTAAATCAATACCCCAAGTTCGAGGTGATCTTTGAGGATGGCAGGATCGAACTTGACAACAACCTTATCGAGAATGCCATTCGTCCGCTGGCCCTTGGCCGAAAAAACTTCTTGTTCGCAGGCTCCCACAAGGCTGCACAAGATGCGGCCATGTTATATTCCTTTTTCGGTAGTTGTAAAATGCAAGGCATTGACCCTCAAGAGTGGTTAGAGGACACACTCCAAAAAATACCTGATCACAACATCCAAAAACTGGAGGAATTATTGCCAGGGTACCGTGCAGACAAACCATAAAAGATAAAACAATGACCAAAGACCAAGTTAAAGAAAGACAAAAACACCTTCTGGAACTTACCGGGGCCTTTTGCGCCCAGAAACTTGATGGGGAATATTTTGAACTCTGCGAAAAGCTCATCAAAAAAATGGGCAGAAAAAGGGAAGTCCCATTTAAAAGGGGAAAACTGGAAATATGGGCTGCTGCGGTAATACAGTCCATAGGTTCCATCAACTTCCTGTTCGATAAATCCTTTGAACCCTATATCCCTTCCAAGGAAATCCACGATTATTTTGGTACAAAGCCTACAACAGTATCCAATAAAGCCAGGGTCATAAAAGAAATGTTCGATATGTGGCATTTCAGCCCAGAGTTCTCTACTTCCAGAATGGAAAAAGACAACCCTTTTAACAATATGGTCATGGTTGATGATCTTATCCTCCCTATTGACTCCCTCCCTGAAGATATGCAACAAATGGTACGTCAGGCAAGGGCTGAAGGCAAAGACATTAGCTTTACCACAAAACAGGGATGATTAATCTCCCCAGAAAAATGGGCTAAACCCAGATATGAGGTGTAGTTGCTCGGACGGATACGATATTCCTATGCCTTTATCAATGGCCTTTATCATGTGGTGCCTTTGGCTTGGGGCAAGGGGCGTGTGCAATGTTATTGTTCGGGCCTTCCCCATAACAGCGATACTCAAGGGCCTTGTCGGTCAAATTTTGAAGAAGTGCCCTTATCGCCATATGTTGGCACAAACCTTTAGAAATTGATTTGTTATGGCCAATACATTTTTTTCAGAACCCCAATGCCCAACAAACTTTCCGCCTCCTTGCATACCCCCTTTATATCCGCCCCCGTGGAAATGTCAGGGGCCTGATCCCAATCTGACAAATTCAATCAAATCAGGGGTGGGCCAAATTATTCGGGGATACACATCCTTATACCTGAAATGCCCATATCACCGCGAATATCTTATAAAACAAGTTACATCCAAATCCAGAAATGGTATTTATTCTATCCGGGACAACAACGGTTCATCGCACTATTTGGGAATGGTAAAATAGAATGTGGAACCTTTTCCCGGTTCCGACTCCAACCAAATCTCGCCCCCTAAATGCTCCACTTGTTTTTTCACGATTGACAACCCCATACCTGTTCCCTCGTAGGCTTCATCGTTGTGAAGCCTTTGGAAAATCAAAAATATTTTATTGAAGAACTGGGGCTTGATCCCTATGCCGTTATCGTCAACACAAAATTCCCAATGTTCTGTCCGATCTCGGACCGTTAGTGAGATTTCGGGACGACGGCCCTCCTCAACATACTTGATCGCATTGTCCAAAAGGTTATATAGAATCTGAGTAAGGCTGGATGGGTTCGCCGTAACGATTGGCAGTTGTTCAAAGGTGATTACCGCGGAAGTCTCGTTAAGTGTCTTTCGGCGTAAATGTCCATAATCCTCCATAAGCAGGTTCAAATCCACAGCCTCCTTTTCTGAGGATGGGGAGTTGGCCCTCGAATACTCCAAAAGATCCAAAATGATCCTTTTCATACGCTTTGCACCGTCAATGGCATAATGAATATATTGATGCGCCTTCTCATCCAACTGATCGCCATATTTTCGTTTTAGCTGATCCATAAAACTGGAAACCATGCGCAGGGGTTCCTGCAGGTCATGCGAAGTCACAAAGGCAAATTGTTCAAGTTCTTCGTTGGAACGTTCCAATTCCTTGGTATAATTTTCCAAAGAACGGTTTAGTTCAAATAGTTGCTGCTCGTTTTCTTTACGTTCGGTAATATCCGTTATGGCACCTACCATTCGGATAGGATCCCCCTTTACATTTCGGATGACAATGCCACGGTCGACCACAAAGGCAAAATCGCCATTGCTTTTTTGATATCGGTACTCCCCTGTCCAGGTCGACTGCTGGCTTTTTAAGGCATCGTCAAGGCTTTCCAGGACCCGCTCCTTGTCATCAGGGTGGATGTGGTCCGTCCAGGATTTCAAGGTGGGCGTGATTTTTTCCACTTCATAGCCAAACAGTTTTTCAAAACCGTCGCCCCAAAAAAGGGTGTTTTCCTTGATATCGAAATCCCAAATGGCATCATTGGTCGCTTGGGCCACCTTTTCAAATCGTTCATTTGCACGTTTCAATCGAATATCCGCCTTTTTGCGAAGTGTGACATCCTTAAAATAAACGGATATTCCATCCTCCGATGGATAGGCCGATACCTCGAACCAACTGTCCAAGGCTGGGTAATACTCTTCAAAACTTACCGATTTCCCGGTATCTTTGGCTTTATGGTATTGACTGTAAAAGTCCGAATCAATGGCGTCATCATATTCTTCCCATAGATTTTTCCCAATGATTTCCTCGCGTTTTTTGCCCAGTACCTTCTCGGCTTCCTTGTTCCAATATTTTACAACCCAGTCCGTATCTACCGAGAAAAAGGCATCTCCGATACTTTCCAAGATCGTTTCTTTCTCCAAGTAGGCCTTTTCAAGTTCCCTCTTGGCCTTTCGGCGCTCATCAATATTTTTAAAGTAGGCGGAAATCCCATTGTTGCCTGAATAGACATTGATCTCATACCAGCAGTTATCTCCGGGATATAGGTATTCAAAACTCTCCGGTTTACCGGACCGTGACACCCTTTTATAGACTGTTTCCAATTCGGTGTTTTTGGCCGGTGAAAATACCTTCCAAATATTCTTTCCGAGCACTTCCCGACTCGACTTTTCCAGTAGAAGTTCAGCTTGTTTGTTGTAGTATCGAAAATTCCAATGTTCATCAAGGGCATAGAAAGCGTCAGAAATACTTTCCAGCACTTCCACACGTTCTGCTTGTTCGCGAAGATAATTTTGTTCAAATATTTTTTGATCGGTAATGTCCAAAATCAGGGAATTCCAAAGGATGGCTCCATCCGGCAATTCCTGGGGCGTACCAATGCCTTGATAATAGCGTCTATCGCCTTGAGGGGATTGGTTCCACCAACTAGCGTTCCAGGTGGAAAGGTTTTTTGCGGATTCATCGATGGACTCAACTACTTTATCCATGTCTCCCCCCGCCGCAATCTGAGACCATATTTTCTCAGGATGTTCGCGACATTCATCTGGAGTCATCCCCCATATCCGGCGACTTCCCTCACTTATGTACAAAATACGGTCCATACCTTCGCCCAAACGTAAATATTGAAATACAACGCCAGGCATATTATCGGTCATGGTTTTCAACTGTATCTCTGCGGTCTTTCTTTCATCGATGTCCTGATAGCTTCCAAATATGCGCTCGCAGCGGCCATTGACAAACTCGGCCTTTCCTATACAGCGCACCCATTTTACATGGTTTTGGGCGGTCTTGACCTGCAGTTCTAAATCAAAGACTTCCCCTGTCTCGATCAAATTGGACACTGCCTCTTGGATTTGCATTTTGCTATTTTCTTCATAGAACTCAAAACCACCGGTCAAACTGGGGTTGTAATCCTCATCGACCTCTAGGATCTCCCTAAGCATGGGGGACCAAAACATTTCATCGGTGCCCCCTTGATCAAGGACCAATTCCCAACTGCCGATCTTGGCCAAGTTGGAGGCCTCATTGTATAGGTTGACGGCCTTTCGCTTTTCGGTCACATCGAAAACCATGGAATTGAACACAACTGTCCCATCGGGCAAAAAACTCGGGGTCCCATATCCTTCGTGCCATCGTTGCTCCCCATTGGGCAAAATATTGCGCCATACACTGTGCCACTTGGATTTTCCTGCAATGGATTCATTGATGTCCTTGACCACAGTATCAAAATCCCCGCCATTCCTTATCTGATCCCATACAAGGTCGATATTCTGTTCACAGTGCCCAGGGGAAATATGCCAAATATCATGGGCGCTCTCCGAAACCGATAGCAATCGATCACTGCCGTCCGGATACAAGTGGTATTGGAAGACAACCCCCGGCAGATCATTGGTAATGGATTGCAGGCGAAGCTCCGTCAATTTGCGCTTGTGAATATCTTGGATACTGCCATATATCCTGATGGGGACACCTTCGACTTTTTCCACTTGACCTATCGCCTTTATCCATCGCTCGTTCCCTTTAAGGGTAATTATGGGCGCCTCGATTTCCCAAGGATTATCGGATGCTATTCCCCTTGCTATCTCATTTTTGACAAAGTCGCGATGATCTTGATGGTAGAAATCGATCGCCTGATCCAATTCGAGCTGAACCGCCTTGTCCATTTCATGTATTTCCCTGGTAATCTTTGAAAAGAACACTTTTTTATCGGAAAGATTTACTTCCCAACTGCCCATACGCGCCAGCTGGGCAGTTTCCTCATAGAGTAAGGTCGCCCTTTTCTCTTCGGTGATATCAAAAATCAAACTGTTAAAGACCACTGAACCGTCCGCCATGGCATTGGGGGTACCAAAACCTTCATGCCAACGTAGCTCCCCGGATGGAAGTACATTTCTCCATCTGAAGTTCCACTTTTCACCGGTTTCAATGGACTGGGCAATCGAATTATTCACCTCTTCCCAATCACCTCCCTTTTTGATCTGTTCCCAAACCAGTTCATTGTCGGCCTCGCACTCGGATGGCTTGAGTTTCCAGATGCGACTTGATGCCCTGCTTACACTCTGCATGGAGTCCGTGCCGTCAGGTCGGATGACGTACTGAAATGCAACTCCCGGCAAATCATCGGTTATGGACTGCAAACGCTGCTCCGCAATCTTGCGTTCATGGATATCTTGAAAGCTACCATACATTAAGACGGCCCTGCCATTGCCCATATTTACATTTCCGATGACCCTTACCCATCGTTCCTTTTGCTTGGTCGTGATCAATATGGCCTCAAAATCAAATCCCTCACCGGTGCGTATAGATCGATCTACATAATCCTTGACCATGCCCCTATATTCGGGATGATAAAAATCGATTGCTGTTTCCAAATCCGGCCGAAAGCTTTCGGGATCGGTTTCATGCAATCGATGTACAATCTCCGACCAATATACCTCCCCATTTATCAGGTCCACCTCCCATCCCCCAATTTTGGCCAATTTACCAGCCATTTGGTTGAGCTCACGGAGTTTCTTCTGTTCGGTAATGTTCTTGGCCGTTGCATAAACAATCTGTTCCCTTACCGAAGCCCTGCTGGTCCAACTCAGCCATAAAACATCACCTGATTTGGTAATGTAGCGATTCTCAAACCCTAAGGTACGATGACCTTTGGTAAGACTTTCCAAATCGGCGTTGGAAGCCGCAACATCGTCAGGGTGGACAAATCTATGGTAGGAAACATTGAGTATCTCTTCCTCTTCATACCCTGTAAGTTCACAAAACGCTTTGTTGATTTTGAGAAATCTACCTTCCAAATCGGTAATACAGACAATATCCGGCAAGGTATCCAGCATTTGGCCCAGATCGCTCTCCAGTTGCTTTCGGTAAAGCTCAGAACCCAATTGGGCCTTTAGATGGTCAAGTATCTCCACATACCTCCTTAAACTCGTCCGTTCCAGTTGACTCCCGATGACCAGAACACCTACAACTGTATTGCCATGCATCAAAGGAAGGCCCAATATCGATTTTAACCCTATGGTCTTGGCAGCGGCTTGTCGGACAAAATGCCGATCCACTTCCCGCCCGGACCAAAGAATTCGCTTCTCGCCCGCCCAGACCATACCGGGCAATCCCTCCCCCTTCTTAAGGGTATCCCTGGTTGGGGTCCCTTTGTAGAACCCTTCCACGGAATCGTCCTTGGTTTGATGTCCAAGCTGTCTTAAAAGACTGTTTTCAAGGTTCAGTGCCCATAGTTCGACAAAGAGGAAATCACCAAATTGTTTGATTGAGCTACATAGCCTATTTACGGTAGCTGGGATATCGGGCGTTGTATTGAAGCTTCTGGAAACCTCCGCAATGAGTTCTTGCTCCAACGCTTTGTTTTTTTGGGTCGTGACATCTCGTTCAATGGCTATCCAATGGGTATACCACCCTTTCTCATTGGCCACCGGGGTAATGGATAGGTGTATCCAAAACTCCTCCCCATTCTTTTTGTAGTTGATCATGGTGGCTTCACAAGATTCCCAATTTCTCAGTGATCTGCCCAACTTCCCAAGTTCTTCCCTATCTGTTTTGGGGCCTTGCAGGATTCGAGGTGTTTTCCCAATAACCTCTTCTGCCCCGTACCCGGTCAACTTGGTAAAAGCTTCATTGACATATAGGATTCTAGGGCCAGGCTCATCAAAAGGTTCCGCTTCGGTAATCAAAACTGCATCATTGGTATTGGTCACTACACTTTCAAGTAGTTTATGCTGCTGCTCATGTTCTTTGATAGTCGTAATATCCTGTACCGTTCCCTCAAAAACAATCGGATTACCCTGCTCATCCTTTATCAACCTACCCAATTCATGTACCCAACGAACACTTTTGTCCGGACAAATGATACGATGGACAAAATCATGGGGCCTTTCTCCTGAAGATGAAATACGCTGCTCTTCCTCAAAAACTTCCTGATCGTCCGGGTGTATGCTATTGAAAAAGTTCTGGTACGTTAGTTCGAATGTTTCCTTGTTCACGCCCCATATGACATATACCTCATCTGACCAAGAAAGTGTCCCATCCTCCATATCCAGACTCCAGTAGCCCAATTTGGCTATGGAAGATGCCGTTTTGAGCCTGGCTTCGGACTCCTGCAACCTTATTAACTGATTTTCTTTCTCTGTAATATCATGACAAACCACCAAAATACAGGGCTTATCATCAAAGTCGAGGATATGTCCATTGATTTCCATTCGCACCAATTCCCCGGATTTTTTTTGGTGGGTGAAGATCCCGAAATAGAAATTTCCTTCAGATTGGCCAATACGCTCATTTGCTTCAAGCAGATGGGGAATTTCTTGTTTGGGCTGGAGTTCCTTTAGGGTAAGCCCCATAAACTCCTTTTGAGTGTACCCATAATGATCCATAGCGGCTTGGTTGACCTCCAAAATCTGAAATGTTTTGCGATCATAAATCCAACTTGGCAGGGGATTTAAATAAAATAGATTACTGAGGTTTTTCTCTGAGCCCATGATTTTTTATTAATTGACCATTACATACTATAAACAAACGTGCCCGAGCACAAATGTGAACAGTACCGGGTCTTGTTTTTTTCCGGCCCAATGGTCCGATGGCCTTTGACCCGAGCAACAAACCTGTTGCTCTGGAACATGTTTGCATATCCCTCATCGACCAAAATAATTCAGTGCCAAGGTTAAAGGTTTTTAACCAGTGGCATTGTAAGCCATCCTATGCTTCCACCTCGACCGAGCATTAATCTTAAGTCGGGTAGGTCAACAAAAGATTTCCTATTATCATTACCGTTAGCAATAGTTCCAAAAGTGAACGACTTTCTTGATCGTTTCCAAAAAATCGTCTATTTCCGAAGGCTTGGTCACAAATGCATTCACCTGATGCCGGTAGGCAAAGTCAATATCCCTTTCATCGTTACTCGTGGTCAATATGACTACTGGAATGGAAGCATGGATACTGTCCCCCTTAAGCTGCTTAAGGATTTCACGGCCATTTGGGGCAGGAATATTAATATCCAGCAAAATCAGTTCATACCGCTTCGAAGTCTTAGTTCCCACAGAATCTTTGACCCTATCCAATACACTGCTACCTTCCTTTACAAAATCCAATTGATAACCACTTCCCAATTCCTCAAATGCTTCTTGGACAATAATAATGTCCGCGATATTGTCCTCTACGAGCAGAACCCTCATTCTTAACTTTTTTTTAAGGGAAATTTAAGGAATGAAAATAGATTACAAAAAGAAAGTACCTGAAAATCCATTCAACAATGCAAAAAAAAGAATCCGCTTCTCCCCAACCGGATATTCCACGCTCCCGGCTCCCCTGATGGCAGTTGTGTGGCCACCGTGAAGATCGACACCGGAGAGATCGAACATCTCCCTCTACCTTTTTAAAATGGTGGTCCGACAATCCAGAAATGTGCGGAACGGCAGCATTTGCGATAATGGTAGCAGACCCATGGCCAGCTCTGTACCTTTTGGCCTTGGTCAGGTACTTCCATTGTAGGGCCATCTCCAACTTGTATCATATCGCATTGACAATCTTGCACAAGGGTGCCGTTGGGGCAAAACCTCTTTTTTTGGTCAAAGGCAGGGGGGTAATAATTTCCCCTTTGATTTCCTTGATACTTGCTTCCTAAATTTTAAGGGGGCTGTTTGGTTCTTTTATTGGGGACCCATAAAATTTGATGGGCGCCCGAACGGATCTAAGGTCTTCCAGAGCAAGGCCCCAAGAAGGGATTGCAAAGGAAGGACGCCCCAAAAATACGTTTGGACGAACCTAGAGTTTGGCACAGCTTTTGAAACCTCTAATATGAACCCAAAATGAAAGCTTATGAAAACGTATATATTGTTTATAGTGTCCCTGCTTTTCATTTCTGGAGATGCCTTGGCACAGCATCGGGGCAAAGAAGATTGGAAAGCCCATAAAAAAATGCAGAAGCAAGAAAGGAAATGGCAAAAGGAACAGGACAAAAGAAAGGCCGAGTACCTTAGGGAAATGCGAAAGAACGAGCAGGAATACCATCGTGAACTTGCCAAGGATCAAAGGGAATATTACAGGGAACTGAGGAAGCGTGAACTGGAGCACCTTAACGAGTGTCATCACTGTGACCATGGTTTTTACCACAATGACGGCCATTATTACCGGGACGGGGTCTATTATTCCACAAGGACCCGTGCCCCGTTGACCGTGGATGCCGAGCTTGTGCTCCCCAACGGTTCCATACGGGTAAGGCTATAGTGGGCCACCGGCCATGATCCACATAAAATTACAGTGCACAACCCCGATCAGGCAAGCTTGGCCGGGGTTTTCCCCTCTTGTCTCGGGTCGGGTTCCAAGGGCTGCTCCACCATCGATGCCCCTTCCAATCCATAATGGCCGAACTCTTCGGTCACCATATCGATAAAATCACCAAGGATGTTCCGTTAAATTAGATTGCACATCCACAGAATCCATTGCCGGATTTAATGCTCGTCATTACCAAGTAAGATCTGGATAATGTTCCTTTAGATAAATCTTCACGTTCACAATATCGTCTTTGGCCGTAAGATCCGGAACGTGTTCAGAGAGCGGTATACCAACAGCTGATCCTGGATAGTTGCGCAACATATTTAAAAATGCCGTGGGCAGTTCCTTTTCGCCGCGCTCAGGATGTATGGGACAATCCTGCAGAAATGGCTGCATGGTGGCACCATCGAAGGTAAAGGCGTTCATACTCACCCGTAGTTTGCCCGATTTATCCCTATAGGAATCCACCTGTTCCGGTCGTGGCTTTTCCAGAATGTCCCTAACGTACCCAAGATCATCCAACTTGAGCAGTGCAAAACCTGAAATACGTTCCTCTGAAAACTCCATGGCCTCCCTGTCATAGGCTATCAACGCATTGGGGGAACCAGTCTCCCGTAGGGCCCTTAAAGCCTTTTCCGAATATAAATTATCACTGTTGCAAACAGTATACCTTTCCGATTTGAGTTCTGGGTATTGTTGGGTGGCCTGATACAGCGCATCGGCTGTTCCCAAAGGTTTTATCCTATCTTTGGGTATATGTTGGACAACAAAACGTATTTGTAGTCCATGGAACGAGCCTCCGCTATCGGTTCCCCCATAAAACTCCTTGAAGAGCTGGCCATTTTCTCCAATGACCATATATATCTTGGCATAACCGGCCAGCTTGGCATTGTACAACAGGTAATCCAGTAAAGGTCGGCCTTCCTGGCCCACTCCAATGAGCCCTTTACTACGTTCGTTGGCCTGTTTGATGTCTTCTTGACTAAGGCCCTCCCCTTTGGATGCCTGCTTTTTCATTCTGGAAGATGCCCCCCCAGCTAAAATCACTAAACTTGAAATTGCGTCCATTTTTACAAATTTGGTTGGTTAACGATAACTTCTGGATCAACATTTACCCCATAGGCGTCCCTTGCCTTAGCCCGCTTGATGGCGTCGATCACATCTTGTTGCTAATCTGGTAGTGCCAATGCCACTATGCTCCCTCCACGGCCGTACCCGACGATCTTGCCCCCCAGAGCACCTGCTCTCAAGGCGGCATGCACCATATCGTCTATCAACGGCAAGGTAATCTTTAAGTATTCTTTCAACACATGATAGTGTTCATTCATCAATTTACCGATCGTTTCCAATTCCAAAGAGGGTTTTCGAAATTCCAATAGAGCCCTTTGGGTTATGTCGTGATTGAGAACGGCCGCTTCGAAACATATTTTTAAATCATCCGGTATATATTCGGCGTATTTGGGAAACTCTTGCCCGGACACCTGTCGAATATCGAAAGTCGGCAACCTTTCCCTGACCTTTGCAATGGCCAGCAAAGCCTTTTCCTTAAGTTCCCACAATACCCCCGTGGTCTGTTTGGGTATTCCTGATTCGCCAACAATGGGCCCGGGAATTCGTGTTTCAAATATTTCATGGTAATCGGTTCCCGACGTTTCCAGATAGATTACATGTCCCAGAGCGATACTGTATTGGTCCATTTTACCTCCTGACGATCCATGGAAAGCCACTTCGGCCTCATAGGCCAAACGCGATATCAATTCCTTTGTCACTATCCGTTCACAGCCAAATGCCGTGGTCATGAACCGTATCCAGGCCACCACTACCGCACTAGAACTGGAAGTACCCGCATTAATGGTGATATTGCCCTTTATGCAAATATCATATCCGGAATTTGGAATACAACCATATGTCGCCAATATTTTTATGGCAGCCAATAGATGGTCCTCTTTTTCGACATACTCGATTTTATCCATTATGTCTATGACCCGATATTCCCCAATATCAGGTTTATGGATACGAAATTTTCCCGCCGAATTTTTGGTGGCCCTAAGGACAATATGCCTGTGTATGTCGCAAGCTATTACAGGTAGTCCCAAATAATCCTGATGATTTCCGAACAAACAGGTACGACCTGGTGCTTGTACGAGAATGGACTCTGATTCCTCAGTGGTATCCATAGATGTATTCAACAATCCCATAGCATTGACAATGATTTATTTAAACGTACTGTCATCTTCCATTAAAGTGCAAGATATAAAAATTAGTGTGTACGTACACACTTTTCACTTTATAATGAAAGGCAAACGAACACCTTTCTTTATATTTGCTTGGTATGAACAAAAAAATAAGGATCAGGGATATTGCAAGCATAGCGGAGGTATCCATCGGGACCGTGGACAGGGTCCTTCATCAAAGGGGAAAAGTTTCTGATAAGGCCCTGCAAAGGGTCAATGCTGCCTTGAAGGAACTCAACTACAAGCCAAACCCTATGGCCAGGTCTTTGAAAAACAACAAAGTCCATTCCATCTGTGTACTGGTACCCGACCCCAATAAAGATTTGTATTGGTTGCCCTGCCAGCAAGGAATCGTTTCGGTTATCAAGGAATATGAGGCCTTTGACCTGGACATCACCGTTGCATATTTTGATCCGGAGGCACCCGATACTTTGGTTCACGAGGGGCAGGTCCTGATCGACAGATTCCCGGATGCCTTTTTGTTCGTTCCGTTGTTTGAGCAGGAGAGCGATATATTGCTCAAAAAGTTATTTAACAGGAACATACGCAGCGCCACCTTCAACAGTTTGCCAAAAAAACATGTAAATCATCATGTCGGACAAGATCTTCACAGAAGTGGCAGGGTCGGGGCCAAGCTCATCTCCAGTTTTCTTGCTGCGGATTCCAACATAGGGATCATCCATATGGACGAGGCCTTTGGCAACGCCATCCATATGCAACAAAAGGAAAAGGGGTTCAGGTCCTATTTTGAGGGTACTGAAATCAAGGCGAACATATATACAAAAACCCTTGACTCCGATGCCATGGGAGATGACTTGTCCAGTTTTAAGGAAACCTATGACATAGACGCATTCTTTGTAACCAATTCCAAAGCATACAAAGTGGCGCATATGCTTGAGGTTATGGACAAAAATGCCTTTGTCATAGGGTACGACCTACTGCCCCGCAATATAGACTATCTGGAATCGGGGAAAATCCAGTTCCTTATCCATCAGGCACCACGGCTACAGGCATCACGGTCTTTGAAGCATTTGGCAGAGCTTTTATTGTTCGGAAAACATACGCCCACAAAAGAGTTCCTTCCCATCGAAATCATCAATTCTGAAAATTTGATGTGTTACCTGTAATGCCGAACCTGCATATAACGGGAAGGGTTTGCATCAAAGAACGGGCGCTTGGCAATGGCCCCCGTTACAAGGTCGACCCAAGCATCGACCTATACCCAAAACGACCGGCTTGATTATACCTTAAAGTAAATTTTATGCTTATTGAGAAAATACGTAAGATACCAAAAGATAAACAGCACCAAAAGTGCATTCAACACAAGAACTGCATCATGGGACAGTCCGATGGCACCAAAGATACCTTCGGTAAAGATCAAACCAAATCCCCGGAACCACTGTATGCCCAAGGTTTCCGAGAACAGGTATATAAATATGGAGTTGGTGCCCACAACAGCAAAGATCTTTAACGCTTTTCTTGGGCCTTTCCCCATATCTATATACCAATAAAAAAGGGCCAAAGCCAAAAGGGTATAGCCACCGGAAACCAAGGTAAATGAAGTCGTGGCTATTCTTTTTATGATCGGGGTGATACCTGTCAAGTCCAACAAATAACCACTGGCTAAAAGAATCGCCCCACCGGCGATAAAAATTTTGACCTTTTTATTTTCCCCTTTGTCGGATAGCAACAATTGTCCACAGATCACCCCCCAGATGGTATGGGCCGCTGTAGGTATGAAATTTATGGCTACCCAGCCACCGTCATTAATTTTGCCCATCAGCAACATATCCATGAAGGAACCAAAACTTTCACCGTTATTGTAAGGGTCGAGGGGATTATAGCTACGGTACAAAACCTCCGTTAGGATCAGCAGGCCGACAGAAAAAAGGAGTTGGTATTTATGGGGCAGACCCATTATGGCATATGCGATAAGAATTGTAAAAGCGAGCTGTACCAGTACATTCCACAATTCCCAAACCAAATCGTGCCGGTAGACACAGTGCAGCAGAACACCAAAGGTGAACAATAAAAAGCATCTTTTTACAATGTGACCGGTCACTTGGGAACGGGTTCTGGTTGCCAATCGTTTACGCAATGAAAATGGCATCGCCACACCTACGATAAACATAAAAAAGGGTTGTATCAGATCCCAAAAACGAAGACCGTGCCACGGATGATGGTGCAATTGTATTGCTATGGGCTCCCAAAACGTGCCTTTGGAGAATTCATAAAAATTGTGGTGAAATCCGGCCGCTTCAGCAATGAGGAGAAACATGGTAAGCCCCCTGAATACATCCAGTGAGAATAAACGATTGGTAGTAGATTGTGTTTCGGACATTTTTTGGTTAGGTTAAATTATGACTATGAAATGACCATGTTCGATCATTCCAGTTTGATGTTTTCCATGACAAACGCTCCTATGCGTTTGCCTTGAACCAAGCCTTTCTCAATGGCAGGACGGTAATGGATACCGCCGTAGAGCCTGCTAATGGCCGCTTCTTCGGCAGCTTGCATAAAGGATCGGTATTTTCTTTTCGGAAGCCCATAAGGAACCTCTGTGGAATCGATAAAGGCATACTGCCCGCCGATCAATTCCGTCAATACCGTTGCGGCCGCACCCGAGGCCACGCTATGGCCCGATGTATGCTCGGGAAAGGCCGGAGTTTGCAGCACTGGGTCCCACTCTGGGTCTATATAGGCGTTGATGTAGGTTTCAGGTCTTATAAGGTTGCTCTTGTACTTTTGATCCCAACAACTTATAAACGCATCCGCCAAGGCAATGCTCACAGAGGCCATGACCCCTTGTTTCTCCGAGGTACTGCCTTGCATATCCTCTGTTGCCTGACAAGCAATGTGCATCCAATGCCCTCCAGGGGATATCTTTTGTTTAAAATACATCACATGCCCCTGGGTCACCGAAACATTTGGATTACAATCCCAGAATTTGGCAATGGCCACCTGCTCTTCATTCAGTCCCTTGACGGTAGCGTACACTTCTGTGGCCTCCTCATAAAATATCGTCCCCTCTTTCTCACTGAAATCCGTTGGGGGACCAGGGTCGAATTGTTGGGCGGAATCAAGGACGAAAGGTCTTAAGGTGTTCCAATTGGGCTCAATGGCATCCATATAGCCCGGAGGTGTGGGACGCCAACGCCCATGGTCTTCCGTTACACTGTATCTGGGCAATGCCGTTCTTTTGTTATAGCCATCCTCTTTGGCCCATTTCAAAATGCGCTCTGCGATGGCTTCTCCGAATGCCACGGAATTCCGATAGGTTTGACTATCGATTCCTATTTCCTGTATTTCGGCCAATATGCCGGCCTGAAGCTCTTGAATGCCTTCACGGTTGAATACCAGTTCTTGCGCCACATCAGTAAAGGCTACCATTGAAGCCAACGGGAAATAATAGGATTTGTCGGCTAGCGGAACCGGTAAAGGCCCCAAACCGTTCAATTGACCTGCAAGTGATTTTAACGACTTCTTTTGGAATCGGATGGCCTCATATCCTGCAATATTGGCATATGCATATATGCGACTGGCCACGGGAGGGGTAAAAATATCCGAAACTATTACATCGGTGAGCCCATGGTTGAGCTTCGTTGTACCTTTTTCAACATATAGGTCCAAAGCCTGTTTATCGTGCTTTTGTTGGCACGAGCTTAATACAATGAAAAGTAATACATAGAATCTACTGAAATGCTTCTTCATACACTATCTTTTTGCTGTTCCCCTTGTTGTCTTTCCATATAATGGCCTGTATCCCCTTGTTCAGCAACATACTCCTGCCATGTTGCGACAAGTACCCCTCACCATGATAAAATTCCATTTTGTAACTTGAACCATCGGTGAGCAAGATCTCCGCGCTTTCGATACCTTGGGGGATGTCCAGTCGAACCGCTTGGTTTTGGTCCTCCCTGAGATCAAAGATTTTTAAGGCATTGTCATTGTTTGCCACAAGCACATAAATGGTTCCATCGGCCTTGCCAAGTTTGGATAGTCCATTGGTATCCCAATCATTCAGGAATCCGCTTGTCTCCGGCGTCATGGCCGTGAACCTGCCCTTGCCATTTCCTTTCAGGAAAATCCCTTTGATGGCGTCATATCTTCCAATGGACACTTCCGTGGTATATGAATTGCCCGTTAGCAATGCGTCCAAAGCCCCATCCCCATCGAAATCCTCGACGACGATACCCTTTATAGGGCCCATTTGGCACATCTTGGGCAAAGCACTTATCGAGAATTGTCCATTACCAAGGTTTTCCAAAAGCGAGCTCTCGAACCATGTACTCCGTATAATGTAGCTTCCGTCTATTTCTTCGGGAAGGAAGGATTCCTCAAAAGTAACATCCGAGTAGGACTCGTAGGTCTTGAAACGGGCCCGCATGGCATTAATCTGCCCAATGATCTCATCCCTTGAATGTACCAAATATTCCTTGCCATGGATATATTGGCTCATTATCGGGTCCATTTTCCCATCCTTGTCAAAATCCTTCGCATAGATGGAGAGCGGAGTGTTCCCGGAAACGTTGTAACGGTTATTGAGCCCCAAATTACCGACAAGGTAATCCACGTCCCCATCCCTATCAAAATCGCCTCCGGCAATGCTGTTCCACCAACCATTCGTGTTAGGCAGTTGTGTTTGTCCTTGATCCATGTATATCAATTCGCCCGCATTGTTTTTAAAAATAGTGATCGGCATGAACTCACCGACAACGATAAGGTCTCGCCAACCATCGTTGTCAAAATCCGTCCAAAGGGCAGATGTAACCATGGTAAGTTTGCCCCATTCTGGCACTTTGGGGCCCCTATCGACGAAATTTATGCGTCCCGAATTGGAATCGGACCTATTTTCAAGTAGGTAACTTTTGGCCGGAGTGGGATAGGCGCCCGGGGAGACCCTGCCCCCGACGAAAAGATCAAGGTCGCCGTCATGGTCAAAATCGGCGGCCGTTACCACGGATCCGCTGGTTTCGATTTTTGGCAATGCCATATCTCTGGAGAAATTGCCGCTGCCATCATTGATATAAATCCGGTCTTGATACAGTTCGATTTCATTGGATACCGACACCCCGCCGCTCACCACGTAGAGATCCAGATCTTGGTCCCCGTCCGCATCAAAGAAAAGGGCCCCCATATCCTCAAACTGGGGCTCAGTGGTCAAATTGCCTTCCTGGAAGTCGCCCGTGGAATCCTGTAAAAACAATTGGCCAGAGGAGCCCGCCGCTCCCCCAACATAAAAATCGTCCAAACCATCATTGTCAACATCACCTACCGCTATACCCGGTCCATTTCTAGAATGCATATGCGGCAATATGGATTGCATTTTAAAATCCACCGTTGCATCCTCTTGATGCTTAAAATCAACATCCAGGGAATCTGTGACATCCCTGAACAATCGTGGGCTGCTGCCCATATTGGAATTCCTTGAGCCTGCCGATGCCTCGGATTGCACAAGCCTCAAGGTCTGATTGGAGGGAATGTCCACAAGAACTTGATGACGATTATCGGGCCATATAATTTCAAGGGTATCTATACGCTCGGATTGGCCCAGGCCAAAATGTACGGTACGATCAACGGCTGACTCATAACCTCTGCTCAGGTAATGTTCATAATGTTGGGTCGCCCCGTCAATGGTGACTTCAATTCTTGAGCCAATACCATCAAGATTGCCTTTTTCCCCACGCAGTTCAATCCGTAAGAAATTCGAGCGATCAAATTGGCTCGTCCGGTTCTCATAAAGAAAGGCAGGTTGGTTGACATTGTTTACGACCAGTTCCAAATCCCCGTCATTATCAAAATCCGCATAGGCTGCGCCATTGGAACAACTGGGACTCTCGATACCCCATTCTTTGGTAACATTCTCAAAGGTTAGGTCTCCTTTGTTCCTATAGAGGTAATTGACCAATTTTGCCGGAGGCAGTTCACTGATGGATTTCAGTTTTTGGTCAATCTTTGTTTGGGCATCACCCAAGGGATTATCATAAATGTTTTGGTAATGGATATAATCCAGGTTACCCAAATCCCTAAGAAAACCGTTGGTCACAAATAAATCCTTGGAGCCATCGTTGTCAAAATCCGCCAATAGAGGGCTCCAGCTCCAATCGGTACTGCTTATCCCCGACATAAAGCCAATTTCACTGAATTCATCGCCCCCCATGTTCAGTTGTAATGTATTTCGGCTATACTGGGGGTCGTACCCTGCCTCCAACATCATTTGAAATCTATCGTACCCTGTTGAAGAAATGATCAATTTTTGTCTTTTATTGTCCTCCGGTCTCATATCGAGCACAACTATATCGGGTTTCCCGTCATTGTTGATATCGGCGATATCGTTCCCCATCCCGGCATAGCTGGTATGGTTGATATAACGGCTCAGTTCGTTCTTGAAGGTTCCATTCTGTTGATTGATATATAGGATATCACTGCCAATAAAGTCGTTGGATATGTAGATATCCGGCCATGAATCGTTGTTTATATCCGAAATTCCTATTCCAAGTCCATAGCCCTCGGTCAAAATTCCCGCCTTTAGGGTCACATCCTCGAAGGTACCATCACCATTGTTATGGTACAACCTATCGTTGCTGATCGACTCCCCGTTCAGTTTTCTGGGTTGACTTACGTTAACACGTTGTTCATAGGCAGCTGGATTGACCATCAAATACATATCCAGGTCGTTGTCCTTATCGTAATCAAAAAATGCAGCTTGCATGGACTGTCTCCTATCGGCCAGACCATAAGACTCTGCCCGTTCCTCAAAGGTCATGTCCCCATTGTTAATGTACAATAAATTGGCCCTATCCGACTCCTTCCCTCCACCGGATACACAAACGTAAATATCCAGCCAACCATCCTGATTGATATCCACCATGGTGGCTCCAGTACCCCACCTGGCATTAAGGATACCTGCCGATTCACTGATATCCTCGAAACGGAGTCCGCCCTTATTGAGAAAAAGTCGTCCGGAGACCATATTGCCGCTGAAATAGATATCGGGCAATCCATCATTGTTGATATCGCCGACCGCTACCCCCGCACCCGTATACACATTCATGAATTGAAAGACGTTTACGGTGTCATTCTCTATGATGGTATTTTCAAAATGAAGACCAGATCGCTTGGGAGGGTGCAATTTGAACAGTTCCTTCCCAGTCTGATCACAGGAGACAAAAAGTGCCAGCACCACAATAAAAAGCGGGACGGTATATATATGTAATAAGGTCTTTTTCATTGTATTCGCATAATTTCATGTTTATTGCCCAATTGGTCGATGACCATGATCGAGCTAGCCCCCTCTGGAAGGGCAAAAGCCCTACTGGACTGGGACAGATACCCTGATGCCCGACCGAACTCAAAACGTTGGACCCTTCCATCCCAATAGGTCACAAGGGCACCAATCTCATCATCGGTCGGGTAGTAGCGTTTCCGGTTCTTGCCTTGATGTTGGAAAATGGCCAACGGGCCGTTGTTAATACCAGAAAGTACAAGCTCCTGGTCACCAATATGTATATTGACCAAGGATTTAGCGTCCCCTTTAAGGAAGAATCCGCTTTCGCGGAAATCGACACTGGTGAAGTTTCCCTTACCGTCACCAGCCAAGAACCATCCTTTGGAGGCATCGTACCGACCGGCAAATACCTCGCCACTATAAAAGTTGCCAACGGAAAGTATGTCCAAATTCCCGTCTTGGTCATAGTCACCGACATGGGTTCCGTACATAGGGGCAATTTGGGCAATTTTGGGAAGTGCACGTAGCTTAAATTTGCCATTTCCCAGATTTTCCAGATAACTGTTGGCAAATTGCTCACATCTAAATACCACTGCATCTTCGAGTTCTTCCTTCAAAAAAGTTTCCGAGAACGGCGCTTCTGCATAATCCGTGTAGGTCCTGAACCGACCGCGCATGGCATTGATCTGTTTGATCAGGTCATTGCGGGAGTGTACCGCATAATTTTCACCGTTAATGTAGCAGCTCATCACCGGATCGATCAGTCCATTATTGTCAAAATCCTTGGCATAGATACGAAGCGGTTCACTTTCACTGACCTCAAAACGGTTGTTCAGTCCAAAATTTCCCAGGATATAGTCCATATCCCCATCGGAATCAAAATCCCCGGCACTAATGCTGTTCCACCAACCATAACTGTTTTCCAGGCCATGTTCATTGGAAAGCTCCATAAGGGAGCCCCGGTTATTTTTAAAGATACGTACAGGCATAAACTCCCCTACCACAATAAGGTCGATCCAGTCATCATTATCTATGTCCGTCCAAAGTGCGGCCGTCACCATTCCCAGTTCCTTCAGAGCGGTGTTTTTAGGATCTTCCACAAATTTAAACTCCCCCGTACCCCCTTTGTTCTGCAGTAGCATACTTTTGGGCGTCAACGGATATTCACCCGGCCTCACCCTGCCCCCGACAAATAGATCCATGTATCCGTCCCTATTATAATCGGCCCCTGCCACAACAGAACCACTGGTCGCATTGGGAGGCAAAATATCATTTTTCAAAAAGTTTCCTGAGCCGTCATTCAGATAGACACGGTCCCGATATAACCCACTATCCTTTCCAAAACTGCTACCTCCGCTAACTACATATAGATCCTGATCCCCGTCATTTTCAACATCAAAGAACAAAGCACCCATATCTTCATATTGCGAATCCTGAAACTCCTGTTCCACAAATTTTCCATCCTCCTGTTGTATCATCAATGTACCGGCCTGCCCGGCAGCCCCGCCAATATAAAAGTCTTCCAAATGGTCACCATTGACATCGCCCACTGAAATCCCCGGGCCATTTTTGGAGTGCATATGCTGTAAAAGGGGCTGGACCTTATAATCCACAAATTTGTCTTCTTTATGATGATGACTTAAAAAAGAGGTGTCCTTCCGAACGAACAAGGAAGTCTCCTTTGGCATTGTCCGTTCCAATGCAATGGCTTGGGAAGCCTTGGATTCATCCAGTTGATATACCTTGTTTGCGGCCAAATTTTTCAATAATTGTTTTTTGCCATCCGGCCATGTAACGATTACCGTATCAATCACCTGCGTGTTTCCCAGACCAAAATGGAGGCCCTGTTCCACCGAGGAAAGATATCCTCTGTAAGGGGTGTGATACCCCACTTGCTTTTTGTCGCCATAACGGATCTCCAGATGGCTACCGATTCCGTCCCGATTGTTTGGCTTACCCTTGAACTTGAATTTGATAAAATTCGAGGCGGTGTTCCTTTCACTTTGGTTTTGGTATACCCCGGCGGGGTCATCTATATTGTTGATGACCAAATCCAGGTCCCCATCATTGTCCAGGTCCGCATAGGCGGCCCCATTGGAATAGGTGGGCATATCAAAACCTGCCTTATCGGTTGTATTTTCAAAACCAAGTTCCCCGGTATTGCGGTACATATAATTTTTTATTTTAATCCCCGGCAATTTATTGAGTTCCTCGAGCCGGGCTTTCCTATTTGCCTCTTCGGTACCCATTGTCAGAACTCTATTACCGTAGACCATGAAATCCAGGTTGGTGATATCTTGCCTGTAGCCATTGGTCACATATAGGTCCCGTAACCCATCTTGGTCAAAATCCGCAAATAGGGGGCTCCAGCTCCATTCGGTCGCTGAGATGCCCATCAACTGCCCAACTTCACTGAAGGAGCCATTGCCGTTGTTCAATTGAAGTGTGTTCCTGATGTATTGCGGCCGGTAGCCATAGGAGAGCCATTCTTGGAATTCATCATATTTATTGCCCATCATAGTCAGTTTCCAGCGCTTGTTATCCTCGGGCAACATATCCAGCACAACGACATCCATGAACCCGTCGTTGTTGATATCGGCAATATCATTGCCCATTCCATTGAAGGTGTGATGTTCAAAATAGTCGGCCAATTCGTTCCTGAACGTTCCATCTTTCTGGTTTACATAAAGTAGGTCGTTGGTCAAAAAATCATTGGATACATAAATATCAGGCCAACCATCCCTGTTCATATCACAGATTTGGACCCCCAGTCCAAATCCTTCGATCAGGATATTGGCATCTTTTGAAACATCGGTAAAGGTATTGTTACCGTTATTGCGATAAAGTTTGTCCGTCGAGGCGACCTTACCAGAGATATCGATGGGACGGGCGGTATTTCTGTTATAATCGACCAAAGCGTTGTTAAGCAAGTACATATCGAGATCGCCATCCCGATCGTAATCGAAGAAAGCCGCCTGAATGGAATAACCTTCATAGTCCAATCCCCATTCGGCTGCCGATTCGGTGAACGTAAGGCCTTTTCCCGATCCTGCATTATTGATGAACAATAGGTTTTTTCTGGCCTGCCCGCTACTTCCCCTAGGACCTCCGCAACTCACGTAGATATCCGGATATGAGTCTTGATTGATATCGACTATGGCAACGCCGTTGGACCAATTGCTCGTGCTGGTATTCGAGTTCAAGGTAACGTCCTCGAACTTCCAGTCACCCAAGTTTTTGTACAGGGCATTACTTGACATATTGGCCGTAAAATAGATATCCTGAAGTCCGTCCAGATCAAAATCCGCTACGGCAACGCCCGCACCATTGTACATATACTCAAATTCAAGTACGGATAGTTCATCGCTTAAATTCAATTTATTGGAGAAATGGATCCCGGTCTGTCCCGGCGTCCTGGCCATAAAAAGTGTACCATCATCCCCACAACCCACTAGGAACAGGGTCATATATAACAACACCAATGCCCTATAAGGGATAATTCTAAAAATTGGACTTAAGCGCATAATCAAATTTTTATTTAGCATGTCCGAAAGCAATAAACAGACAATCCAATCTATAAAAATAGATTGGATTGTTGAGTTAAAATAACTAAATCAAACTACTAAACACTTAAAACAACATTTTTGGACGGATTGCTAGTAACCCTGATTTTGTTGGAGAAGACCGTCCGATCGCTCAATCTCTGATAACGGAAAGGGGAAAACATTCAACCTTTCGTCCCAGTTTGCACCAAAAACGTCAGGGCCAATACCCCACCGGGTTATATCAAACCATCTATGTGGCTCAAATGCTAGTTCTATCCTTTTCTCTTGTCTCATGGCCGTCAAAAGATCTGCTCCGACCTCCAAGTCCGGCAATCCGGCCCTGTTGCGTATGTCGTTGATCTGGCGTTCCGCAATTCCCAAATCACCCCCACCTTCGATCAATGCCTCGGCGTAGAGCAATTTAAGTTCGGCAAATCTAAACCATCGTTCATTGTTGAATTCAGACTGCCCGTTGGGCGAACGGTTTCCAGGTACCGTATTGACCTCCCCTTGGTATTTGCTCGATGTCAAAGAAGTTGATGACCAGGTTGGGTCATAAGGCTGTACAATTTGTCCTCCGGCATCATAACTATAATAGGTATCACCTTCTTGGTAGAGCATGGTCCCCAATCTGGTATCTCCCGCTTCAAAGGCATTTAACAAATCCTGTGTCGGGGCGAACCATCCATTCTTACCTCCCGGCACGCCGTTACCGCCGGCATCCCAGTAATAAGAACGGGCAATTCCTTGCGAGGCTTTGAAATCCTCAGAATGGGTATCGTCGAACACCCATAGGTTATCGTCGGAGAAGGGCCCTCCAAATTGTATTTCAAAAATGGATTCGGCATTGTTTTCCATGGTGTAGTTAAAGTTGTCCCCATAATTGGGCATCAGACTGTACGGACCATTGTTGACTACATTTTCAAAGGCGGTAATCGCTGCGGGCCAATCCTCTTTCCAGACATTCACCTTTCCTATGTATGAAATGGCGGCCCAAGATGTAGCCCTTCCCGTATTGCCACTATCCCATACCGGCGGCAATCCTGCCGCAGCATCGGACAAGTCTGTCAAAATCGCATCGAACAGCTCGTCCTTGGTAGCATTGGGCAAGGCTTGGTCATTAATTCCCGGAATGATTTCCATGGCCAATGGGGGTGTCCCGAACATTTTTAGGGCTTGAAAATGGAACCAGGCCCTAAGGAACTTAGCCTCTGCGGCCAAAACCGTCTTATCCTCCTCTGTAAGCTCATTTTCAGCATTCAATCTATCGAGTACGATATTGGCACGGTAAATACCCTCATATATTTGGGTATACGCAGCTGCGTAGGGCACGTCAGCCGCCCGTATCAAAAGAGCGTCGATATCACGTGACCTCTGATCCGAGGTAACGGCATCTGCAGCTACATCATCGGTGATGACACACGTTAGCTTCCAGAATTCCCCGCGCTCCCCCAAAGTTTCGGTACTGGTTCCCCATAAATCCTGTATGGAGGAGTACGATGCAAATATGGCACCGTCAAAGTCGGCCCTGCTTTTATAGAAAGTGTCAGTGGTCAACCTATCAAGAGGCTGCAGATCTAATTGATCGCTGCATGAGAACAAAGCACCCAAAAAGCAAACGGCAAGTATTAATTGGTTTGATTTTTTCATGACTAAATTGATTATAATATTTTTAATTAAAGTTCACTGTCCATCCTAACTGTATAATCCTGGGCAACGGAGACTGCCCCCCATCTTGACCTGTGGCCAGCGTAAAATCACCTTTTTGAAAACTTTGATCACGGCCCACTTCCGGATCATATCCGGAATACTCAGTGAAGGTAGCCAAGTTTTGTGCACCGATATAAAACCGCATATTGGTAATGAAGTTATCAGTCCAATTTTTAAGTTTTTCCTGAGGCACAGTGTACCCAACAGAAATGTTCTGTATACGAAGATACCCCGCATTTTCGACCCATCTGTCCGAGAATCGGTTGTTGCCGTTAGGGTCGTTGACGGCAAGTCGGGGATTGGAACTTGAATTCGTAGTGCCCTCACCTGTCCATCTATCGAGGATTTGGGTACTGAAATTGCCCTGTCCCGTCATTCCTTCCAAACCAATTCGCGCAGAATTGAATATCTGTCTATCTCCCACTCCCCTCAAATTCATGGAGAGGTCAAATCCCTTATATTCGGCATTAAAAGCAAATCCGTAAAAGAATCCAGGGAAGGGACTGCCCAATATAGTCCTATCCTCGGCATCCACTACACCGTCATTATTGACATCCACAAAGCGAATATCCCCAGGTGAAGGGGTGCCCAAGGCATCAGGGACCGCTGCTGCCACCTCGGCGTCATTTTGGTAAAGACCATTTGTTCTGTATCCATAAAAATGACCGAGACTTTCCCCTACAATGGTCCTGTGGGTGGAAGCACCACCGATCCCGCTGATTATGGAAGGAATCGATCCCAGATCGGTTACCTCGTTCTTTACCGTTGTCAGGTTACCTCCAAAACTATATTTAAAGTCCCCAACGGAGTTTGCATAATTAAAGGAAAATTCAATACCTGAGTTTTTTATCTGTCCTATGTTGGCATCAGCAGAAAGGAAGAAACCAGAAACATACGGTAGGGGAAATCCAATCAGCACATCATCCGTGGTTTTGTTGTAATAATCAATGGTGGTGGTCAATTTACCATCATAAAAACTGGCATCGACACCAATATCAAACTGGGTACTTGTCTCCCACTTTAGGTCAGAATTGGCAAATGTTGTGGGTGCAGGCGCCACAACGGTCTGCTGATCATCGCCAATTACATAGCGAACATTGTTGTCAATGGCGCTCAGATAGGCAAAATTGAGCCCTGTAAACTGGTTGCCCGATTGACCCCAACCGGCCCTTAGTTTGATATCGTCAATTTTAGTGTCCTCGGGAAAGAAGCTCTCGTCGGTAATCCTCCAACCTACGGAAACCGATGGGAATACCTGATCTCTGTTTCCAGGGGCAAATCGGGAAGTAGCATCCCTCCTAACATTGGCCGTTGCCAGATATCTCCCCTTGTAATTGTAAGTCAGCCTTCCCAACCAACCTTGCAAGGTCCAAAGGTCGGCTTCATTGGCACCGGCAACCGTTGTACCGGTAGCGGCAAAGTTTTCGTTGAACAAATCCCTTCCCTGCAAACGTTGCTTATCATACCTGAACTTGGTCTGCTCAAAACCGAACAGAGCACCTATATTATGGTCACCATCGCCAAATGTCTTATCGTACTGCAGTGTCGCCGCACTGGTCAAAGTCAATTCAATGGGTCTTTCAGACACCAACAGGGAGGAACCCGAAGCACCGTTCAGCAGATCAATGCCACTGGTGAAATAATCCCCGACACCGACATTATAGTCGATACCCAATGAGGTCCTTGCCTTAAGGCCTTCCACAATGTTGAGTTCACCATAGAAATTGGCCAGCACTTTACGGGTCTGTATGGTCGTTTTGGTAAACCGATCATCGGTATTAAAAAGATAATTGGTAGCAGAACCCTGTCCAACCGTCTGTTGATTGATCAAGTTGTAGCCCAGCGGTCCATCCCCATAAGGCTGATAATATGGCGCATTGGTCGCGGAATTAAAACCGGCGAATATACCCGGCTCACTTTGTACCTGCCTATCTACTTGGCTGATCAAAATGGATTCCCCGAATTTAAGCCTTTCCCCCACTTGTATATCGGAGTTAGCCTTAAAGGAATACCTTCTAAAACCCTGGGCCCTTTCGACACCCTCTTGATCCATATATCCCCCTGAAATAAAATAAGTGGCTTTTTCGTTCCCACCACTGACCGAAACGTTGTGATTTTGCACAAAACCGGTCTTAAACATCAAATCCTGCCAATCCACAAAGGACTGCCCGCTAAATTGGGATAGATCGGTGCCAAGCTGCCCCTGAATGTCGATATACTGCTCGACATCCAACACATCTATGGTCTTCCTTACAGTGGCAAAGGAAGTATATCCATCATAAGTCACCCTTGCATCGCCCCTTTTACCTCTTTTGGTAGTTACAATAATAACACCGTTGGCCGCCCTGGCCCCATAAATAGCAGTTGAAGCCGCATCCTTTAGGACATCGATGGACTCGATGTCATTTGCGTTCAGACCAGCGAGCGGATTGGAATCGGTAGTGGAGGAGGTGTTAACTGTAATGTTGGTTGTTTGCACGATGGGAACTCCATCAATAACCCATAAAGGGTCGTTCACCCCAGGTGTACCCACACCCCTGATATTGACACTGATAGGTGCCCCCGGGTCACCGCTTCGGTTGGTAATGTTGACCCCGGAGATCGTACCGGCCAGTGCTTGGTCAGGACTCGTTATTGGCTTGGTGACTATTTCAGAAGAACCTATAGAGCCCACCGAACCAGTCAAATCGGCCTTTCGTTGGGTGCCATACCCCACAACGACCACTTCGCTCAGGGATTGGGCATCCTCGGTCATAACAACATCAACTGTTGTTCTGTCATTGATGGCAACCTCTTGCTTTTGATAACCGATATAGGTAAAAACCAATGTGCCTTGACCCTGCGGAACTTCAATGGAATAGTTACCGTCAAAGTCAGTGGAAACACCGACGGTCGTGCCCTTGACCACGACGTTGACCCCGGGCAAGGGTCCTGTTGCGTCCGATACGTTACCTGTTACCTCAGTTTGGCCATGCACGCTTGGGGCCACCAAGGCCATGCACATCAACATGAAAACCGAAAGTACCGGAATCCGAATGCCCATAACTAGAATTCGTTTCATAATTTACGTTTAGTTTAGATGGTTTTTTATTAAGTATTAGCACCCTCCCAAGCAATGCGCCCTGAAGAGCGTTTGAACAATAGCCTGCTCGCTTTGGCGATTTAATGGCTCAAAACAACTTTTTATAAGATGTGTAATTATCTTACGGCTTCCTCAAAGTTAAAAAAATATTAACATTATACAACCTTTTCATTAAAATTTATTTTCTTTTTTTTCCTTTCTTTTTATTATAATTTAACTTCATGTTTGATAAATTTTAACCCCTTGGACCACGCGCGAAATAGCCCCTGATTTTGATGGGGAATCCGGTTCGAGCCCCAGATGCAGTGACTTGAACAAGCCAAGAAGCTGACCGAAGAGAATAAAACAGACGCAGAGGAATTCCTCCGGAACGGCATCGACCTGCCCTTCGCCCAACACAATCAAGGTGTCGACCGAAAGCCCATCGATAGGCACGGTAGAAATTCCAACTTGTTTCAACGGTCTTTTGCCGATTGCCATTCCTTCCACGAGATCCTTTTCGTATCGAAGCACTTTGGCATTGTTGGAGAAATAGTATACCAACAGGGTACGCTCGTTGACAACAGCCTTGGGACCGTGGCGAAACCCAAGGTAGGAATCATTCTTACAAACCACATCGCCATCGGTCAATTCCTGTAACTTGAGATGGGACTCCATAGCGGTACCGAACAAAGGTCCCGACCCCAAAAAGACCGCTCGGTCAAAATCAAGCCCCGCCAAGCCTTTGATGTCCCCAAGGACATTTCTGCCGAGCAATTGATTTCCATAGTCGACAATTGCATCAACGACCCCCCGTTGAGCGGAAACATCCCTGTAATCACACAAAAGAATTGCCGCTAGAAGCATGCCCGAGTAACTACCGGTCATAGCTAGGCTCTTGTCATTTGCCTGAGGGGGCAAGAGCACGACATAGGATTTCTCCTTTGCCTTATATTTTGCCAAACCACCCTGCTCATTGCATGTAATGACCAAATGGAAACACCTATCGATATGGGAATCCGCCAGGTTTACGGCAGCCAAACTTTCCGGACTGTCCCCGGACCTTGCGAAGGAAACCAGTAACGTACTCACCTCTCTTTGGAAATAATCCTGCGGGTGGGACACCAAATGGGTGGTCGGGACAGACACCGTCGTTACACCCAATTTTCTTTGCATGGCACCCTCGACAGAGTGTCCAATATAAGCACTTGTTCCGGCACCGGTCAAAATTATTTTTCCGGCATCCTGCAGCACAAGGTCAATAAACCCACTTATCTCCTTGCTGTCAACCACCAACCGTTCAAAAATACTCTTCCAAAGTGTTGGTTGGCCGGCAATTTCCTTGGCTGTGGAGAGTGCACCCGAGGCCTTGAGCTGGGTCTCCTCCATATTTAGGTATGTCATCAATGGTCTTTTTTTACTGTCTTAAATTGCATATAGTTTCGTATACTTATTATACAAATATATATAAACTTATTTATTCTTTCTTTACCCTGTTATTATTTATTTTTACTTTTTGAAAGTTTTATGTGACCTTATAAGTTCATATCTTCGCAAAAATTATCAAAACCGGACTGGATGAAAGGCAAAAGGACAAAGCGGTCTACCGTTGAGAGACGCAAACAGATATTGAGCATGCTCGAAACCAATGGCCAAGTGTTTGTCCACGAGCTAAGTGAGCAATTCGGGGTCAGTGAGGTCACCATACGGAACGACCTGGAGCTTTTTGAGACAAAGGGCCTGCTTATCCGATCAAGAGGCGGCGCCATGATAGTTGAGAATACCGTAGGCATGGATTTTCAGCTCTCCGATAAGGACAAAATGAACTTTCCCGAAAAGATCCGTATCGGAAAGAAGGCCGCTGAACTAGTGAACTCCGGAGAAACCATTATTTTGGATTCGGGCACGACGACCATGGAAATAGCAAAGAACCTTAATTCCAGCAAGTCCATCAACGTCATAACCAATGCCCTGAATATCGCCAATGAACTGCTAAAGAGTGCCAATATCAATGTTATTGTACCGGGAGGCACCCTGCGTAAAAGCTCACATTCCTTGGTCGGCCCTCTCGCAGAAAAAAGTATGCGCAACTTCTATGTCGACAAAGTTTTCCTTGGCGTGGATGGATTTGATGCCAACGAAGGAGCCTTTACCCCCAATATCGAAGAGGCCTCGTTGAATCAAATCATGATCGACATCGCAAAGGAGGTCATCTTGGTAGCCGATTCCAGCAAGTTCAGAAGAAGGAGCCTGGCCTTTATTTGCCGCCCCCAAAAGATCAACGTTGTGATCACCGATGACAGGCTTGACCCCGAGGATAGAAAATGGTTGGAAGAACAGGGTATACGGCTCATTATTGCATGATATCAGGGAGAAGGGCTTATTGGGCATTGGTATCGGCCGAACAAGGCGGAAGCCACCACTGCCCCCATTGACGGAACAAAATCAAGGCCCACCCCTAAATCCAAATACCTTTGGGCGATGCCCCCTCCCCCTGTCCAAAAGACTATCGCCCAATCTTAAGATTGGGCGATGTACAAATTTCCAAAATACCCTTTTTACCCGGATATGCAATATCCCATGACCTAGGATTGCCCCTTATAATTCAACCCCAGAGCCCCTCTCTTATTGTATCCCGCTTCAAGTCAGGTTACCTAATCTGCACCTACCTACAATCGTCAATCCCTTTCAAAACCAACGTAAGATTAAAAACGAAACCATAAGTAAGATTTATTTTTATTTTAATAAGGTTATATAAGTTTATAATACTTATATTTACAAAAACAAACACCACTCAGCGCCATTTGGCGTACTTTATTCTTAGGACTGGGGACCTGAGGTCGAAGGCCTATTATAAGAACCTTGGTGCTTAACGCCCCCTGTGTACTTGTAAAATTCCTTGGACAAAACGGACGACCGAACTCGGAAGTAAAGAAAAGTGGCGAATAAAACGATCGGAGTGAAAAACACAATGACTGCTTTTGATGTACTGGTCATAGGGGAATTGAATGTCGACATCATTTTGGATGACATTCAGGGCTTCCCGGTAATCGGGAAGGAAATCTTGGCCAATGAACTAAATGTAACCCTTGGGAGCAGTTCTGCCATCTTTGCCAGCAACCTGAGCACCATGGGCCGTTGCGTGGCTTTTGCAGGCCTCATCGGCGAGGACAGCTTTTCCCAAATGGTCTTCGATAGCTTAACACAAAAAAAAGTGGATACCGGCTTTATTGCAAAAACAACCCATTACGGCACCGGGCTGACCATTGTAATGAACTATGGTATGGATCGGGCCAATGTTACCTTTCCGGGAGCCATGGAACAACTATCGGAAAAAGATATTACCAATTCCATGCTGTCGAGTTCAAAACATATGCACCTCAGTTCCATTTTCTTACAAAAGGGAATCCGGAAAGAAGTAGTCCGGCTCTTTGAAAGAGCAAAAAGACTTGGCCTAACCACATCAATGGATCCGCAATGGGATCCGGAGGAAAATTGGGACCTTGATCTGGACGTACTGCTTCCCTACATCGATATTTGGATGCCCAACGAAGTGGAGTTCAAAAAAATAACCAAATCCGGTTCCTTGTCCGAAGGTATAGAAAAAATCAAGCAATATGCCAACCATATCGTTATAAAGGATGGCGCCCGGGGTGCCCATCTTTGGACGAACGGGGAATTGATCACTCGGCCAGCGTTCATAAACCGGGACGTAGCGGATTGCATTGGGGCCGGAGATAGTTTTGACGCCGGTTTTATAAGCGAGTTTATCGCAGGCAACGATTTGGTTCGATGCTTGGAAATAGGCAATATAATGGGTGCCATCAATACGATGGAACCAGGGGGCACTACTGCTTTTAAAAACGCTCAACAAATCAAGGAATTGGCAAGGGAGAAATTTCAATTTACGTACTGATATATGGGATTAAAGGAAAAACTACACCAAAATAAACTTTCGGGCAAAGCATTGCTCGCTACCAATTTTTACAATTTTGAAACGATTTCGGCGGTATTGACCGCAGCACGGGAAACCAACTCGGAGCTGATCCTGCAACTTTCGGAAAGTTCAATACATTATATGGGCTTGGATGTAGCCACTGCACTTGCAAGGGCGGCCATTTCGCAATTTGGTGTAAAGGCCTGGCTCCATTTAGATCATGGTCAGGATACAACCTTGGTAAAACGTTGCATCGATGCCGGCTTTGATTCCGTGATGATTGATGCCAGTGAAAAATCGTTTTCAGATAATATCAAGATTACCAAAGAGATAGTTGATTACGCTGCGCGATACGATATCAATGTTGAGGCAGAACTCGGCTATATTTCAAAATTGGGCCAGGAACAAAAAATGATATACACGCGGCCCGAGGAAGCCAAAACCTTTGTTGAGGCCACAGGTATAAACGCATTGGCAGTTGCCGTGGGCTCTGCCCATGGATTTTATAAGAAGGCCCCCAGATTACAACTGGACCTAATCGGCGAGATCAATAAGGCAACGGATGCCGCACTAGTCTTGCATGGCAGTTCTGGAATCCCGGACGATCAATTACAGGGCGCAATCAAAAAAGGTATCACCAAAATCAACCTGGCCACCGAGATCAAGAATGCATTTATGAAATCCCTTCAGGGAGTTTTGAAAGATACGGACAACATAGACTTGAGGGAAATATTCCCCAAGGCTACGTCCGCAGCCACTGAACTGGTAAGCAATAAATTGAAAACCGTAAATTTTTAAGAATTATGAATAAAATATTAATGTTCCTGGTTACCATGGGCACGGGAATTCTCACCTGCCAGGCCCAAAACGAAATCCTATTGAAAGATTATCGACCAAAATCTGTTTATAATATTCAAAAGACCAAGGTTTCCAAGGCCAAGTTCCCCGTTATCGATGTCCATTCCCATCCATACGCCAAATCAGATGAGGAAATAAGGGATTGGATCAAGACCATGGATGCCAAAGGGATTGAAAAAACGTTGATACTGTCATATCAAACAGGAAAGAAATTTGACAGCATTTACCAAGTATATTCCAAATATGGCGACCGTTTTGAAGTTTGGTGCGGATTCGATTATTCCGGCTACAATGAAAAAGGGTGGACAAGGAAGGCCATCAAAGAACTTGAGCGCTGTTTTGAAGTAGGGGCAAAAGGTGTTGGTGAACTGGGTGATAAAGGATCCGGACTTTTTTATTCAGGATCCAGCCCGGCACCGGGAATGCATATCAACGACCCTCGGATACAACCTTTGCTCAAACGCTGTGGTGAACTGGGAATGCCCGTAAACATTCATGTTGCGGAACCTATTTGGATGTATGAACCCATTGATAATGAGAACGACGGTTTGATGAATGCCAAAAATTGGCAAATAGATACGTCCAAACCCGACCTGCTCCTCCATGGGGAGCTAATCGACACTTTGGATGAAGCGGTGGCCAATAACCCCGGCACCACCTTTATTGCATGCCATTATGCCAATTGCAGTTACGACCTGGATATTTTGGGCAAACTCTTCGACAAACACGACAACCTTTATGCGGATATCTCCGCCAGATACGCGGAAACCTCGCCTACTCCGAGGACTACAGCTGCCTTTTACAAAAAATATCAAGATCGGTTGTTGTATGGTACCGATATGGGAATGGATGCATCCATGTACGAGACTACCTTTAGGATCTTGGAAACGGACGATGAGCATTTTTATGCACATGATCAGTTCGGTTATCACTGGGCGTTGCACGGTCTTGGGCTGGATGACCAAACGCTGCGGAAAGTATACGGTGAAAACGTAAGAAAAATTTTAGAATAAAATGAAGCACTTAACTATTAGAATCACGGCCCTTACCGCTATCATGGTTCTTATCGGCTGTACCTCCGATACTGACAATAATATTGTTCTGAGCATAGAACATGGGGCCTTGACCTACGAGGTAAATGGCAATCTACAGACCAAAATAACCTCCAAAATCCCTACTTCCAAAACATTGACCCCCCATTTCCAACCATCGGAAACCATAGAAGTGAACGGTATTGTTATCGATAGGTTCAACTATCAGGCCGTGCAAGAAGACAGTGTTGCGGGAGAGATGTCTGGAAAACAATGGGTAATCGAGGGAGGGTTCGAAAACGAAGGGATAAGCATCCTTAAAACGGTTCGGTTAAGGGCCTACGACTCATTTCCCGACCTGATTTCCACCCAAGTGACCTATGTCAATACTTCATCGGAAAACCTGATCGTAGATCAATGGTCCAATAATGCATACCGTGTTCCTGCCCAAAATGACGCCCCTCCTTTTTGGGCCTTCCAGGGAAGTTCATCCTCGGCAAGGAGTGATTGGGTCAAACCTCTGGAGGCAGGTTACTATCAGAAAAATTTTATGGGCATGAACGATTCCGATTACGGTGGCGGTATACCTGTAACTTCCGTTTGGAGAAAGGATATCAACCTTGCCGTGGGTCATTTGGCACTGGTACCCAAACAGGTCAGCCTACCAACGGAAGTCCATTCAAACCCCATAGAGGTCAGGGTTGGGGTACAGGAAGAATTTGAAGATCACACCCTTTTCAAGCCAAAGGATACCATCCAGACCTTGGAAACCTTTGTTTCCCTAAGTACGGGCGATTATTTTGCCAATTTATCCAAATATTCAAAGCTTATGCAGGCCAAGGGAATCTCCATGGTAGAAGCCGAAGAAGGAGCCTTTGAGCCCATTTGGTGCGCCTGGGGCTATGAACGGGACTTTACTCTGGACGAAGTGATAGGAACCTTGCCAAAGGTCAAGGAATTGGGAATAAAATGGGCTGTGCTGGATGATGGCTTTCAGATCGCAGAGGGGGACTGGAACGCCAATCCCAAAAAATTTCCGCAAGGCAACAAGGAAATCAAAGGTTTGGTCGATAAAATCCATGACCATGGCCTTAAAGCCAAAGTATGGTGGGCCCCCTTAGCTGCCGATCCGGACAGTAAAGTATTGATGGAGCATCCCGACAGCAAAATTCGCATGGAGAATGGTGCACCGCAATACATCACCTGGTGGAATTCCTACTACCTATCACCTACCAAGGAAGCCACCATAGAACATACCAAAGAGACCGTTCGCCTATTTATGGAAGAATGGGGCTTTGATGGTTTGAAAATGGATGGCCAGCACATGAACGCCGTAGCAGAGGACTATACCTTGGAACATCCCGAGGAATCTGTGGAAGGGGTTCCTGGCTTCTTTCAAATGATCTATGACCAAGCCAGGAGCATCAAGCCCAATGCTGTTGTGGAAAACTGTCCCTGTGGCACCTGTATGTCCTTCTATAATATGGCCTCCATGAACCAAGCAGTATCCTCCGACCCTCTTTCCAGTTGGCAGATTCGTCATAAGGGGAAAACCTACAAGGCCTTGGTTCCGCACACAGCCTATTATGGAGACCATGTGGAGTTGAGCGATGGAGCAGATGATTTTGCCACTTCATTTGGTATCGGAGCTGTGCTCGGCACCAAGTTTACTTGGCCCGATGACAATCCCAAGGCCTCCGGCAGCTACGTTTTGACCCCTGAAAAAGAAAAAGTCTGGAAGAAGTGGTTCGACCTATACAATCAAATGATGCTCTCAAAAGGAACTTATTTGGGCGGCATCTACGACATTGGATATGACAGACCGGAAGGCCATTTGATTCAAAAGGACGGGATTCACTATTACGCCTTTTACGCAGATACATGGAACGGCCCCATATCACTAAAAGGGCTCGATACCGACAAGGACTATGCCATAAGGGATTATTTTAACAATGCGACCTTGGGTGAAATCTCCGGAAAGGATCCCGTTTACAATGGGTCCTTCAATGATTTTCTCCTTTTGGAGGTGACACCCAAATAGTATCCGATATAACAACCAAGAACAATGATTATGAACACCAGAAGAGATTTTGTAAAAAACACCACTTTGGCAGGAGCCGGCCTTTTTGCCGTGCCCGGTTTTGCCACCCAGTATTTTAATGAAAACGATAAATTGAACGTAGCATTAATCGGTGTGGGACTTCGGGGCACCAACCATCTGATGAACCTTCTGTTACGCAAGGACATCAATGTAACCGCGATATGCGACATCGATCCCGAACGCATCAAAATAGCACAAGACCATATTGAGAAAGCAGGATTCAAGGCTCCAAAGGTGTTTGGCAGCTCCGAATACGACTACCGTAACCTATTGGAGTTGAAAGAAGTGGATGCCGTTATCATTGCCACGCCCTGGCTTTGGCACACGCGCATGACAGTGGATGCCATGAAAGCGGGCAAATATGCGGGGGTCGAGGTTTCAGCAGCCAATACCTTGGAAGAATGCTGGGATCTGGTCAACACCCATGAGGCGACTGGAACACACATGATGATTTTGGAAAACGTGAACTATCGAAGAGACATCTTGGCTGTTCTAAACATGGTAAAACAAAACCTGTTCGGTGAACTGGTACACTTTAGATGCGGCTATCAGCATGATCTTAGGCACGTGAAATTCAACGACGGAAAAACAGCTTATGGTACAGGTGCTGAATTTGGGGAAAAAGGCATTTCTGAGGCCAAATGGCGTACGGCACATTCCGTAAAAAGGAATGCCGACCTCTATCCAACACATGGGCTAGGGCCCATAGCCGTAATGGCCGATGTGAACCGTGGCAACCGAATGGTCTCCTTGACCTCCCACGCCACAAAAGCCATTGGCCTGCACAACTATGTAGTTGCCGTGGGAGGTGAAGAACATCCCAATGCAAAGGTCAACTTTAAACTTGGCGATGTGGTCACAACGACCATTGATACGGCAAATGGGGAGACCATTATCATAACCCACGACTGCAACCTGCCAAGGCCCTACTCACTGGGCTTCCGGGTGCAAGGGGCCAACGGGCTTTGGGAAGTGGATGGAAACAGGATCTATATTGAAGGTAGATCCAAATCGCATGAATGGGATGAGGCCACATCTTGGTTGGAGCAATATGACCATCCCCTTTGGGAAAAATATGGGGAGTATGCTCTGGGTGCCGGTCATGGCGGCATGGACTTCTTTGTGCTCAACTCCTTTGTCGAATCTGCAAAAGCAAACATTGCACCGCCAATGGATGCCTATGATGCCGCAGCTTGGAGTGCAGTGACACCATTGTCCGAGGCTTCAATTGCCAATAATGGGGAACCCCAAGATTTTCCTGATTTTACCAGGGGCCAATGGATAAAAAGAACACCCTATCAGTGGATGAAGGAAAACTATTAGGCCGTACCATTTTTTCCTTCATGGCTTCTGATTGACCATATAGGTATTCCCCAAAACAGGACATACGCTCCCTACTTTAAAAGTATATGTGAAAGTATGTCCTAATTTTTAACGGCAGCCTCTCCAAACTTTGGGAGATGTACGATCAATTACAACAAAAACATTGCCCAATGACCCAAAGATTATTTTAACAACACAAAGCTGATAAGCCACTGAAATAGATCACAACGAAAAAAAGTCTTGGATCATAATAGTTTATCGATCCTTTGCCTAGTCCCCATGCGGCCAAACCAGCTTCGAAGAAGACTTGTTGGAAATGGTAATCAATTCCTGAGTACTTTTTTCATTGGGGAGACCTATTCGGCCCGATCCAATAATAGTTCCGGTCCCGAATCTTCCGTGAACCGACAGGCCGTTATGATATTTTGTGAGAGCCGATCAAGACGGCTCCCTTGTATTTGGCCTTATTGGCAAGGCTTTGGATTATGAACAGCTCATATTCTTTATCGCCGGGCTTCGCCCGAAACCGGGCAACAGATATACGCATGTCCCATATCTCGATAGAGATCGTTCTCATCATTTCTTTTGAAATTCTCGCACCCACATTGATGCGAAAACCATTAATATCCAATTCCCTAATTCCCGTCCAATTCCCATATTCCCGATGTGAACCACATAATAAGGGCAAGGCCCTACTGCGCAATATCTATAAAGGCAATCAGTCATATCAACATGGTTTTTTCCTCGACAAGTGATGTGACATCCAGCAAAATGTAAATGAAACCGCATGAAGAATCCATCATGCGAGTGGCAAACTTCATACACTTCAAATTTAATAACCTTATGAAAGAATAAAAATAAAGTAAAGAAAGTATTTGAAATGTTAAATATTATTTTTACTTTAGTTCATATCACCGAATTAAACAACCTAAATCGAGACAGGTACGTAAAATAGCTGCCGCTACCTTAAGAAGTCAATTTTGCCCGGCGGAAGAATACTCTCAAGCGAACTTTTAGGGGTCGTATCCCAAAAACAGTGGAGAACATGAGTATTATTGATAAATCGGATTTCCACAAGGTAGGCCCAGTTAAACAGCATTTGTCGCTGAAATGCCAAAACCCTTCTTTGTTCCATCTGTTCCACATGGACCCTTGGCGACCAAAGAGGTGTTTCAACGCTAGAACAGGGATAGGCCCTTAAAGACTTGTATAACGCTAAATTTTAAATAAAATAGCACAGATTAAATCCACTATGCAAAAAAAGTTCATTTTTTTACTATGCATTTATTCATTGGGGGGCTTTTTTGCGCTTCAGGCCGTAATCGACCCATCACCCAATGTGAAAAAGCAAGAAGATTATTATAAGCTTGAAGATTTCGGGAAGGTCAAAAAATTCGATGTCCACATCCATATCAACACATCAGAAACTCATTTTATTGAACAAGCTGTTGAGGACAATTTCTATTTTCTGGACATTGTGGATGACCGTCCCTTTGGCTTACCGATGCGGAAACAACAGGAATTTGCCTTGTTGCACTTAAAAAACTTTCCGCGGCAAATGGTATTTGCCACCACCTTTCCGGTTTCCAATTGGGCAGAAAAGGATTGGGTACAAAACACCATGGCCGATCTTGAACGGTCTTTCGCCAAAGGGGCGTCTGCCGTTAAGATCTGGAAAAACATCGGAATGGACCTTAGGGATGAAAATGGGGCTTTTGTTATGGTGGACCATCCAAGAATAGATTCTGTGCTGACCTATCTGACCAGAAAAGGAGTGCCCTTGTTGGGGCATAACGGTGAGCCAAGGGATTGTTGGTTGCCTCTGGAAGAAATGACCTTCAGCCAAGGATATTACAGTGAACACCCTGAGTACCACATGTACCTGCATCCAGAATATCCCTCATATGAAGACCAGATTACAGCAAGGGACAATATGCTTCAAAAGCATCCTGAACTGAACTTCATGGGCGCACATCTCGGCAGCTTGGAATGGAGCTTGGATGAACTCTCAAAGCGATTGGACGCCTACCCCCTAATGAGGGTGGACCTTACCCGCATGCCGAACCTTATGTTACATACTTTAAAGGATCGGCAAAAGACACGGAATTTTTTTATGACCTATCAGGACCGACTGATATACGGGACGGATTCTGCAATAAATCCAACGGACAATCCTGGGGAATTGAAACAACGTATCCATGAAAAATGGTTGGAGGAATGGAAATTTTATGCAACGGATGCCCCTTTAAACCTAAAAGGGTTTGGTGAATTGCGAGGTTTGAAACTTCCGAGAAAGGTTATTGACAAAATTTACTTTGAAAACGCTTCAGAGCTATTGGGATTTAAAACCGGGGAGTGAGCAGCTCCCGCCAGAAACATAACTGTATGAGCAATAAGGACTACAACAGAAGAAAATTTTTAAGGCAATCCTCAGTTGCCATGGGGGGATTGACCGTTGCCGGCATGGGGGTTCCAATGAACCTTTTGGCACACGAAGCCCCCACACAATCAAACAGAACAATAAGGCTTGGCTTCATTGGCATTGGTGGCCGGGGCTCCTATCATCTTGATGTGGCCTTGGGAATAGAAGGAGTGGAAATACCGGCAATTTGCGAAATCAAACCCGATAGGCTGCACAGGGCCAAAAGATGGATCGAGGAAGCGGGGCAACCCACCCCGAGACTTTATGATCGAGGCCCCACGGACTTCGAGCGCCTATGTCAAGAAGAGGAACTGGATGCCGTGATCATCAGCACTTCCTGGAAATGGCACGCCCCTATTTGTCTGGCCGCCATGAACAACAACAAACATGCAGCTTGTGAAGTTCCGTTGATACAGACAATCGACGAGGGTTGGGATCTGGTGGAGACCTTTGAAAAAACAGGTAAATGGGCCAGTCTTGTGCTGGGTGGATTTGGTGATATGACCCTTCTTAACATGGTTCGAAAAAATCTGCTCGGTGATATTGTCCATGTTGAAAGCGGTTATGTACATGATCTGAGAAGGGTGAAGTTCGACCCTGATGAGGAACCCTGGAGATTACAACATGCGGTTGACCGAAATGGAAATCTATATCCGGATCACCCCATGAGAAATATGATGCCCGTAATGGACATCAATCACGGGGACCGATTCGATTATCTCGTTTCCATGAGTTCCAAATCCGTCATGCTAAACAGATATGCTGCTTCCATGTATGGTGATGACCACCCGTATGCCACTAAAAAAATGGCCTTGGGTGATTATAACGCAACCCTGATAAGAACGGTGAACGGCAAATTGATCACCCTAAACCACGATACGCACACCCCCCACCCCAGAGAGAACTTTCGCGTTCAGGGCACAAGTGGGGTATATCTAAGGGATAGGGCCGATTCCAAAATATATATCGAGGGACTGAGCCCAGAGGAGCATCAATGGGAGTCTGCAGAAAAATATGTGCAAGAGTACGAACACCCCATGATCAAAAGTTATACCCCCCCAAAAAGAAAAGGTGGAGCCATTCGGGGCCATGGAAGCAGCGACACAAAGACACCCATCAACTGGCACCGATTGATTGCTGCACTACGTGAAAACACCTTGCCAGATTGGGATGTATATGATTCAGTGACAAGCAGTTCAATTTCACCACTTTCAGAAGCTTCAGTTGCGGGAAGGAGCAAAGCTGTGGACATACCCGATTTTACCAAGGGCAAATGGAAAGAACGAACTCCTTTATACAGTTAGAATTCCAAAAAGCAATGAGACCATTCCTTTTTTTTAAAGCAATGCTACCCCTGGTCGTTTTTTTGGGAACCACGGTCTGTTTTTATGGACAGAAATCGTTTCTCAAAGGAAAGCTCCTGGCCGAGATCAAATCGCACAAGGAAGGTTTGGCGGTATGGTGGACTGGCCATAACGGTTGGCTCATCAAATACAATGACATACTGATAGGCACTGATCTTGCCCTGGAATCGAAAGACCGAGCCGTAGAGGCTCCCATTTCGGCTGAGGAACTCGCCCAAGAACTGGATATATCCTTTATAAGCCACGAACACGGTGATCATTTTGAGAGGGAAACCAGTAAAATCTTATCGCAAAATGGACATTGTGCTTTTGTCATGCCGGCCAATTGTAAAGAGACTGCAATAAAGGAACTCAACATTCCGGAAGACCGCATAGAAGTGGCTTCCCCAAGAACACCTTTTGACATTGGCAATG
The DNA here is from genome assembly GCF_035818535.1 of Flagellimonas halotolerans. Lineage (NCBI taxonomy): Bacteria > Pseudomonadati > Bacteroidota > Flavobacteriia > Flavobacteriales > Flavobacteriaceae > Flagellimonas > Flagellimonas halotolerans. Next base: position 13,834 of record NZ_JAYKYV010000010.1, on the reverse strand, counting down.
TCAAAATTGAACCTCTCAGGGCCATTCATGGCAATCCAAAGTTTGCCGTGTTCTATGGTGCCAATCTGGAAGATTGTGGTTATTTGATCACCATCGGGGGGACGCGTTTTCTCCAAATGGGCGATACCGTGCTGCTTGAAGATCATTTGTTCCTTAAAAATGTGGATGTGCTTTTCTTCTCTCCCACCGAACACAATACCCATATCGATCCCTCCATAGTGCTGATAAACGAACTGGAACCGGCTTATATATTGCCACAGCACAGGAACACCTTTACAGTAACCGATCAAAATAGGTACTGGACTACTGGATATGCGCATGAAGTGAAATTTCGCCTGTCAAAACCGCTCCAAGAGCGGTACCATATATTGGAAATAGGTGAGCGAATCGATATTGACACAAACAAAGATTAAATGAACATGTACCTTTAAATTCCAAGACCTCCAGACAAACATTATTAAACCAAGAGATTATGATAAAACTCAACAAAAGCGGTATACTACCGATCCTATTCATGTCCATTTTGATGGATGTGTCAGCTCAGACAGGTGATCTAAAATTGGTGGAATGGCAACCCGTTAGCCAACTGGTCACCAAAAAAACCAACATCACCAAAGCCAAATTTCCTGTCATTGACATCCATAACCACCTTGGTGACCTTGAGAACACGGAACACTACCTTGCCGAAATGGATAAAGCAGGAGTATGGAAATGTGTCAGCCTCGATGCCCTGTCAAAGGATGATTTTTACAAGGAACACATTAAGGTGTCAACTGCCGTGGGCAAAGATCGTTTTCTGCCTTTTTTCAGGCCGGATTTCAGCAAAATAGATGAACCCAACTTTGGTATAAAGGAAGCCAAAAAATTGGAAGAAGCATATAAAATGGGGGCTCGGGGAATAAAAATATCCAAGGCACTCGGTCTGGGCCATAAAGATGGATCAGGAAAATTTATCGCGGTTGACGACCCCCGCATCGACCCAATTTGGGCGAAATGTGGTGAACTCGGAATCCCGGTTGTGATACATGTTTCGGACCCCAAGGCCTTCTTTACACCTATTGACAAATACAATGAGCGGTATGACGAATTGGGCGAAAACCCCGAATGGTCTTTTTATGGAGAGGAGTTCCCATCCAAAATGGAAATCTTGGAAGCCCGTAACAGGGTCATTGAAAAACATCCAAATACTATTTTTGTTGGAGCTCATTTTGGAAACCTTCCCGAAGACCTGTCGGTTGTGGGCCGTTGGCTGGATACCTATCCCAATTTTTATGTGGATATAGATGCCCGGATCAGTGAACTGGGAAGACAGCCCTATACTGCCCGGAAGTTTTTCATTAAATATCAAGATCGCATCCTTTTTGGAACAGATACACCCTGCGATGCCGAGGCATATCGCCTATATTTCCGTTTTTTGGAAACCGATGACCAATATATAGACCCCACTCCGGCACACAAATTACAGGGCCGCTGGATGATCTACGGGCTTTATCTACCGGATGAAGTGCTGGAAAAAATTTACAACAAAAATGCCCTCAAGGTCTTGGGCATATCAGAGTAATGGCATCAGACAAAACTCAACAGGAAAATGGTCTTATCCACTTGAAAATCAAATAGTAACAACATGACAGGAGTAAAGACAGCGCTGGCCCTTAAATAAAAAAAAACTGCCCTTATCCAAAATCATGGTCAAGGTTTTCATGTTAAAATATTGTAGGAATGAAACAGATTAAAAGAAGGGGATTTATAAAGAACACCATATACTCCGGATTGGGGGCATCCCTGATACCATCATACCTGATGGCACAGGGACAAGCTGAAATGGGAACCCTTGACATCAAAAAGCCAGCGTCGGGCAAGGCCAAAAAAATTATCGTCGCAGGAGCAGGGATCAGTGGTCTTTGCTGTGCATACGAATTAATGAAAAAAGGCCACGAGGTAACAGTACTCGAAGCCTCTGGCAGATTGGGCGGTGCGGTACTTTCTGTCCACGATGGACTGGCAGATGGACTTTATGCCGACTTTGGGGCCGAAAACTTTACCAAACCCGGTTATAAGAACTATTGGAAATATATCGAAGAGTTTAAGCTTCCTGTCCTTCCCTATCATCACAGGGAGGATAGGTTGACAAGAATTGATGGCGTGTGGCACACTGAGAAAATGCAAAAAGATGCTCGCGAAAAAAAGGTGCAAGAGATGGGAGGTTTCAATAAGAATGAATTGAAATTTCTTCAATCGAACCCTGTCGGCAACCTGCAATTGCTCTATCTGGAACCTTACTTTGAAAAGTTTACTGACGAATACCGGCCTTTCGGAATTGGTTACGACCATTTGGAAAACATACAGGTCTCCCAGATTTATAAAAAAGCGGGGGCATCCAAGGCAGCAATGTCACTTTTGGGAGGAGATCAGACCTCGGCACTTTACAGTATTTGGCAAGCCTATATCATGCACAAACGGGGTTACGACAATCCATTTGAACTATTTCGTCTCAAAGGAGGAAATCAAGTATTGACCAATGAACTGGGAAAACGCTTGGGAACAAAGGTAAAGTTGGGTTGCCAAATTCTGGAAATTGAACATAATGATTCAGGGGTCAATGTAACCTATAGAGAGCTTGGGGAAGTAAAGAAAATATCAGCTGACTATCTTGCTTGCTGCCTAAGGACAACAGCACTTAAAAAAATCCTATTCACTCCCGCCCTACCACCCCAAAAGCAATTTATTATCGATAACATAAAATATGACCAAACAACCAGAATCGTATTTCAAGCCCGGTCAAAATTCTGGTTGAAGGACAACATAAGTATCAATCTGTCATTTGACCATCCGGCCCTCGCCCATATTTGGCAAGTTGCCGATGAAGTTGATACGGACAGGGTATGCTTGATGGCAAAAGCTCCGGGAGGGACAAATCCACTTCGTACTTTGGAAGCTTTCAGGGAACTCTATCCCGGCAATAAGTCCAATATAGACATTGAACAGACCTTGGTAAAGGATTGGTCGAAAGATACTTTTGTGCACGGTTGCGAGCGCCATGGCTTTTCGGGATTGGGCGAGCTATCCAAATTTTGGCCCCACACCATGTCAGCCCATGGCAGAATCCATTTTGGTGGAGCACACACAGACAACAGAAGTTGGGGAATGGAAGCCGCCACGAATTCGGCCAATAGGGTTGCCACGGAAATCGATACCGCTTAGTGGTATAACGGATTAATTAAAAAAAGTGATGAGAACTATCGTACTTCTGCTTTTTGTTTCGATTGGCTGTACATGGCATAATTTGGACTGTAAAGTAGTGAAATCACAAAATAAAAGCATTTCTGATGCTTTGCCCATCTTTTCTGCTTCCACCATTTTCACAAAAGAAACACAGGAAAAATCCACCCCAAAGGTCAAGTTGCATCTCTTCCAAAATGATCATGAAAACCTTTCTTGGGGCTCTTTCATAAGGTATGCCATCGAAGTTTCGGACAAGGAGGACGGAGACTCAAAATACGGCGAAATATTGAACAACAAAGTGCTGTTGGAAATCGAGTTTTTGCCCATCCAAGATGAAAAAGCCCCCAACAAAAATTTGGGTGCGACCCATAAGGGGCCTTATCCTGAAGGATTGTCATTGATGATGGGATCCACTTGCTTTGCCTGTCATGGAGATAAAGAAGTACTGGCCGGTCCCTCCTTTTCACAAATTGCCGAGAGATATGGAAAAAACCTTAACAACATTGCGCTCCTTGGGCATCGCATATTGACAGGCTCTACCGGGCAATGGGGCAGCATGGAGATGCCCGCCCATCCAGACCTTACAGCTGAAGAAAGCGAGAAAATCGCGGCATTCATCCTTACCCAGGGCAGTAGAAAAAACCACAGAATCTTGACCGGTTTGGAGGGGACATTCCAAGTCATGGAAAAACCCGATGGCCAAACACAGGGAGTATATATCCTTACGGCGAGCTATACCTCCAATTCCTCGGTAAAAGGTCAAGACCGCATTACCTTGCAAATCCAATAAATAAACTAAAAAAAATCTGATGAATTTCCAGAAAGACCGAACACTACCAGAGTCCTTGTCCTTAACATTCATAAAATCTATAGCACTATTATTGGTACTCACTTCATGTAGCAGAAAAGAAACAAGCGCACCACTGATCCACTATTCCTTTTCCGGCAACACAGCGGATGAACAAGTTTACTCAGGCAGTCTGGAGAACAATGGTGCCGGGCCCAGCACAGACCGCTTTACCCATGCAGAGAGCGCATACTATTTTGATGGCGCGTCTGCCAGCATGAAGGTAAAATTAAATGAAATGCCATCCATCAACAGTCCCCTTACAATTTCTTGGTGGTTTAAAGCTGAGACCGAACCCATTTTTAAAGATTCCATGGATGCGGGAAATATGATTGCCATTGTGGACACCACCCAAGCGATCGGCATCCAGTTTGGTTACAGGGCCCCAGGTTATAAAACAAAAGGTCTCGATGTATGGAACTGGGGAGGTGGAACCATCCTTGAATCCCCCAAACCGGCCATAAACCAATGGCACCATTGTGTTTATGTCTATGATGGAAACGAGCACCGCTTTTTCCTTGACGGAAATCAAATTTCAAGATCACAAATGAAACCCCAAAGTGGCAGTCCCAATCTTTTAATGATTGGCAACTATCCTGGTGGCAAACAATTTTTTAAGGGCAGTATGGACGAAATCCAAATTTATGATCATACACTGACCGCCGACCAGATTCAAGAGTTGTTTAAACTTAAATAAATCCAATCTTCCAAATAAGTTTAAAAAAAGACCCACTTTCCTTCATTGGACTGATTTTTTTCCTTTTCCATCATGGATGATTTCAATTCTAATACTATTTACGCAACGTACCTTATATTACGATTGCTTATTTTAAAATATAATATACTTTCATAACATTTCTATACTCATTTTTAGAAAGTATATGAAATATTTATATATTTGATTAAAAGGCTCAACAATATTTATGTTGATGGTAAACAAACACCCCAAGTCCGTTTTAACCCAAAAATTATGAAACGTAGATCATTTATGGTGACCAGCGGACTCACCGCGCTTTGTTCCGGTATCAATTTTGGATTTGCCTCCCCTAAAGGACAGGCAGATGGAATAATGCACAAAGATTTTGGTCCGCCCCCTCCCATAACAGATCGTTTATATCAAGGCCCATTTATAAACTATGGTCCCGCGGCGAATGTACCCGGAAGTTATGTTGTGATGACAACAACCCCTGCAACGGGTCAGGTCAGAAATTTTGGTATGGGCTTGGTCACCTATGTCTGTGATGAAGTCGGCCCTCCAAAACCAAAATATGGAAGTCTTCGCAGCACAATAGAAAAATTGGCGAAATGGGAGCTCGGTGACGTCCTTTACATAAGGGTGGATTGGCGGGATATTCAAAAGGAACCGGGTAAATTGGAGTTTCCCGAGCATTGGGACCTTACTTTTGAAATGGCCAAAAAATATGGGAAAAGGGTTGCTTTTCGCATCCAATTGATGAGTCCTGTAATCCACCCCCAATCCATGCCCGATTTTTTAAAAGGTAAAGTTCCCATGGTAGAATTGGGCACTACCGATGAGATAGGGATAAAAGATAAAGTTCACTATGCCCCACGTTATGACCATCCCGAATTTATAAAGGCCTTTAAGGAGATGGATGACCTATTGTCCGAAAAATACAATGGCCATGAGCTTGTGGAATACGTGGACACCTGCATGTATGGGTTTTGGGGAGAGGGCCATACCTGGCCGTTTGAAGGTTCACCGCTCCCCGATTATTACACCGCCAGAAACACCTTTGTCGAACTATTTGAACATCAGGCAGCCAATTGGTCCAAAACCCCTTTAACCACCAATACACAACCCGACTATAACCATGTAGGAAATGCCGAAGTGCTCGAGAAGACCATCAGGTCCTACAATTGGCTCAGGACCGATACCATTTTTATTGAAAACGAACAAATCGACATCCTCAGCAATAGGCCTCCTTGGGTCGGTGCCACCATTGAACAGGGAATAACCAAAGGTAACACGGAAGATTTGCGCATGGTTGATGGTATCATGAGAAATGAAAATATCATTGCACATGTAAAAGACGTAGGGCCCAATTATTTTTCACTTTGGAATTGGCATGACATTGCTTTGGAAAACCTTTTGAGCTATTATGAAAAGTACCCCAAAGCACTCGATGATTTATCCAAAAATATTGGGTACCGGGTGCGGCCTTCTTGGATCTGGTCCTTCGAAAAAGAAGGGTATCCAGGTCTCGTACTTGGAATGGTCAACGATGGTGTGTCGAGCATCCCGGGGGCCTTGCGCATCAATGTAAGCGATCCTGGAAAAACATTTCAAGTAACGGGAAGCTTAGACCCGGGATACCCCTTTCCGGGAAAAATCAGGCAAGCGGTGATCATGTTGCCCAAAGATACCCGGTGGGAAGGTCTGAGCTTGACCGCGGAGATAGAAATCAAAGGAGCAAGACGCCCTCTTACTTGGGCCTGTGCCCAAGAACTTGATGATGATGGCGCATTAATTTTAAAGAGAAATTTATAATTACATTTTTTATGAAATCAAAATTATGGTTGGTTTTTGCAATAGTAACAACAGTTTTTTGGGGTATTTGGGGCGCTTTTACGGGTCTGCCTACGGAAAATGGTTTTCCTGAAACCTTGATATATTGTGTTTGGGCAGTTACAATGGTTCCACCGGCAATCATTGCATTGAAATTAGTGGACTGGAAGCTCCACAGGGACAAAAAATCCATTTTTTATGGTTGTCTCATAGGCTTGTTGGGTGCCGGTGGTCAAATGGTTCTCTTCCATGCGGTTACCCAAGGCCCAAGCTATCTTATTTTTCCCATCATTTCATTATCCCCGATGGTGACAATAATACTTTCATATACCTTCTTAAAGGAACGGACAGGTATTCTGGGAACCATCGGCATCATATTGGCTTTGTTGGCACTCCCCTTGTTTGACTATTCGGATGGAAGCGAAACCACGGACTACGGATATCTGTGGTTTATACTTGCCGTTATCGTTTTACTCGCATGGGGCCTACAAGCCTACTTCATGAAGTTTGCCAACGAATCAATGAATGCAGAGAGCATTTTCTTCTACATGGCCGTGACCGGATTGGCCATTATTCCAATTGCACTTTTAATGACCGATTTTTCAGAAGACATCAATTATGGAGTGGATGGTCCGGTTTTGGCAGCAGCAATACAAATCTTAAATTCAATTGGCGCCCTTTGTTTGGTCTATGCCTTTCGATATGGAAAAGCAATGGTGGTGTCCCCAATGACCAATGCCGGAGCTCCCTTGATTACTTCGGTGATCTCCATGATCGTACTGGGCTTCGTGCCGGGCACGTTTAAGGTCATCGGCATAATTTTAGCGGTATTGGCTGCCTTTTTCTTGGCTTTTGATCCAGGTGATTCTGAAATTCAGAAGAAGAAAGCAGCCAAATAAAACCACTAAAAACATGTGGCGGTTTACCGCCTATTTCGATAATTTATCAATCGGTGTAAGGGCCACTTTCCGAAATTCAACCTCAGCCCCTTCTGCCTGCAGGGCAATCTGTCCACTGCTGGCCGTGGCATTGTACCCATAATTGACCATATCTCCGTTGACCCATACCTTTATTTCATTGCCAACGCACTCAACGACCATCTCGTTCCATTCACCCAGCGGACTTTCTGAATCATCGGTAAGGTTTGGGATTCTTCGCTTTTTGCCCTCTGTGGTCCCCCACTCTGCCCTAGGCCCCCTGCGTTCTTCCATGTTATCGACTTCGATATCTTCCACAATGACCCAAAAATCCCCGGCATCGCCATGTTGCATTTGCACTTCGATTGATTTGGGAAACATCTTGTAAAGAGCTCTTGGGTCGGAGGAATGAACCAAAACACCGCAATTGCCCGGTTCCCCTGCAAAACGATATTCCACCGATAACCTATAATTTTTATAACCGGCATCTGTGATAAGATGTCCCCTTGGATCGCCCAAACTGACCAGCATTCCGTTTCTTACCAGAAATGGATTCGTTGCGTTCGGAACTGTATCCATCTCAGGTACATCTACATGCCAGCCCGTTAAATCCTTGCCATTAAATAGGCTTATTGTCTTTTCACTTTGGCAAGAAGTCATTGTTGTCATAATCACAAGAAGTCCAATTGCAAACCTCATGATGTTTTTTTTAAATTCCATAATATTCCATTTTAGTTAGTTGTTACTTCCTTTTCTTCAATTTCGGTTTTTAAATGATTAGCCCTAGCTTCTTGTAGCAAAATTTCTTGCCTAAAAATTCTCTAGTGTTCGGAAATTGCTTGATGGCCATTTTGGGTCAATTTGACCAATGGGAGCAATTCATCTACATCCTTCCTTCGCAAAATTCCCAGATCCTCGTTCATGCAATTCGCTGCTCCACACGCAACCCCGTAGCTAGCAATTTGATCCAATCTCAATTCATTGAAAATGGCATAAGCAATCCCTGCGGTCAGGCAATCCCCACTCCCTACGGTACTTTTGACCTCTTTCAACACTACATTGGCGTGGATATAATCATTGTCCCTATAGAGAAACAGGCCGTCTTTTCCTTTGGTCAGTGCCAGTAAGGATACCCTATTTTTCAAAATCTTGTTTATCTCCGAATGATCGATGGTGCCAAAAATGGCTTTTGCTTCGTCCTCGTTTATATGTAGTCCAAAAAACTTTCCCTTTAAGGCATTATTCAATTGACTTCCCGAGCAGTCCAAAATAGCCTTCTTGCCCGCTTTTTCACATAATTGCAATAGTTGGTGGTAGGCATCCTCTGGTGCACCCTTGGGCCATGACCCTGACAAACAGACCAAATCACAGTGATTCAAAGCTACGTTGAACTGGGACAAAAACAACTCCCAATCTTGGGCGGTCATATATGGACCTGGTTCCAGTAGTTCGGTGTTATCAATTTTTTTATCAATATCCGATCGAAACGTAAAGCACTTTCTGGTATTCCCCGAAAGTTGTGGGCCCACAATTTCGATCCCTCGCAGCTTCGGACTGTTTTTTATCCAATCCCCATTGGGACCTGCCCAATTTCCCATAAGGGAAACCGGGCAATCCAGTTCCTTTAAAGCCATTGCGACATGTATCCCCTTTCCTCCAGGATATTCCTTAACCTGACCAATACGGTTCGTTTGCCCCAGTGCAAAGGTTTCAAGCCATGCATAGGTATCGATTGATGGGTTCGGGCACACAGTCAGCACCATAATAGTTAAGATTAAAGAGCTATTTAAAAATTAACAATACAAATTAAATGAAAGTTAATAGATAATCTATATCTTTCGTAACCTTTTTTTTATTAAATTGTTTTGTAAGTTTACTATGGTTTTGTCCAGTTTTTCAAAATAGCAATTGGCCCAGAGTTTAGATTATGTATGTGGTTCCATTCAAATTCTTTGAAATGTTGAAACGGATTTCGAATGTATGGCCTATAAATTATTGAACACCAAATCCATGAAATGTCTTCTTCTTTTAATCCTGATGCTACTGTTCTCAATGGGGCATGGACAGAACCTTCCTGGAACAAGATTGAAGATCAAAAAATCTCCTGGGGAAATTGTGTTGGATGGGGTTCTTGATGAAAAAGCTTGGGAGCAAGCCGATGTAGCCAATAATTGGTATCAGAACTTTCCTGTGGACAGCCTACCTGCACCATTTCAAACCGAAGCCCGAGTAACATTCGATGATGAATTTATTTATGTTTCGTTTGTTTGCTATGAAGATGAAACGCCGGATGTTGTCAGCACACTACGGAGAGACTTCAATTATTCTTTAAATGACAACGTTTCATTTATTTTTGGTCCGTACAACGATCGTTTGAACGGATATTTCTTTAATGTTACCGCTGCGGGAGCAAAACGGGACGGCACTTTGTCCAGTGGAGGTGTAGGAGAAAATGCGTTCAATATCTATTGGGATAATAAGTGGTATTCGAAAGTAGTGCGGTACAAAGACAGGTGGATCGCAGAGTTGGCCATCCCGTTCAAAAGCTTTAAATACAAAAGCGATGTAAAAGAATGGAATGTTACTTTTGATAGACTGGACAAAAAACGGAACATTAAATCGGCTTGGGTGAAAACACCCCGACAATTCTATACAGGCACTTTTGCCTATGCCGGACAACTTGTTTGGGAAGACCCGATTCCAAAAGCCAAGTCAAATATTTCCATAATTCCATTTCTATCAGGTGGCGCATTCCAAGATAGGGAGCAGGAACCCATGGCCTCTTCCACTAGACTACAGACAGGATTCGATGCTAGAGTGGGCATAACCCCTTCCATGAATTTGGACCTTACCATAAATCCCGATTTTTCCCAAATTGAAGTCGATGAACAGATCCTTAATCTATCAAGATTCGAATTCCAGTTTCCCGAACGAAGGCAGTTTTTCCTGGAAAACACCGATCTTTTTGCAAATGCAGGTTTTGAATCTGCCAGACCATTTTTCTCAAGGCGGATCGGGATTGTGCAAGATACTGCCGGCATTACCCAAATAGTACCCATTTTATACGGAGCCAGACTCAGCGGTACGTTAAATGAAAAGTGGAGATTGGGTGTCATGAACATGCATACCAAAAAAATGTTGGAATTGGGGCTGCCCGCCCAAAATTATACTGTCGCCACGGTTCAAAGAATGTTCTGGGAGCAATCCAGTATTTCCATGACTTTTGTCAACAAACAAAGCTTGGGAGTTCAAGAAGGTGATTCCCTTAAATATTTTCACCCAAGCATCTTTCGCAAGATAGATAGAGAGGGCATTCGAAGACCGAACACATACAACAGGGTGATCGATGCCGATCTTGTTCTCCGCAGCAAGGACAACAAATGGTACCATAGCTCGTTTTGGGCTCAATCTTTCGATGCTCAAAACAAAGCCAAAACCATGTCAGGTTCCGCTTTTTTTGAGTACGCAGACCGTAATTTGAATGCAAATTTGGGAGGGTTCTTGGTTAATGAGAACTTTAATGCGGAAGTCGGGTTTGTTCCTGGAAGTACAGTGTACCCGGGGCAAATTGGTTATTATTCCGAAATAGGCTATAAAGCATACCCAAATAGCACCCGTATTTTATCAACTGGGCCACGGATAGGAACTAGCAGTATTTTATTGCCCGATGGAACCTTGGCAGATCGAGAACATACCATTGGCTTCGGTCTCGATTTTAAAAACTCCTCGAACCTATTGATCGAATATAGCAATACCTTTCAGCGATTAACGATTGATTTTAGCCCTATCAACAATAATGATAACAGAAAATTTTTGAAAGGTGAAACATATCGTTGGAACACTGTTTCTGCATCATATCAGAGCAACACAACAAGAAAATTCAACTTTTTATTGAACGCTGCTTATGGAGGGTTCTACAATGGCTCCAACCTTAATATGGGCGGAGAGTTCAATATGCGCTTTCAGCCTTATGCGACCATTTCTATGCGCTTCGACCACAACAACGTAAAATTGCCCGGGGATTATGGAGATGAAGCATTATTTCTTTTGGGTCCAAAGTTAGATGTGACTTTTACGGACAAAATATTCTTCACGGGCTTTTTCCAATACAATGATTTGATCGACAATATGAATTTGAACGCAAGGATTCAATGGCGCTATAAACCGGCTTCAGATTTCTTTATAGTTTATACGGAGAACTATTTCCCGGTAAATTTTGCCAGTAAGAACCGTGCATTGGTTTTTAAATTTACCTATTGGCTCAACATTTAGAAAATGATTTTAAAATTGATAATCAGAAATTAAAAAAAGTTTTGATGAAAAATTTAACCAGACGTGAATTCACGGTAAAATCAGCACTGATCGGTGCCGGACTAGCTACTTCCAATTTGGCGGCATTGGCTTGCAGACCCTCTGTTCGTAATCATGCATTGGGCATGTCCATACCCATGCCAATTCAAATAGTTATCGATGATGTTGGCTGGTGGTCCGGCGAAGATGGCCATACTGTTCAGCAGCCGTACCGGACAGGAATAAACAGAAACCATGTTCCAGCAGATTATCAGGCCATCGTGGACTTGGGAAAAAAATTGGGAGTACGACCACAAGCTGCCACTATTCTTTGTGAATGGGACAGGGAGAATATTTTGAAAGATGTACCTACCATTACTTGGATGCGGGAGAAATGGGACAACAAAAAATGGGTGGGTCCATGGTTGGATGAGGCTTCGGACATCATCACAAAAAATAAAGATCATTATGAACTTACACTGCATGGTGTTGGACACGAGTATTGGAAAGATGAAAATATGACTAGGGCAGAATGGGCCGATAGTTCAGGAACGATGCGCCCGCTCGACCAGGTTGAACTTCACCTTGACTGTTTTGAAAAAATATTGGATCAAAATCATCTGGGCCCTTTTCCAACATCCTTTGTGCCAACCGCCTTTTTACATGGTTTTGGTTTGACCGGTGATCATCAAATCAGTATGGCCGGAGTATTGAAAAAACGTGGGGTCAATTATATCAACACGCCCTTTTCGAATATGTATAATGCCGAAGGTGTCCAATTTGGGTTGTTCGGTATAGACGCCGGTGTAATTACGGTTGACCGGGGGAAGGACCTGCTCGGTTGGGATGACTTTGGCAAGAAACCGACTGGAACACTCACTGGGCCAACCTGTGGATTGCATTGGCCAAACCTGTTGCACGAAGACCCGAACCGCAATATAGAGATTGTAGATGCCTGGGTGAAATTTTTAAAACCCTATGATGACAAACCTGAAACACTTTTAGCCAAAAATTCCGCATCATTTAGGACACAGCTCATACACCACGTATGCACAAATTTCCAGATCATTGAAAATAAAATTGTACTCGACTTTCTTGAAACCAACAAGTTAAAAGGTCAATTGGCAGATGATCGGTTGACCGTTAAAATCGAGTCCAAAAGAAAACTGGCCTTCAGTTCGAATGAGGTGGAGCTATCCGTATCAAAAATTAAGGAAGAAAAAAGTGCCTATTTGCACACGTTGGAGATAAAGGGCATCAAAAATATTGAAAAAACAGTGGTGGGTTTTGATACAAAATGATATTATTTTATAGATATAAAGCTTCGTTCGGCAGCTCTATTTTTATACCTTAAAATAGCAAGGGTATCATCTTGGAATTTGATTGTGTTTAGCACTCCTTTTGCAATTTGGACGGCCCATTAATGATCATAAAATCAGGGGAATCCAATTTTCGTCCTACCATTGCCAGCGAGTTCCCTTTCCCGAGGAAATTCCTTCATGACATCGATACGGTCGGCCTGCCCCTTTTCAAATGTGGGCAAGCACGCATAGGCCTCACTGGATGGGTTGGGACAAACTGTAAGAACCAAAATAATCTGTACTTTCCGTTCCGACCAGAGTGGCAAACGTATTTGGATCGGTTAAACATATATTATATATTCCACGAATGAATTCTAAAGTTAAACAAAACAATATACAAGTTTTATATTTTTTCTATCTTTCGTTGTTTCTTTTATATTTTTATTAAATTGCGAATTAAAGTATTGATTGCTTGGGCAAATCAGGTCTTAACCCAAATAATTCCGTGAAACAATTATTGAATGAACCGTAGAAATTTTGTAAAGGACAATGTATTACTCTCGGGAGCCTTGGGTCTGGGGATGACAGGGGTGTATTCCCATAATAAAAAAGGGGATGACAATTTGACCAATGTACCGCCCCAGTTCAATCTTAAATATGCACCGCATTTGGGCATGTTCAAGGAATCGGCCGGGGACGATCCCATCGATCAATTGAACTTTATGGCAGA
>NZ_JAYKYV010000009.1:0-127993 GCF_035818535.1 Flagellimonas halotolerans | reverse complement strand
TTTCTGATGGAAGTACCATGTTGCTGATCTGAGATATCAATCATCGTGTTGAGTACTTTGTTTTTAAGCTTCTCATCAGAAAGCTCCCTCTCCAATCTCTTGATTTTCTGGGCTGGGGTCTCTTTTGATCTAGGCATGATTATCCGTCTTGGTTGGCTCCAGTCCAAGGTACCATGTTTTCTTAACCAAACCAATACCGTACTTCTTCCTTGGATCCCGTACGCCCTTTGAGCTTGCTTATAGGTCATTTCCCCTTTTTCTACCTGGGATACTACTGCCAATTTAAAGCCTAAGTTGTAATCCTTTTGGGTCCGCTTAACTGTTTTGTTCGTTGATGATTCCATAAATAAGTCGAATTGTTGTCAACTTATTTCAGGACGGGTCAGTCATAAAAAACAAAAAGCCCTGGGAACCACTCCAGGGCTTTTCAATAAAAATAAAATCAAAACCAACCTAAACATATGAGTCAACCAACCCAAAATTTAAATTTTCATAGCTATTTACACCTATGGAACAACCCAGAGCATGAATACCCTACTTTGGTTGCAAGCTTTTTTGAAAAATATCAATGTATTGAATGGCATCAGGCAGCAATCAATTGTGCCTTAAAATTGTAAAGCCTTTGGAAAAGGGGTCCAATGTCTCCAACAGCAGAGGAATCAAATCCTCTCCCATTTCCATGTATATTTCCGAAAAGTTGAGCTGTCTTTCCTGAAGCGATCGGTTGGGGAACAACCCATTTTGAAGATCGGTCAACCGAACCACATGGTCCTTTAATTTTCTTTTTTGGGCTCGCAACAATCTTTTTTCCAAGTTGTCCAAGCCTTTTTTCTGCTTTACCTCCTGTGCCTTTACAGCTCCCAAAAAGCTTTTATCGGTTTGTTCGGCCAGTTCGTACAGGTGCTGGAACTGCTCTTCCAACAACTGTTTCTGTGGCGAAAAATCAATATCGATATTGGAGATATCGCGTATCTTTTTATTGATCAGCGAATGTTGCTTCATAAATAAATGGGAAACCTTCAAGCCCATCCGTTCCACTTTTTCCGATTGCTTTTCCGTTATCAGCAAAGCTGAATTTCGAAGCATCAACATAGGAAATGTAACCCCAACCCCATCAAAATAGGATTTAAGCTCCAACCAATAGGCCAATTCCCCTCCCCCGCCAATATAGCATAGGTTGGGCAAAATCACTTCTTGGTACAGAGGTCGCGCCACTACATTGGGCGAAAACCGTTCGGGATGCCCGTCAAGTTCCTTTAAAAGTTCTTCCTCGGTAAAATCGATATGGGTATTGATCACATGGTATTTCCCTTTTTTTAGGATAATCCGTTCTCGCAGACCATCCTTTAAATAAAAATAGTTGATCTCCCTTGGGTTTACCTGAATGGTATAGTCCGGAGAAGCTTTCCCCAATGCATCGATTGTTTCCAATATTTTTTTATGGGGTGTGTGCTCCAGTATATCCTTTTTGGCATAGGGAACGAGTAATTCCTTCAAACCTTTATCATCGCCGTCCACAATCACCAAACCTTGGTCACCAAACAGTGCATTGGCAAGATACCGGGTGGCTTCGGTAAGGGTTGAATGCTCTAAATATGCTTTTTTAAACAGGTCTTTCAGCTTTTCGGTAAGTCCTAAATTTCCAAGTTCCGCGGAAAATATCTCGAACACCTCTTCCAGACCTTCCGTAGATAATCGACCTACCGCTCCAGATGCCTTTTTGTTCCAAAGCACCTTTTTTCCGTGCAGGTTAAAATAATTGATCTCATCAAAATCATGGTCCTCCGTGGCCATCCAATATACCGGCACAAAGTGGTTTTTTGGATGCTCTTTGTTGAGCTGTTTGGTCAAATTGATAGTGGATACAATCTTATAAAGGAAGTACAGGGGCCCCGTAAATAAATTTAACTGATGTCCGGTTACCACCGTAAATGTGGTCTCTTCGGACAAGGCATCCCTATTTTTTTGCGTTGCCTTGGAAACCTCAACGCCATGGTATTGCTCCTTTAAAGCATTGACCAAGACTTTTCGATGCGCTTTGGGATAGTTCATGGCCTTTTCTTTGATTTGATCACCAAAATTTTCGGGCAAAGGATATCTATTAAAAAAAGGGGATAATTCTTTTTTCTGATCGAGATAGTCACAAATTAATTGGGAAAAATAACCGGTCTCCTTAAAGGGTATACATTCTACTTCCATTAAAAATTGCAATGAGGTGTTCAAAGATAAGTCTCTTCTTTTTTTCTCATCCCAAAAATACGTTAATTGAATTTTATGCAGTTTTAGCGGGTCGGGTCCAATAAAATTAGGATTCTGCCTCAATTTATTAGTAGATTTGGTAGAACCAATTAACCCAAGCATGACCAGATTTTTATTTTTCCTCATTCTTTTCGTATCAATTTCCGTATCGGCACAACAACTAAAATCCCCTTCAGAATTTTTGGGGTACGAACTCGGAACACAGTTTACCCGTCATCACGAAGTGGTGGATTATTACGAGTATTTGGCTGAATCCGCCCCGGACAGGGTGCAGCTTACCGTTTACGGCCAGACTTACGAGCGTAGGCCTTTGATCTTGGCCTATGTATCCTCCGCAGAAAACTTGGCCAATCTGGAAACCATCAGACAGGAACATTTAAAGAATACCGAAGAAGGGGGAGGAAATGCATCCAAAGCCATTGTTTGGCTGAGCTATAATGTACACGGCAACGAAAGTGTGAGCACAGAGGCTTCCATGAAGACCATTTATGAACTTTTGACCAAAAAGAGTGCATACCTGGAAAACACCGTGGTGATCATGGATCCGTGTATTAATCCGGATGGGCGCGACAGATACAGCAACTGGTACAATCAATATAAGAACACCCCCTACCAAGTGGACCCGAACAGCAAGGAACACCACGAAGGCTGGTGGAGCGGACGGAGCAACCATTATATGTTCGACCTGAACCGTGACTGGGCGTGGTTGACACAGGTAGAGAGCCAACAACGGTTAAGAATGTTCAACCAATGGTTGCCCCACATCCATGTGGATTTCCATGAGCAGGGTGTGAACAATCCCTATTATTTTGCACCTGCGGCAGAACCCTATCACGAGGTGATCACCGATTTTCAGCGTGATTTTCAGGTCACCCTTGGTAGAAATCACGCCAAATATTTTGATGCCAACGGTTGGTTTTACTTCACCAAAGAGGTTTTTGACCTTTTGTACCCCAGCTATGGTGATACCTACCCCATTTACAACGGCTCTGTTGGAATGACCTACGAACAAGGTGGAAGTGGCAGGGCCGGGCTTGGAATCATCACGGCTATCGGCGATACACTTACCTTAAAAGACCGGATTGCCCATCACTTTACCACTGGGCTCTCCACCGTGGAGGTTTCTTCCCAGAATGCGGAGAAATTGAATGAGGAATTCAGGAAGTTCCATCAAAATAAGGATTTTAAGTACAAAAGCTATGTACTAAAGGGCGGCAGGGACAAATTGAATGCCCTTAAATCCCTTTTGGACAAACACAATATTGTATACGGCGATCTTTCCAGTGGTTCTTACAAAGGACATAGCTACGGTACCGGAAACAACGGTAGCCTGTCCATCAACAAAAATGGTATGGTAGTATCTACCGACCAGCCCAAAGGCACCTTGGTAAAAGTATTGTTCGAGCCCAATGCCAAACTTTCGGATTCGTTGACCTACGATATCACCGCTTGGTCGCTGCCCTACGCCTATGGATTGGACGCCATTGCCTCCACGTCCAAAGTATCTTCCCAAAACACGGAAGAAGTTATGGTGCCTTCAGGTATCAATAACGGACGCTATGCCTATCTGACCGATTGGAACAGCATGGAGGATGCCCGATTTTTGGCGGCCCTACTAAACGAGGGAATAAGGGTTCGCAAAGCAGACCACCCTTTTAGTATCGAAGGCAAATCCTTTGCGCGTGGTACGTTGATCATCACCAAAGGGGACAACGAAAACAAGGAAGATTTTATTCAAACCCTGCAAACCATTGCTGCTACATTTAAAAAGGAGATTACCTCCACAAGTACAGGTTTTGTGGATTCAGGTAAGGATTTTGGTTCCTCTTCCATTCAAATGATAAGCAGGCCAAAGATCGCCGTTTTATCCGGTGGCCCCACCTCAACATTACGATTCGGGGAAATTTGGCACTTTTTTGAGCGACAATTGCATTACCCTCTTACCGTTATTGATGATGACTATGCAAACCGGGTGGACTTGAACGAGTACAACATTTTGGTTCTGCCGGATGGGCGTTACGACAACCATTTTAACGAAGACCAACTATCCAAGCTAAAGAATTGGGTAAGACAAGGCGGAAAAATCATTGCCATGGGCGGGTCCATCGATGCCCTTGATGGTAAAAAGGGATTTGGGATCAAGAAAAAGAAAGTGGAAAAGGATTCCACCCAAAACACACCCCAACCCTATAAAGATTGGGAGCGGGAACGCATCAAGGGAGCGATTACCGGCGCAATCTTCAAGACCAAGGTGGATAGTTCCAATCCGTTGGCCTACGGCTATGGTTCCGACTATTTCTCTTTAAAGCTAGGAAGCAGTGCCTATGAATATCTGGACAACGGAAATGCGGTGTACCTCGAACAGAACACCAAACCCTTTTCTGGTTTTGCAGGTATAGAGGCACAGAAAAAGATTTCCGAATCCTTAATATTCGGGGTGGAAAACTTTGGTCGCGGCCATGTAATTTATTTGGTGGACAACCCCTTGTTCCGAGGATTTTGGGAAAACGGCAAACTGTTTTTTGCCAATGCGCTCTTTATGGTGGACTAAAGTTCCTACCAACTGATTTTAAGTGGATTGTTCGGTTTTTTAACTAAAATGGTACAAAAATTTGTGCCCTAAATTTTGTATATTTAATAAAAAATAACAAAGAAAAATTGCCGATATGCCGCTGAGAATCCCATCATTGATTTTAAACATAAAACACCATGCATTTTTGCCATTGGCACTATGCGCTATGGCACTGTTAAGCCCAACAGAGGCCTTTGCTTTTCAACAAGACGGCACAGAGGTCGATTTCAATGAATATAGTGGGGAGGTCAAAGAGGCATCGAGCAATAAATCTTTGGTTTTTGCCACACTCACTGTAGAAGGCACCAACATAAGTACCATTACCAATACAGAAGGAAACTTTCTTTTAAAAGTACCCAAAGAATACACCAACAAAAATGTGGTGGTTTCATTTTTGGGCTACAAAACCAAAAAGGTTCCCATTGCCAGCCTTGAACGTGAAAAAAACGAAATATCCCTAGAGGTGTCCGTTACAAGGCTTTCGGAAATCAATGTGAACGCCCCAAAAGATGCGTTGGCCTTGGTCAAGGAGACCCTAAAGAACAGGGATGAGAATTATTTTGAAGATCCTTCGTTAATGACGGCCTTTTATCGAGAAACCATAAAAAGACGAAGAAGGAACGTTTCTTTGGCCGAAGCGGTGGTCAATGTATACAAAACACCTTACAGTTCCACCCGGGACGATGCCGTTGAACTTTACAAGGCTAGAAAAAGCACCGATTACAGCAAGTTGGACACCGTGGCACTAAAGCTTCAGGGGGGGCCTTACAACACCTTGTACGTAGATATGATGAAGTACCCGGAATATATATTCTCGGAAGAGTCCCTATCCAACTACAAATTTACCTTTGATCGCTCCACAATGACCAATGATCGGTTGATCTATGTCATCAAATTCAATCAGCATGAAGGTATTTTGGAGCCCTTATATCGCGGGGAACTGTACATCGATGTCGAGAATAAGATCTTAACCGGTGCCATTTTTTCATTGAACATTACAGATAGGAACAAAGCTGCCCAACTTTTTGTGCGCAGAAAGCCCGCAAAAGTGGATGTATGGCCCACAGAGGTCTCCTACCGTGTTGATTACCGGGAAAAAGATGGAAAGTGGCATTACGGCTATAGCAGCGTATTTATGGAGTTTAAAGTGGACTGGGCCGATAAATGGTTCAATTCACAGTACAGCATGACAGCCGAAATGGCCATCACCGATTGGGAAAGAGTAAGCAAGACCGAAAGGCCCAGATATCGGCAACAGATCCGAAAGTCCATTATCCTAAGTGATGAGGCCTCCGGCTTCTCGGATCCTGATTTTTGGGGCGAATACAATATCATAGAACCCGAAAAATCCATCGAATCGGCCATCAGAAAAATCCAAAGACAATTAGGTAGAGACGAAAGAAACAGTGATTAATTGATGCTGTTCTTTTAAATTTTGTGCATTTTTATATTTTGTATTGATAAATCAACTACCTCGGGGCAAGCCTACGGGGTGTTCAAACCAAAAAAAATAATCCATTTCGACCTAGAACGTCGGGGAGTCAAACCCTCAAGGAGGGATTCAACAATGTCCAAAAGAAGAAGTTTTTTAAAATCGGCAACAGCTCTGGGAGCTGCCACCCTTTTGCACCAAACCACTTGGGGCCATCAAACTTTCCCCGATCCCAAGCCCAAGATCAAGCCCAAAAAATTAAAACTTGGGGATACCATTGGCCTTGTTGCCCCTGGATTTGCCATTGAACAGGAAGCACTCTACCTGGCTTTGGACACGCTGCAAAAAATGGGTTTCAAGACCTATCACACCGATCGTATAAAAGGCAATTACGGTTATTTCAGCGATACCGACGAAGAACGTGCAAAGGATGTGAACGAAATGTTTGCCAACCCGGATATTGATGCCATTCTCTGTGCCCGTGGCGGATATGGATGCACCCGTATTCTTGACTTATTGGATTATGGGGTCATCGAAAACAACCCAAAGGCCTTAATTGGTTTCAGCGACATCACCGCATTGATCAACACCATTTATAAAAAAACCGGTCTTATTGGTTTTCACGGACCAGTTGGAAAAACGCTGGATGATGAGTACAGTCAGGTTTACTTCAAAAAAGTATTGATGGAACCACAGCAAACACTGCCCATCAAAAATGCCATATTAAAAGACCCGAAACAATACCGCAACAGCGAATACTACCGATATACGATTACCGCCGGTATTGGTCAAGGAGAACTTGTAGGGGGTAGTTTAACCTTGGTGGCCGCCATGATAGGCACTCCTTATGAAATCGACTTTACGGACAAACTCGTACTATTGGAAGATGTGGAGGAAGCCCCGTACCGCATTGACCGTATGCTTACCCAACTTAGCGATGTTGAAAGCTTTACCAAGGCCAAGGGAATCATTTTTGGTGTTTGCAAAGGGTGCGACCGTAAACGTACTACCGAAAACTTTACGTTAAGGGAAGTGATCATGGACAGGATTTCCCCATTGGGCATTCCCGCCGTTTATGGCATGAGCTTTGGACACATACCGCAAAATTCGACTCTCCCCATAGGCGTTGAGGCTTACTTTAATGCCTATAAAAAACAATTGCGTTTAATGGAACCGGCGGTGGGTTAACCCCCAAGCCACCAGCTATCGCTTGCATGTTTTTAATTAAAGGGGCTTTCCCCTAAACTGTGCACATAGAAAATACCAAGAGGTGGTGTTTCTTACATTTTGGACATTCTCCTGGTCCAAAAACAGTTAGGTCGATGCTAAAATTATGATCAAGTTTGTCCCCCGGCACTTTAATGTTTATGCCCTCCCCTAAAACGCAACAACTTCCAGTTTATAAAATGGGCCACAGCAACCATGATGGCCCCAAACACCGTATGTACGACTTCCCAAGTTCCGCTGAAATCCAACCTGCCCAGTGCTATTGTACCAAAACCAAGGGCGGCAATGAGCAAAGGCCCTGATTTACGATGTACTTTTTTATAGCTCGGCCAAAGGGAAACAAATACAAAGACAACACCAAGTCCGATAAACGACCATTCTATAAGTGGATTATGTAAAAAATGTAGGCTGGACAAGGATGGGAATGATAGCAGAATGGGCACAGCCGCGCAGTGAATGGCACAAATAAACGAGCTTGTAAGTGCAATTATGTCAAAAGTTTGGTTTTTTATCTTCATGAAGATTGTTTTAAAATGATTCTTTCGAGAGTTCCATATTGGCCATGGCGCCTGCCAAGTTGCCCGATGCCACAGCTTGGGCAACCGACCGCATGGAAATACTGTTATCCCCACAAGCAAACACTCCAGACACAGTGGTCTTCTGGAAATGATCCGTTTTAATAAAACCTTGTTCCGTAAGTTCACAGCCCAGCGAATTGGGAATATCCGAACTTTGTTCAAATGGGACACCCGCATAAACGGCCGAAAAGGAAATTTTGTCCCCATTATCAAGGACCACTTTATGGAGGTATCCATTTTTATGTTCCATTGCCATAACATTATGATGTACCATTTTGACACCATGCTTTTGAAGTGTTTTTAACTCTTCTTCGGTAAAGTTTGACACTTTTTGGCCTATAATAGTAAGATCATCGGTAAGGTTGAGCAACAACGGAGCCAAATGAAATGCTTTTTCTGCAGGTGCCCATATCCCTGTTTTTTTACCGCGGTATTCATACCCATGGCAATAGGGACAATGTATCACGGAAATCCCCCAGCACTCTTGAAACCCCGGAATCTCTGGCAGCAAATCCTTGATGCCCGTGGCCATAATCATTTTTTTCCCCTCAAAAACATCCCCAGTATCGGTACGGACAAGAAAACCACTTTTAGATGTACTTGCATTTAATGCAAAGCCTTTAAAAAACGTAACACTTTCATAGTCCTTAACCTGCCTTGTTGCGAGGTCGGCAATCTCCTTGGGAGGTTTGCCGTCTTGAGTCAAAAAATTTTGGGAATGTGGAGTTTGCCTATTACATGGCTCGCCCCCATCAATAACCAAGGTTTGGTTTAACGACCTCCCGAGGGCCATAGCTGCCGAAAGCCCAGCATAACTCCCTCCTATAATAATAACATCGTATATCTTGCTTTTTTCCATAATGTGATTTGTAAGCCCGAAATTTTTGTCAAACTTATGAATATTTTATATTATTGCAACAATGTCGCATTAATAATTTATGAAAAGAAGAAACACACCAACAAAACAGGCAATCTTGGATTTATTGTCCCAGAGTGGCAAAGCCATGAGCCATGATGCCATTGAGGACAAGATCGATATGGATATCAATAGGGCGACCATATACAGAATCTTAAACCGGTTTTGTGAGGATGGTCTGGTCCATAATATTGTAGCGGAGGATGGTAAACAGTATTTTGCAATCTGCATGGACTGTGATGGGAAGTCCTTGCCGGATAGCCACTTCCACTTTCGTTGTACCAGTTGCCAAACTATCGCCTGTTTAAAGGAAAAAGTGGATTTTTCGTTGCCTATGGGCTATAAGGTTGAAAGTGTCAACTGTGTTTTAACGGGTACCTGTGCGGATTGTTCTTAGTGTTGTAAAAGAGTGTGTGGAGTACTGAAACCTAAAATATACGTCCATCAAATCCATTAAGATCGGCTCATTCCATCCCGACAAAACGATACAGATCATCCGAAGCCTGCAAAAGCTTTCCCTTTAACGATGGCATCGTATGTCTTATTCTTTCCCATATTGTTACCCTTTGTTTGCCCGATGTGGAAGGTTATCGAGAGGGAGTGAAATCACGAAAGTTTTCATTTGAAAATGCCAAAGGGGGGATTTGTTGGGTTTTACTCCGAACATCACCAAGAAGTTTTTACACATACCAATGGTTTTGTACATGTTCTTTTTTTAACGAAGGATGAATCTTTTGTGGGGCACTTGGACAGGATAACCACAGCGGCCAAAACCTATGGACTATTTGCCCCAATAGAACATAGAAACCTTATTTCTTCTTGGTTGTATCGAACCAGTAGCTTAAACCTACGGACCAGTAGAACACATTCCCCAAATCTTCTTTAAAGGTTTCTGTATCCGTGGTAAGGGTTGCAGGGGTCTGGGGAAATGCCCAAGTAGGTGTTAACGACAAAATAAATTGGTCGAAATGATATTGGAAAGGAAAGCCTAGCTCCATATTGAGTACATTGAATTCAGATGCCTCTGCAATTTGCACGATCGTAACTTCGGTTCCCGGGCCAACAGAACCCCCCGGACCACTACCCTGTCCACCACTGCTTTTTCTATTGCCCAATCGGCTGGTAGTGTAGTATTCTTCATAAAAGTATTGGGATCCTGCATAAACCGAAAATCGGGGAGCAAACAACAAATGATCGTCAAATGCCCTAAAGGTATGATCGGCCATAAGGCCTAAAAACATATCGGGTGAGCTATTCTTATTGAAATAGGAACTGGCATAAACCGATAGTTCCAGCAATTTAAAATCGTAACCGATCAAACCCGTGATGTCCGCGACCACCTCGGATTGTACATTGTAACTATCTTCATTGTAAAAATAAGCCGTTCCGGAAACACCTCCGCTCCAATTATTGGAATCAAACAAATACCCACCAGTCAAATAAAAAAGGTCCACGCGTTGCTTATCGGAACTTGTTAGATACGATACAGTGGCATCAACAAACAGTCCCGATTTGTCATAATATCCAATGGAAGGCAATAGGTACGGAGCAGCTATGGAATCTCGCCTACCCATAAAAACCGCATCGTTCATGTGACTTATATCCATCAAAACATAGGAATCTTCGCTATCGGACTTTTCCTTGCCGGTCCTTTGTGCAAATACACCCATTAGGGTACCTAAACACAAGATCACACTTAAGGGTACATACCGTTTCATGATAAATCAATTAAGAAAGAACAAGGGCCCGACCATATACTATTGATCAAACCCTATATCCAGTACCATCACATGACACCCTTTTTTTTCTTAAGGGCAGCCTTGTTCATGGATTTTTTAGAATTCATGTTTTTGATGGACTTCATATTATTGTTTGCCATCATTTTACGATGCTTGTACATGTTTGTGAACTTTTCACCATTCAAATTCAAACATTCACCGTCTTGAAGCCTCAATTGCTGACGATTTTGATTCATGTAGGTACCGTCTGGATCAACCGTAGTCCCATCTGCAAGTTCAAGCCGCTGTTGCAATCTATTTTGTGATTGCGTCCTGATTTGATATACATCTCCGTCAATGAGCATCAATTGATACCTGTTTTGGTTGCGTTGCTGGATCTGTGCATCGGTAAGTCCTTTATCAGCTTGCATCACTTTGTAACGATACTGGTACTCATTGCGATATTTAATCCCATCACTATCCAAACATTCACCATCATTTAACCTAAGTCTTTCTCGGTCTCGGGTAAAATAGGTCCCATTGGGATTAACCACCGTTCCATCGTTCAATGTAATGGGGTCTTGCAAACGGATCTGGTCACGATCTCTAATTTGAAGTACATCGCCATCGACCAACATTAAACGGTCTCGATCTTGATCGGGGTCTTGGACTCTGTCCCTATCCCTGTCCTGTGCCATCAGCGTCATTGTTCCAAGAACAACGAACACCAACATTAAAATCTTTTTCATGGTACTCGTATTTATAAAATTTATTGGAACCAAAGTATGGTCTGTGCTACAAGAACACAATGACCCTGATCATCAAAACATTGAAAAACAATTATTTAGAGTGATTTACTTGTGACTAAAGTCACATAATACGAAGAAAAATTGTCTTTACTCCTGATTTACAAAACGATACAAATCATCCGAAGCCTGCAAAAGCTTGCCCTTCAATGATGGCTCCATATCAGGATGCTGCGATAAATAGGTTTCGACCATCCCATAGGCCTTATCGGATTGGTATTGCCCCACCGTGGATGTAAGCCATCGTTTGGGAAAGAAAATATCCCCTGTTTTTTGTATTTCTTCGAGCAGTTCCAAAGCCAAGGGCAAATGCTTGATCGCTGTTTTTTGACGGAGTGGATGATGTATAAAACCACATGCCGTGCCCACCCAAGATTCCTTTTCACGGTTTTGGGCTTCTTTCAGCGACTCAAAAAAGGCATCCCGAACGGCAACCTCCGATGAAAGGGCTGGCAATAAAAACTCAAAACGTTTTACTTTATCCGGATTTTTCAACTGCGCTTTGGCCTTTTCCAATATGGTCGGTGTTTTATCATGCTCGTAAAGCGCAAGGGACATGGCCATGTCGGTATAATCATCTTGATTTAGCTTTAAATCGGGGATCTCAAGGTTTTTGTTCCAAATTTGGTAAAGCCGCTCTTTGGCATTGTCCGAATAGGCCAATCCCTTCCAAAGTCCAAATAGGTTCTTTTTAATATTGGGCCTGTATCCATCATCAAGAAGTTCCTTCCAGAGCCGTTCCTCCACCAAAGGTTGTTTTTTGGCTCGCTGCTCCCAGTCCAAGTAACCCCAAAATATAGCGCTCGCCTGCCCACATACCATTCCGTGTACAAACTCGTTGCTTTCATTGAGAACACCTTCCATGTATAAATCAAAGGTTTTAAGAGGTGATATGTTCCCGGACAATGCGTTCTCGTATGTGTTTACATAGGCATAAGCGCGAGCTACTTCGTCCTTCAATTGCGGGATGATGGTCAAATCCGAAGCATCCAAAGGAAAAACGCCATATCCAAAAGCATTGGAATTATAGATAATGGCCTGGGGTTTTGGCAATCCTATGGCCAACTTTACATCCACACTACTTCCTGAAATCGTAACCGGGACAATACGGGCGGCTTCCGGGTACACCAAGGTTACCTCAAAAGACTGTGGCCATAGCTTATCGCTCCCATCCTCCGCATGTTGGGAAATGGTAAAGCTTTTTATTTTTCCTTCTTCATAATTGATTTCTTCCGTTAAAACAGGCCTGCCGGATCGGTTTACCCATACCTCGCTCCACTGTTTCAAATCCTTGGGGGTACGCTCGTCCAAAATTTCCACCAAATCATTCCAAGTGGCATTCTTGTAGGCATAGGTTGAAATATATTCCCGTATGCCATCGCGAAAGGCCTTCTCCCCTATGGCCGCTTCCAATTGGCGCATCATAATGGGGGCCTTGTTATAAATGATTCCCCCATACAGGCTACCGGCATTCTTTAAGTTGTCCAGTTGTTGACGTATGGGATTGGTGCCACGGGTCCTATCTTCCCCGTAGGCGCTCCTGTAATGGGAAATCAAGAATTGCAGCTTATGGTTGATATCGGGAAAAGTGGGGTTTATGATTTTATCGGCCATAAAATTGGCAAACACTTCCTTCATCCAAACATCGTTGAACCAGTCCATGGTCACCATGTCCCCAAACCACATGTGGGAAGTTTCATGGGCTATCAATTTGGCACTTCCCATTCTGCGGCGCTCCGTGGCGCTCTCATCCAAAAAAATGGAGGATTGCCGGTATTGAATGGCCCCCACATGTTCCATTCCGCCATACTGGAACCCAGGAATGGCCACATAATCCAACTTTTGAAACGGGAACTCATACCGTGTATAATCCTTTAAAAAATCTATGGATCGTTGATGCAGATCAAAAATGGTCGGAATGCTATGCTCTATCTTAACCGAGTCTGTTTCCCGGTATAAAAGTGTCATATCAAATACCCCTGGGTTCTCTGTAACGGACTCGAACTTTCCGGCGACCATGGAGAACAGGTAAGTGCTCATGGAATCGCTCTCATCAAAATTATAGTGGACTTTGTCTCCTTTCTTGGTACTTTTCACCAAAGGTGCGCCGCATAATACTTTCCATCCGTTTGGAGCAGTAACATCTAAAATATAACGTGCTTTGATATTGGGCTGGTCAAAACAGGGGAACAAGGTACTGGCCCGGTCAGGAACAAGAAGCGTGTAGAGAAAGTCCTCGTTGCGGTTTAGGGACAATTCGCCTGCATTAAAAGCAATTTCGATGGTATTTGGGCCCTTCTTAAGGTTCCTAGAAACAATGATGTGCTCTTTTTGATGGTTGATTTCCTGCGCTTCTCCATTGACACTGATGCTTTTTAGCAAGGAACCGGCTGCATTGAAATCGAGGTATAGGGGGTGGGAAAGGTCGTTGATTTCCAAATCCAACTTTAATCTGGAAGGAATGGGTTCCTGTTTTTCGGATGGGATATCGAAAGATAGGTTATATACCACATCGGACACCTGCTCTTTTCTATATGCTGCCATTTTTAAGGGAATACCTTCCTCCAATAAGTCAACCTTTGGGGCAGTATCGCAGGCTCCGTTGAGTATCAATAAACAAATGGAGAACACAATGTTCTTTTTCATAATGGACTGGTTGGAAGGCATAAGGTACCAATTTTACACAAGCCAATCAATGAAAGTCGGTTTTGGAACCTGTATGAGGTGGGCTTTATCCCCGTACCACAAAATTTATCGTATCAACCCCCGTATTTCCAGTTTTGGCATTATAGGCATACACCGTAATTTGGTAATATCCCGCCTCCGTGACTTCTAGGGTTCCTTCAAAGGTGTTTTGGCTTGGATTGTTCAATACCGTTTCGCCAAAAGATACTCCATCTTTTTGCACCAAGGCCCTTACCTCCATAAGATTGGAATCCCAAATACCATCCTTCTCAATCGGGCAGCCGCACATCATCACAATGTTGGCCGTAATCTTTATACCGGATGCGGGAATCGATTCCAAAGAAATATATTGATGCGTGTTGGGTTCCAATATATCGATTACAAAACCCGGGATTTCCAATACCACGCCATCCCCTAAAATATCCTTTCCGGGTATCAGCCAAAGTTCGGTACTGGCCTGTATCTGTGCATTTTTTTTATTGACCGGAGAGAGCACCTCCACGCGAACCAAAGTAGGTTCGTCAATATCCACAATGGCCAAAAAACCAGCAGTTTTATCATCGCTAAGTTGCGTGTAGCGCTCATGGGGACTTTTCATGATAAGAGTTGTGTTCCCCGTAGCACCGACCGTGTTTCCCTCCGCTAAAATTTCACCGTTCAGGGTATTGCGAACAATAACATGTGCCCCACCTATGGAACTTCCCACGAACTTGGCGTCCTTTGCCTTTGCCCGGACCATAAGTTTGGTTTCTGTGGCAAAGGCGTTGATACAAATTGAAAGTAGGGCTATAACAAGGATTGATTTTTTCATTGCTGTTTTTTTTACAATCCTAAATTTACTGCTTTTTGCAGCGTTTCACCTCAAATCCATCAGGATTTTCTTTGGGAGTTCAATCGTTGAAGTTCTTTATCCGCAGCTTCGATTAGGTCCTTATAATAATCGGAATCCTTTTTGGGACAGGATTGCTCCAAATGAAACTTGGAACTTTCGATGAGTCTTTGACAATAGGATATTTGCTCTTTTAACGGACATTTACATATGGTTTGGCCATAAAGATGGTCCAATTGGTGCAAAGATGGCTTGGGGGAACTATTTTTAAAAAAATTAAACATATAAACAAACGGTAACCAGATTCTCTCAAAAGGGCATCAAAAACCAAGCCAGAATATTTGGTTTAAGTCTCCTCTACCCGAAGCATAAACCCGCGACGGCTCACATTTACTATACTCAGTTTGGGATCTTGGCCAAGATGTTTTCGTAAATGTGATATAAAAACATTAAGGCTTTTTTTGTTGAAATAGTCGTTTTTGTCCCAAACCGTGGTCAATATTTCCTTGTGGGTGCACAATTGGTTTTTGTTTTTGGCCAGCAAGGCCAATAGATCAAACTCCTTGCCCGTTAATTTTATCGGTTTTCCCTTATAGTTGAGTTCAAAATTGTCCATATTGAGGACATAGTCTCCGATTTCGTATTGCGACACCTGGTCTTCATGCGCCGCATCACTGACCAACCTGGACAACAGGGCATTGATCCGGACCACCAGCTCCTCCTCATCGATCGGCTTCTTTAAATAGTCGACCGCGCCTAAGGAAAACCCTTTTAAAACATCTATTTTGAGCGAACGGGCCGTTAAAAAGATAAATGGTAGCTCTGCATTGATCGCCTTTATTTTCTGGGAAAGTTCAAATCCGTCCATATCGGGAAGCATCACATCCAAAATGGCCAGGTCGAACACATTACTTTTTGTTTTGGTTATGGCCTCCGAAGCATCCTTGGCCCAAGTTACCGAAAAACCTTTCATTCCCAGATATTCCGAGAGCAAATACCCTAGGGAATTATCGTCTTCTACCAAAATCAATTTGTACATTTTATCCATTTTTGGTCAATTTAAGGGATAACATAAAAGTAGTTCCTTCTCCCAATTCACTTTTCACCGAAATTTGGCCACGGTGCATTTTAATGATCTTTTGCACATAATACAATCCCAGACCATAGCCTTTTACCTTGTGCACATCCCCGTTCTTCACCCTATAATATTTACTGAAAATTTTTTTGATGTCCTCCTTGGCAATACCCTGGCCGTTGTCCGAAATATGAACGAGCAGCCATCCTTTTTGGGTTTGGGCAGTAAGTGTTACCTTGGGGTCGTCCGAATACTTCCGTGCGTTCTCCAACAAATTACCGATTACGTTTTCCAAATGAAACTTTTCGGCCCGAATGTTATATGGGCCCTCCCCCAGTTCGTACTCGAATGCAATGGCCTCATGTTGCGCAAGTAAGGCAAAACCTTCGCAAATTCGCTTTAAATCCGGTCTAAAATCGAATGTTTGGAACCGCAACAGTTTTTTTCCCGATTCCATACTGGCCAGCTCCAACACCTTTTCGATATGCTTTTTCAATCTATCCGACTCGGCGCGAATGAGCTGCACCACGGCTTTTTTATTGTCCGGAACATCTTTTTCCAAAATCTTGGTGGCCAATCCTATGGAAAAAACCGGGGTTTTTAGTTCATGTGTCAGGTTATTGATGAAATCGTTGGTAGTTGTATTGATGCTTCGCTGCAAATAAAATGATCGGAGCACCCATACAACGACGATGACGATCATGAAAAGAAACAATAGCCCTGGAATGATCAACCCACGTATTTGTCCCAAGAAATACTTGTTCAAATCCTCAAAACCGATTTCCAGGATCACCTCCTTTTTTAAAAGTTCCGGCAAATACCCCTCAATTTCAATAGGGTAGGTCAATTTGTCCTCGGCCTTAAGGTGCGACCTTACAGAACTTAAATAGGTTATGGAATCCCGGGAGTACAGGGTATAGGAAAAAGGCGCATCAATTCCGGAAACGTTCAACTGATACGATATATAATCGTTTAAATAGTATTGGGATGCCTTTTCAAGGCTGTCCAGCCCTATCCTTAGCTCGGAGGTATCTTTTCGTATGGCATTGCCAAGGGTGTAGGTCAGGGAGTTTACCTCGGCCAATTCACTGGTAATGTTCTGTCTTGCCTTATCTATTTTATCTGAAAATTGGGCCCGTGCCAAGCCGAGTCCCACGCGCAAATATTGGTACTGCACCACCAAAAGGCCAATTACGGCAATCACAAAAACAAGTACATACAGGTTTCTCTTGGTCAGCATATTGCTAAATAAACAAAAAATAACCAGCTAATTACCCAATGGTTAACCCTATTAATCTTTCATTAACCTTTTTGATCTTTTGTTAACCCCTGGGCATCGGAACAAGGCCTATCTTAGTACTTGAGTTTAGTTAGATAAAAATAGTAGCGAATCTATCAGGCCGACCTTTAAAAAGGTCGGTTTTTGTTTTTATGGCAGTCGCTCTCCCCTATTTTGACATTAAGTCTACATATCCATTATCTTAGCAGTCCAAATTTTTATCATGTTCAGTTTTTTTCAGAAGAAAGAATTTTTGGCAGACCATTTGCACGGGTTGGTGGATATTCACAATCACATACTTCCAGGTATTGACGATGGGGCAAAGACGGTGGATGATTCCATGGATTTGATCAATGGCCTATCCGAATTTGGTATGACCCATTTTATTTGCACCCCCCACATCATGCACAATTTTTACGACAACAGCCCTGAAACCATTAAAAAGGCTTACGGCCAGCTTTCGAGGGAATTGGCCAACAAGGGGTTGTCAAGCCACAATATCGATTGTGCTGCAGAACACATGATCGACGATAATTTTGAGAGCATTTTGGAAAAAGAAGAGGTGATGCCCTTGAGCAAACAGTATTTGCTGATCGAAATGTCCTACCTGCAACCTTCCTTTAACTTTGATATTGCCGTCGAAAAAATTGCAAAGCGCCAATATTTTCCAATTTTGGCCCACCCGGAGCGATATATGTATTTCCACCAGAAGTATGGGAAATATCCATCCATGAAATCCAATGGGATATTATTCCAGCTCAACCTGCTTTCCCTTGGCCAAGAGGCTTATGGTATAGGGGTTCAAAAAATGGCCGAAAAACTCCTTAGCGACAAGCTTATTGATTTTGTTGGAACGGATATACACAACAGTAGACAGCTTTCACTGTTGAAAGAAATCAAACTTTCCAAAAAAGTGCTGAACCAATTACTTCCTGTTATGGAAAACACAATCCAATCCTTTTATTGATCAAACAAAGTTCCACCATTTTTTAACAGATTTCCCGTAGCCATAACCATATTTTCCACCGTAACCCAAGTTCGCTTGTTTTACATTGTTCACAACAAAGGACAGTCCTTTGAGTTTTCCTTCTTCCTTTAGTTTAAGGGGAAAGTCCAGTACCTTCATTTCTGTAGCACCAGCTTTGACCACATACAGGATTTGACTTGCATATTCACTTATGAGCACAGTATCGGTAACGACCATTAATGGCGCTGTGTCCACTATAACGTAATCATACATCTTGGAGGCTTTTTCAAAGAGCTCCCCCATCCTGTCCTTCATTAACAATTCAGTCGGATTCGGTGGTATTTTCCCTGAAAAAATAATATCTATTGAATTTTCATTTACTTGTGCTGGTATCGTGATATCCTCAACCTTTATATTGGGGTCAACAAGATATTCCGTTAAACCATCCTTGGTACTCCTTCTTGGCTTCATCTTATCGGTCTGAATCATATCGTCTGTTGTAAAAAAATCATACAACTTGGGGTTTCTTATGTCAGCTCCAATAAGTAAAACCTTTTTACCCGTGTTCGCATAAATGGCTGCCAAGTTCGAAGAAATAAATGTTTTTCCTTCTCCTGGCACACTGGAGGTAACGAAGATTATATTATTAGGAGTAGATTTATGGGATCTTTGAATGTAGTTTAGGTTGGTTCTCAATATTCTTAAGGACTCTGCCAATACCGACCTGTCCTCTTTTTTGACCAATCTATTATCCTTTTTGCCCAGTTTTGGCACTTCTACAATAACAGGAATATCGCCAGTAATCTTTTCCAAATCCAATTTGTTGTGCACTTTATCATCTAACAGATCCTTAACATATATTATGGAGAAAGGTAATAATAAGCCTATAATTATTGAGGCTAAATATACCATTTGGGGTTTAGGGGAAATTGGCCGGTTTGAACCATATGCGCTATCTACTATTTTAGCTTTAGGACTAGCAGAGGCATATGTTATTTGGGACTCTTCTCTTTTCTGAAGTAGATAGAGATATAACGACTCTGTAGTTTGCTGTTTTCTTGAAATGTCCCGTAAAGCTCTTTCGTTACTAGGGGCAGCATAGATCTTAGAGTTGATCTGAGACAATTGTCTACTTAAACTGTTTACCTGCAAATCCAAATTATTGGTGACATTATTTAAGCTTGACTGCATCCCTTTTTTTAAAGACTCCAATTGCTGATCTAATTTTACAATAACCGGATTTTTTTCATTGGAACTTTCTAAAAGACGATTTCGTTGTGCGACTAACTCATTATATCTTTGAGCAGCATTTGATATTCCGAGGTCATTTAATCCCACATTTGTTGGGATGATTTCATAATTATCTTGATTGCTTATCAAATCTTTCATCGAGCCCGCAATATTCAATTGAATTTTAGCCTCTTGCAATTGATTTTCACTTGCTGCACTTTGACTGAAATTAACATTTGATTGTGATTCTAAGTTCGCAATCCCTCTTTTTTCCTTATATGTTTCCTCTGATTCATCCACAGAAGAAAGACTACTATATATTTCAGTAATTCTATCGTTAATAAATTTAGTTGTACGGTCAGCTATGGCTTTTTTATCCGCTACCGCATTTGCGTTATTAGTTAAAATCAGCTCATCAATTACATCAATGGCCCGTTTTTGAATGGGATCTGTAAGGGAAATGTTTATGATATTTGAAAGCTTATCGGCAGGGCTTACCATAATACGTTCCCTGTAACCTACCGCCACTTTGGGAATTGGACTTATAACCACTCTTAAGCGTTTATTACTGAAATCGTCCAAATACTCGGCATTGGGGACTAAAATAACATCTCCGACCTTAGTTTGGATTTTTGAGCCAAAATCATAGGTCTTCATCGGAGCATCCTCCTTTTCTCCATATTGGAACGAGGTATCCGAATTTAATTCTACATAAAAGAAATGTTGGGCTTTATTAACGATGGAATCTGCGGAGATAAAATTAATATTGAAGGGGTAATGTCCCCCGTAAATCTCACTGTCCCTAATATTCCCCAACACAAAATACCTAACATTCAATCGAAGCTTCTTTACCACTTGTATAAAATTGCTTCGCGCTTTTAAGAGCTCTATCTCGTCTTCAATTTTTGTCTTATTTCCGGAAAAAACATCAAGATCCTGCAAAACACTCAACTCTGAAGAAGCTCCCTTGTCTTCAATAATTTGAATCTTAGCTATGGCGCTGTATTGTGGTGTAGTATATCTCAAATAGACAAATGCCAATAGCCCCATGACCACAATACTTAGCAAAAACCATTTCCAATGTTTTAAATAAGAGTGAAGAAGGCCTTTTAAATCCAATTCCATTTTATTCATTTATTTCTAGCGTATATAACTATCAGAAAAATCAAATATTGTTATCAATTTCTTGTCAACAAAACAACGGTTGACGTTATGAGTACGGAAAGTATTGATACGGCAATTGACGCTCTTTGGTCTAGGTTGGATTGTGTTTTTCCTGATTTGTTGGGCTCCACGTACACCACATCGTTTTGGGTAAGGTAATACACGGGAGATTTTAGCGCTTCCTTACTATTGAGGTTAATCCTATTATATACCTTGGCACCATCAAAATCCCTCAGCACCATTACATTGTCCCGTCTACCTTTTATCGTGATATCACCGGCCAATCCCAAGGCCTCCATGATGCTTATTTTCTCTCCATTTACAGGGTATGTGCCTGGTCTATTTACCGCCCCCATCACTGTGACAGTAAAATTTCTGATCCTTATATTGATGATAGGGTCCTTAAGATAATCTGAAAGTTTTTCCCTGAGAAGTTCCTTTGTTTCGCTCGGTGAAAGGCCTTCGATTTTGACCTTACCTATTACCGGGAAATCTATCTCACCATTTTTATCTACCAAATAGTTGACCTGTTCTGCACTGATACCTCCCTCTTGCGCTCCTCTAAATAGATTAAAAGGGGCACTGGCCTCAGCATCCAAAGTTGATATGTGTATACTCACCAAGTCATCTACTTTAAATTTACTTGTAAAGGAATTATCCTCTACCAAAGTTTCAAATTGGTTTGCATCTTGAAAATAAACCACATCTTTAGAAGGTGAACATGAAAAGACAAGACATACTATGACAAGCATGTATGCAATATTTGATTTTTTAAACATGGAGATATACTTTTAGTTTAGTCGTTAAGCTGATGTAAAGCTTCTTCCTTTGGATTTTTCTTTTTGTCCAATTTACAAAAATCGGAATTGTTGGAAATATATTCCGGCACAATTCTTTTCATAAGTTGTACGACATTATGCTTAAAGAACAGGTTGGATATACAAAGTTCATCGATCATTGTCCTAGTTTGTATATAATCAATCTCCCTGACCTTACTGATCATTATCTTATCATGATAGGTAGGCAACGTATTTTCTCCATTGGCCAAAAGTTCTTCATACAGTTTTTCGCCTGGGCGCAGTCCGGTTATCTTTATGTCAATGTCATCTGGGTAGTGAAGCCCGGAAAGCCTGATCATATTCTTTGCCAAATCCATAATCTTAACGGACTCACCCATGTCAAAGATAAAAATTTCGCCACCTTTACCCATGGCACCGGCTTCAAGTACCAACTGGGATGCTTCCGGTATGGTCATGAAATAGCGAGTGATATCCTTGTGGGTAACTGTAAGGGGGCCTCCTTTTTCAATCTGTTTTCTGAAAAGTGGAATGACCGACCCATTGGATCCTAGAACGTTCCCAAATCGGGTAGTGATAAACTTGGTTTTTCCTTCCTGCTGTCTGCTGCTAATATACATTTCTGCAATACGCTTGGTAGCCCCCATGATATTTGTTGGGTTAACAGCTTTATCCGTTGATACAAATACAAATTTCTCAACATTGTATTCCATGGACAGATCCACAATGGTCTTGGTCCCGGCAACATTTATCTTTACAGCCTCATATGGATTCTGTTCCATGAGCGGGACATGTTTGTAGGCCGCCGCATGGAATATTCTATCGGGGCGATATTGCTCGAACAAGACACGCATTTTGTTCTTATCCCTGATATCGCTTACAATAGGCACAAAGTTAAAAAAACCAGCTTGTTTCAATTCCTGTTGAAGATCGTATAGCGCGGACTCGGCCTGGTCAATTACAATCAAGGAACGGTAATTGTATTTGCAAATCTGCCTTACCAATTCACTGCCTATGGACCCGGCCCCACCAGTAACCATAATCACCTTATCATCAAAGTCTTTCATAACCTTGCTGTTCCTTATCTCAATTGGCGGTCTATCCAATAAATCTTCGATCTGAACCCTCTTGATCTGAGAAACCTTAAGTTCCCCATTGATCCAATCTTCTACGGGAGGAACAATTTTAACTTTTACAGGAAGGTCGACAATTTCGTTGACCAAAGTTCTCAATTGTTTTGGACTAATGGTCTGAATCGAAAAGATAACTTCAGATATGTTATGGAATTTAACAAATTCTTCTGTTAGTATAGATTTATCGTAAACCTTGACCCCGTTTATTTGTTTACCGACTTTCTGCAGATTATTGTCCACGAAACCAATTACCTTAGCCCCCATTTTGGAATGATTGGTCAAGGTATTGTATGTAATAATTCCAGATTCCCCTGCTCCATATATAATCAAATTCTTTGATGGTAACTGGCCACTTTTCATCAAGCTCTCATAAACAATTTTAAACACATACCTTGAAGCAGCAAGCACAATAAAGGTCAATAAGCTGTTAATGATGATAATGGACAACGGAATTGTAAAACCATTAACCAAATCCAAATATCTGTTAATTAAAACAACAGCTATGGCCCCTATACTGGCCAAACATACCGCATTAAAAATTGCATAAACATCTTTAATCCCAGTATGCCTTACAACACCTTTATAACTCCCTGAAATCAAAAAAGCACCCAAGAACAATACAACAATAACTGGAAGTTGGGCCCATAAACGTTGTACATCGAAATCAAAACTAAGGTTGAATCTAATAAAGTAAGCCAAGATGAACGAAAATGAAACAATACATAGGTCTATAAGGAGAACCGTCCATTTTGAAGCATAATGCTTTCCTGTCCTAAAAAAGAATTCTTTGATCATTGCAGTAACCCTTTAATGATTTCACAAATTCTTTCCAAATCATCCACATCCAAGTTTGAACCACTGGGCAAACATAACCCCTTGTCAAAAAGATGCTCACTGACACCATTCACATAACTTGGATTCTCCTGAAAAACGGGCTGCAAATGCATCGGTTTCCATAACGGTCTGGATTCAATGTTCTCCTCCAAAAGGGCCAGTCTAATTCTTTCCCGGTCTTCAAAGGACTGGGTAAGGATACAGGTAAGCCATCTATTGGATAGGCATCCTTTTGGCTCGTCCAAAAACTGAATGCCTGAAACATCCGATAAATGATTTTTGTAATACTCGAAATTCTTTCTCCTGGCAAGCACCCTAGCTTCCAAAACTTCCATTTGACCCCGCCCAATGCCAGCCAATACATTACTCATCCTATAGTTGTAACCTACGGTTGAATGCTGATAATGCGGTGCGTTGTCCCTGGCCTGTGTAGCCAAAAAAATGGCCTTTTCCTTGGCCTCTTTATCTTTACTTAGCAAAGCACCTCCACCTGATGTAGTAATTATCTTATTGCCATTGAATGACAAGATTCCAAAATCCCCAAAACTACCGCATTTAATTCCTTTGTAGATACTTCCAAGGGCTTCCGCACTATCTTCCACTACAGGGATATTGTATTTTTTGGAAATATCTTGAATCTCTTGGACCTTGTAAGGCATACCGTATAAGTGCACAGCAACAATGGCTTTGGGTGTTTTTCCCAATTTTATTCTGTCCAATATGGCAACTTCCAAAAGTTCAGGGCTAATGTTCCAAGTATCTTCTTCGCTATCAACAAAGATTGGGGTCGCCCCCAAGTATGTAATAGGATTTGCAGAGGCCGAAAAGGTAAAACTTTGGCACAAAACCTCGTCGCCATAGCCAATCCCCAAAAGTTCAAGGGCAAGATGTATTGCCGCGGTACCAGAACTTAAGCAGGCTGTGTTTACATCGTTACCAATGTATTCGGATATTGATTTTTCAAAAAGTTGAACATTGGGGCCTAAAGGAGCAATCCAGTTGGTTTCGAAAGCTTCCTTTATATAGTTTTCCTCATTGTGTCCCATATGGGGTGATGACAACCAAATTTTTTTAAGCACAATAGTTTGCATTATTTAGGGAAAATCATTTCATCTAAAATACTACGAAACTTATACTCAGCCGGACAATTGAATTAACAAATCGTTATATGTTATAAATACTCGTTCAACTGATTAAAATGGAGAGTCTTATTGAGCTGATAAAACGTATCCACCCCACGAAGTACATATTGCTAAGTTGATTACCCGCCTATTGCTTTGCTCAAAAATAAATAAGATGAGTAAAGAACAGGAAATGTTTGCATTGATAGAGGAATTTGAAATCAGCCCTTTGAAAGGTATAGAATTTTTTTAGATCCAAGGACATAGTACCCTCCATCTTTTATTACTGGAAGAAAAAGAAAGCCCGGATAGATACAGGCATTAGCACAGGGTTTGTAACTATAAGCCCAAACCCTGTGATGGATGGAAATCTGGAACTATATATCCAAATGGGATTCGGCTACGCCTAGAGACCTCACAGTTTGCACTGGTAGGCAAACTTCTCAGGCTTTATTAATGTTTGCCTTAAGTTCGTTCCATACCTACCACTTTTATCCCAAACCCTGTGATATGCACAAATCCTTCAATGGGCTGAGCGGTCTGGTCAGAAATGAACTAGACAGGGAACCTACCAGTGGGGACGTGTTCATCTTCTTGAACCGTAACCGTACCCACCTTAAACTCCTGCACTGGGAGGCCGGTGGCTTCGTATTCCACTATAAACGCCTGGAACAGGGCAGTTTTACACCCCCCGTTCTTAAAGGGGACAATCCCAGTATGATTAGGTCGGAACTGGTGCTCATGGTGGAAGGCCTGCAGGTAAAAAAGACCCATCAAAAACTGAGGTGCCCACGGTGAAAAAAGAAGCAAAAGCTTAGTAAAAACAAGGGTTTACAGTAGGTTTAAAGAGCGTTTTCAGTATCTTTAAACTATCCAAGAACCCTTGGAAAATCTTACTAAAGAAGAGATTTTGGCACTCCTTTATAAGGAGACTGAAAGAAGGGCGAAAGCAGAAAAGGAAAATACCGATCTTAAGTTCCAGCTCGCTTATTACAAACGCCTGGCCTTTGGCCAAAAAAGAGAACGCTTCGAAGGGGACAAGAACCAGTTGGGCCTTCCCTTTGAGATGGAGCCGCAAAAGGCGGCAGAACAAGAAGAGGAATTAAAAGAAAAACTTACCTACGAGCGCCGCAAAAGAACTTCCACTCATAAAGGATGGGTGGCCCTTCCCGCACATCTTCCCGTAGAAGAAATCGAGATCTATCCGAGCCAAGACATTACCGATATGGTCTGTATCGGCAAAGAAGTCACTGATGAGCTGGAATACGAGCCGGCCAAATACTACATCAAGCGCTACATCCGCTATAAGTACGCCCCTAAAAGTAAAGAAGGAGTCGTGATCGGGGAACTGCCCGGGCGAGTAATCGAAAAGGGCATTCCCGGGGCCGGACTCCTGGCCTCCATTCTGGTCGATAAGTATGAGGACCACCTTCTGCTCTACTGGCAACCGCAACGCTTTAAAAGAGCGGATATCCCCATTGCATCCTCCACTCTGGAAGGCTGAATCAGACAGAGCCTTAAAATACTGGATATCCTGCACCAACACCTTTTGGAGGACACCAGGTCAAAGGGGTATCTCCAGGCGGATGAGTCCCCGATAAAGTAATGGACAGGAATAAAAAAGCCACCACCCATCAGGGGTACTACTGGGTGTACCATGGCCCTATGGACGGGACCGTACTCTTCGATTACCAGCGAGGACGCAGCCGCGGGGCCGCCGATCATGTGCTGGCCGATTTTAAGGGCTACCTCCAAAATGACGGGTAAGCAGCATATGACACAATAGGCAAACGTGAGGGGATTACCCACCTGAACTGCTGGGCACATGCCCGAGGGGAATTTGATAAGGCTCTGGACAATGATAAAGAGCGTGCCGAACAAGCTTTGACCTTTATCCAAAAACTCTATGCCGTGGAAGCCCGTGCAAGAGAACAGAAGTTGACCCCGGAGCAGCGTCAAACCCTGCGATTGGAAAAAGCGCTGCCCGTGATCAATGAATTTGGAAAAAGGATGTTCCAGCAGATGAAGCAAGGATCGATCCTTCCCAAGGCCCTACCGGGAAGGCCTTCCGGTATTCCATGGACCGATGGGACCGGCTCAGCGCTTATCTCTATGACGGGGTTCTGGAAATAGATAATAACCTAATAGAAAATGCCATCAGAAAATTGGCACTGGGGCGTAAAAATTACCTGTTCGCAGGCTCCCACGATGCAGCTCAACGCGGTGCGATCATGTATTCCTTCTTTGCCATCTGTAAAAAGCACGTGGTAAACCCATATGAATGGCTCAAGTACACCCTGGAGAACATAATGTCCATCAACCATAAGGACATCCGCTACCTGTACCCCCAGAACTACAAGAAATTACAGCAAGCACAACAGAGCTAATCAACCTAACAACAAATCCGTACTGAAAATTATACTGACTTAAAAGATGTAGTTAATGGGCTGGATACGATAAAACGCCATGTTCAGCCAATTGGGCCAATAAAAATCCGGTGTAGAGATTTGCTCCTTTTGCAGAAAGGTGCGTATAGTCTTTCCATAAGGTAAGATCTTGGTTCTCAAAGTAATCCAAATGATCTAAATACAGAATACCTCTGTTTTCAAAAAACTTCCCAACTTTATCGTGTACTTCACCATCCACTTTGCTCAGTGAAGGGGAAGTAAAGAAAACCAACTTAGACCCATTGGCCACAGCGGTTTCTTGGATGTAGTCTACGTATTTTTCAAATTCGTTACTTATAGACAATGGTTTTGTTATGCCAATATTCATTTGTGATTTTTCCTCTTTGAACATGTTTGCAAATACTGCCTTTTGTACCTCTGTTGGAAAAATGGGTTCGTAGCCACTCTGATTCACTGAGTCTTTTACCATAAAGTTCTTTAAAATAATCAAAGCCTTGCCATTATATGGGTAAGAATGCACTCCCTTTGAAATAAAATATTCTGTTGGGAACTTAGCTTTATAAAATTCCGATAGATTTTCGTTACTTTCAGCCTTATACAAGAGCCCCCTGCCGTCCCTGCCGTCATAATCCTTGTCAAAAACACGATTATGATCAACATGCACCAATACTATCTGTCCTTCTTTTTGCAACATACTGGACAAGGCTGCACAATAGGCAACTTTTTTGCCATCAGCACCAATATTGAAAGCCGCTTTTCCAAAATTTCGGGTATCTACATGGTGTAGTGCCCTAGAACTTCCCAACACCAAAACATCAACACTATCCTTTACTTTAATAAATTGGTTGACCTTTCCGATGCTGCTTTCAATGTAAATCTTCTTTTCCGCATTGGAGATGACCATGGTAACTATTCGATCAAAAATCAAAAATGTCAGAAGGGTTCCAAAAAATAATAGAATTGATTTTTTCATCACTAAAATTGAAAGTAAATAAAATTACTTGCACTGGAGTAGAACAAAATAATGTTGAGTACGATAAAAGAAATGGCAAATACAAAAGCAACATTTTTAATTCGATTTCCCAAATCCTCAAGGAACAAACCTTTTCTAAAAAGATAAAGGTCAAAAAGAAGCGCCAGGGTCAATCCATAAAAAGTGGATACCAACAAGCCTATATCACCAATATACAATTCCCTGTACGGCCCTGTAAACAATTTCTGAAATATGATTTTGGTATCCCCAAAATCCAACGCCCTGAAGAAAACCCAAATTAGTGTTACCAAGAAAAAGGTCAGAAGATTGTTGAACAGATTATATTTTTTGGGTATCAGGCCAAAGCCCCTTTCAATTGCCAGTAGTATTCCATGGAACATTCCCCAAATCACAAAATTCCATGAACTTCCATGCCATAAACCTCCCAACAACATGGTTAAGAACAAATTTCTGTAGAGCATTACGGTACCATTCCTGTTGCCCCCAAGTGGTATGTATAGATAATCCCTAAGCCAAGAGGACAATGAAATATGCCAACGTCTCCAAAACTCCGTTATAGAAGTTGAAAAATAGGGCAGATTAAAATTGCGTTTAAACTGAAATCCCAACAATTTGGCAGTCCCGATCGCGATATCAGAATATCCGCTAAAATCAAAATATATTTGGAAAGAATAGAGAAAAACAGCTAGGCCAATTGTTGTGGAATTATGTATACCAGGTTCATTGTACACACCATCAATCAAGGCGCCAATTGAATCTGCAACCACGACCTTTCTGAAAAAGCCAATACAAATTTGAAAAAAACCGTTCTTAAAATTTTCATGCTTCCATTCTCTCTTGGTCAACAATTGCGGTATAAGGTTGGATGCCCTTTCGATTGGTCCGGCCACCAACTGTGGAAAGAAGCTCACAAATGTTGAAAACGCTATAAAATCCTTGGTTGGTTGGAGCTCTTTTCTGTATATGTCTATGGAATAAGACATGGTCTGGAAAGTGTAAAAGGAAATACCCACAGGGAGCACTATGTTCAAAGTACCCACATGGGTTTCCAAACCGATCAAACTCCAAAGTTCAATCCAGCTTTCAATAAAAAAATTAAAATATTTAAACGTCGCAAGTAAACCCAAGTTCACAAAAACACTGACCAACAGCCATCGCTTTCTGTTATTTTTAGCATTGGCAATCTGAAGGCCCACGAAATAATCGACCACTGTAGAAAAAGCGATCAAAGAAAGAAAACGCCAATCCCACCAACCATAAAAAACATAGCTGGCAATCAGCAACAATACATTTTGAGTCTTTATTTTATTATTGGGAATGCTCCAATAAAGAATAAAGACTGTTGGAAAGAAAATAAGAAAAGCTAGTGAATTAAAAAGCATTTAATGGGCCCTTTTAGAGAGTCCCAAATATATGTTCTTACAAGAGTCTCAAGAAACAAAATAAGATTATTTTCCAAAAAATTGGGTTAAAAAGCAATACCCGGTACAATGACCAGGGATTAATGCTATTAAAGTATTGTCTGATTAAAGTATGTCAACCATATTTAAAAACTCCTCAATATTGGTGTAGCCATCACCATCCGCATCTTGTGCACTGTCGTTAACATTTGGATTCAATCCATTTGCAGTTTCCCATGCGTCTGGCATTCCGTCTTGATCGGAGTCATAATTTGAAGGTCTGCTAATCATCTCAATGTTCGGATATGTTAATCCAGACTCATTTGCCAAACTTCTGTATTCAAAATTGGGTCCATCACAATAGGTACAATCATCATTCAGAATATCTGAAATATAGGTTGCGTCCACTTCATCAAGGAACCATATTTTTTCTCCTCTGGAATCCAAGGTTGCATTTGCCCCCACATCCTCCAGCACATCAAAATAAGCGCTTTGCGCAGATTGCAAATTTATGGGAGCTCCAAGGGGTCCTGGCGCACTGTTGGTCATATAACTACTTACATCCGCAATCTGGATTCCAATCCATTCAAACCAGCTTGATTGATTATTCTGCGATAGGTTGTCGTTTCCTTCATAAACATTACCATTGGTATACAACATTCCTGTATACCCTCCTCCTATCTGATGCATAAATTGATTATATCCTCCGGTAAAATTTCCCAAGAATTTATCTGTCCTTGGCCCTGGCTTGAAATAATTGTTCTGGTGATTTACCCTACCATCGTTATAAATGGATGATAATCGGTTGGCCCAGTTGAATATTACGTTGTTGAACACCTCAAAGTTTCCATTTCCACCTGTGTTGGGAAATCTATGGGATATGCCATAGAAAGCATTATGGTGAAAACTATTGTCCCCGGCCCTGGTTGGTCTTTGAACTGACGATCCCAAAAGAACACCCGTTGCACTTTCGCCGAAAATATTCCGCTGCAAGGTGTAGTCATCCTGCCCACTGATGCTGGTATTGTCCGTGGCGATCATACTGGCGGTATTCCACGCATATCTGAAGGAACAGTGGTCGATGATCAACCTAGTGTTTCCCGAGGCATCCAAAGCTTGGTAGTTTCCACTTCCATTGGCATTGAACCTTGATTTGTCCACGAACCGCACATACCTGATAATGACATCTTCCATGTTCAGGATGCCAAACTTTCCATAAGTCTCAATAGTTATACCTCCAGGAGGTGCGGTTTGCCCTGCAATGGTAAGACCACTATATTGTCTTCCACTAACGGTATAAAAGGAATCTGGAACCTTAATGGTACCTGAGACGTCAAAAA
Organism: Flagellimonas halotolerans; assembly: GCF_035818535.1. Lineage (NCBI taxonomy): Bacteria > Pseudomonadati > Bacteroidota > Flavobacteriia > Flavobacteriales > Flavobacteriaceae > Flagellimonas > Flagellimonas halotolerans. The sequence goes on along the minus strand of NZ_JAYKYV010000009.1, from coordinate 97,229 downwards.
CAATTATTCTTGGAGTGGTTGTTTCCAGTGCCTCCTTTAGGCCTCCGGGAGCATTCCACTCCAATGTAGTCACATGTATAACCTGCCCCCCTCTACCGCCTTGGGAATAGGCCCCTGCACCTTCCGCAGTGGGGAACGCCTTCAATTCATCTGACACAACATTGTCCTTAACGGCTTCACCGCTATCATTTTGATCTTCCCCTCCTCCATTTGAAGAGTCCTGATCAGTACCTGTATCGGCACCATTGCCGTCGGCATTCTCAGTTGGGTTTTCACTTAAAATCTCATTAAAAATGTCTTGATCTTTCCCACAGGAAATGATAATGGACATCATAAATGCCAATCCCAATAATTTATACCCAAAATTCTTGATTTTCAAAATAGTCATAGCGATGAAATTGACATGGCTAAAATACTATACGTCAATATTTATTTGTTGAAATATCCAAATTATTCGATGAAATACATGCCCCTTCCTTACTTTTTAGCCTTTAAGACGTTTTAAAATGGATTTTTAATAATTTTTTACGGAGGTAATTAAAAATATAGGAAAGTAAACGGATAAAGTTTCTTTTAAATATTCCACACAGTGGAGGTTCATGGAATTATAATTGGAGGCTTCTTGAACGGTTTCGGTTACTTAAAATATGGATTATCTTGTCAACCAAAAAACGACTGTTCATTTATAGCCCAAGGCCCATGAAAAAAAACTTATCAAAACTTGTTCTTATCTCGATTGTTTTTCTAGCTGGTTTTTCCATAAGGCATATTAGATCGCTATGGGAACCAACAAGGGCATTTTTATTAAGATCACAAGAGCTATATACCAATCAATGGCCCACCAAAGCAGTTGTTTTTACCACTGTTTCCAAAGTTGACTCCAAAGAACAAAAAAACTATTTCATAAAGTCGACCAACACAAAACCTACCCCGTTACTTGTTAGCCTTCACCATTGGAACGGGACCTATAAGACCATTGATTCAATGGCTTATTTTGCTGCTGAGGCCGATATCAATTACCTGCGTCCCAATGCCAGGGGAGAAAACAACAATCCGGATGCCTGCTGTTCCGATTTAGTGATGGAAGATATCACTGAAGCCATAGAATTTGCCTTGAACAATGGCAATGTGGACCAGAATGAGATTTACCTCGTGGGCGTAAGTGGTGGAGGGTATACTGCATTATGCTATTATTTGAAAACCGCTTATAACATCAAAAAAGTTTCGGTCTGGGCCTCAATAACCGATTTAAATGCCTGGTATCGTGAAAGCAAGATTAGAAAAGCGCATTTCGTTGAGGACCTACTTAACTGTGTCGGGGCCACCCAAGATTCCCAAAACCTGAACATCCTTCTGGAGAAAAGATCTCCGCTATACTGGGAAATGAGTGCCAGCAACCTAAAAGACACTAAATTAAGTATTTATGCGGGTGTTTATGATGGAGTTACAGGGAGTGTTCCATTTTCCCATTCCATCAATTTCTACAATAAACTTTCAGAACATATAGGTGCTGTGGAAGACTCCATTTTTGTGACCAATGATGAAAGACTGTATTTATATGAAGGCCTATGGACGAATAAAAATCCGTTCAAAACCATTCAAGACAGAAAAGTGTTTCTCCATAAGGAGTATCGCACAGTAGAACTAACCTTGTTTGAAGGAGGACATGAAATTTTATATGACCACGCCTTCAACGAACTACTTCCAAATCAATAACCTCCCCAAAAAATAGGTTTAAACATAATTTGATTGCCAAAACGGTAAACCGGAATGCCTAAAAGATTATTCAAAAACAACCCCATTAGCTCCCCAAACTTAAAAGATTGTTTTGCCAATCCTTTATGCCTTTTAAAGTTTTTTTGTTCATTTAATCTATTTTTTGCCATGCCTTGCCCAACCTTTTTGATATTTGTGAAAAACTACAAATGAGCAGGTCAAAAGAAAGACTTTATCACTTAGATTTAATACGATTTGTTGCTGCACTCTATGTAGTTTTTTACCACTATGGCTTCAGAGGGTTCAATGCTGATAACATGTCCAACCTACAACTTGGGGAAATTGAGTTTTTCTCCAAATACGGTTACCTTGGGGTTGACTTATTCTTTATCATAAGTGGCTTTGTGATTTTAATGTCCGCCATGAACTCCAATATTGTGTCCTTTATCATATCAAGGATAAGTAGGCTTTATCCGGCGTATTGGATATGCATTGTCTTGACCGCTGTGGTAATGCTGTTTTGGGGCGGGACCCAATACAGTGTCACCCCTTACGTTTTCCTTTCAAACCTTACCATGTTGAATGGCTTTTTCAACATTGAATATGTAGATGGAGTGTATTGGTCCCTCCTTGTTGAACTGAAGTTTTATATACTTATAGGAGCCCTTCTTTTGTTACGGAAACTGAAATATTTGGAGCCGGTAATCTACGTTTGGCTGGCGATTTCCATTTATTTTCTGATTGCTTCACAAACTACCCAATGGAATGTTGTCCTATCCGTAATAAACTTTTTTTTAATCCCCACATGGTGCTCTTATTTTGTTGCGGGAATGCTGTTTTTCTTGATCCTGAAAGATGGCAATATTAAAACGCGAATCTTCCCTCTAAGTATTTGCTTAGGGTTGTCCTTGGCATATTCTACGGTTAAACTGGAAATTCTCACTGAAAGATTCGGGGATGTTTTTTCACCTGAGGTCGTATACCTGCTCATCATAGGCTTCTATATTCTTTTCTTTTTGATAAGCATTAAAAAATTGGGCATTTTCAATAAGCCTATATATTTAAAGGTTGGAATGCTGACCTATCCACTGTATCTACTTCATCAAAATATTGGTTACATCATTTTCAACAATCTGAAAGGCAGTGTGAACAGATACCTTTTATTTGCCTTGGTAATAACCCTTATGGTATACTGCTCCTACATTATAAGTTCAAAATTGGAGAAGCCTATGCGCCTTGGCATAAAAAACAAACTGGAAAAAAGCTATTGGCTCAGAAAGGCGAGATTATATCTCAAAGCAGAAAACACAAAACAGATATCATAACCTTGCAACGCGCAATCAAAAAAAAGGCATACCCAAAATCTTAAGGTATGCCTTCTTCCAATTTATGTTTTTAACTCCTAAGGAATGGAGTCTCTTTTCCATCAAAAATCAACCAAGTTCAAATAATCCTCCAAGTTGGTATAACCATCATTATTAAAATCTTCATTACCATCAGCAGGATTGTTGGGGTCAAGGTTCTTTGTTACTTCCCATTGGTTTGGCATACCATCCCCGTCTGAATCGAAATTGTCCGCCCTATAGTTGATAGGTATGTTGGGCACAATCCAATTTGAATAATCTTTTGGCGTGGTACTAACATCATTAAGAACGTTATTGACTTTGCCAGAATCATAGGGGTCCAAATAAAACTGGGGCTCGAAACTGTCACTGATGAAACGGTTGGCACCTACATTTTCCATGGTGCTTTCATAGGCGTCCACAGCATCCTGTATCTGCACTTTTGCTCCCAACAAAGGATATTGGTTTGAAACAAAATATTGATTGGGCAATTTTGCAGAGCTACTAAAATCAGTCCATATGGCTGTATTATCCGCATTGGGATCCACCAATACAGGATAATAATAATTCCCTGCCGTATAAACACTGGGGTTTGTACTGGAATTTGGTATCTGAATCTTGTTTGAGTTGTATTCTATCGTGTTTCTTTCAGTAATTCTACCCCGTTTATAATAATTGTTTATATGGTTTACTTTGGCATATCCTCCATTGACATTGATAGCCCTGTTCATCCAATTGTAGATAACATTGTTTACACTTTCAAAATATCCATCTCCACTAAAGTTGGGCGTTCTGTGAGGCATATCAACCACCAAATTGTTCAGAAAAGAAACACCATCAACATCTGGGTAACGATCTGGGTTATTCGCCCCCATTATTATACCGGTATACGAATCGGATATCAAGCTTTTCTGGATTGTTATTCGGTTCATGGTTTTGGTGCCCGAATTAAATGTAATTGCCTGATCTCCTCCGAAAGACACCGAAACGTGATCCAATATTACATCATTGCATCCCCAAAATATAAAGGCATCCCCTTGCGAGACTTCTCCAGAAGCAGCTTGGGCAGGTCTGCCTCTCAGGTATCTTATTACAACATTGTCGACCGCTTCAAAATAAATGGTGCCATTTGTAAAAGTTACTCCTCCCCGTGGGGCAGTCTGTCCTGCAACGGTAAGATTTCCTTTGGTAGCACCACTCAGATAAATATCGTTTCCTCCCAAATCTATTGTTCCGGAAACATCAAATACGATTGTTCTGGCACCGGACTCCAACATAGCCTCTCTAAATGAACCCGATCCGCTACCATTAAGGTTGGTAACCTTGATCACCTTTCCTCCTCTTCCCCCTGTGGCATAAGCACCTGCCCCATAAGCGGACGGAAATGCCTTAAGCTCGGAAGTATCGGAAACATTGTCTGGCAGGCTGCCCTCATCCGTTGGATTCTCCACATCTCCACCCCCATTGTTCTGACCATCACCGTTCTCTTCTTGATTCTCTTCCTGAACCAAATCAAAAAGTTCTTGGTCTGGGGAGCAGGCTATATTCCAAAACAGAATAAAAGCGATAAACAGCATAAGCACATGAATTCTTTTCATAAGATAATTAAAATCAGGTTAAATTCTCACATTATTTTTCTTGGAAAATGTCACGAGCGCTCCATCCTTCCAAGATTATTCTTTGTCATTATCGAGTTGATTTCAACACTATTGATTTGGGTAATGTTTAGAACAACTTGCGTAAGTACGTAGTTAAACGATTTATTAGATCACTTCATCGAATTTTTTAACAATAAAATCGTTGAAATGCATAAAATCCAAAAAATTATGTTAACAAAATGCAGGTAGATTTAAACTTTACTCCCCACTAATTCCAAAAATCCTTTGGATATTTGTATCAAAACATTCTCTTGAAAATTTTAGTTACAGGCGCAGCAGGTTTCATTGGTTTCCATGTTTGTACCAAACTTTTGGAAAAGGGCCATGAAGTGGTTGGGTTGGATAATATCAATGACTACTATGACGTCAATCTGAAGTATGACAGATTGCTGGAGTTGGGAATCCCCATGAATGAAGCCAAAGTATTTGGGAACCTAGTCGCCAGCGGGAAGCACACTTCATTTCAGTTTATTAGAATGAATCTTGAAGACCGAAGCGAACTACCCAATCTTTTTAAACAAGAAAATTTTGATATCGCATGCAATCTTGCCGCGCAGGCCGGGGTGAGATATAGTCTTGAAAACCCTGAATCCTATGTAGACAGCAATATAGTAGGCTTTTTAAACATACTGGAATGCTGCAGAAACTTTGCCATTAAACATCTGGTGTATGCCAGTAGTTCAAGTGTTTATGGAACCAATACAAAAATACCTTTCTCCACCACCGATTCTGTGGATCACCCCATTAGTTTATATGCAGCTTCTAAAAAGAGTAATGAATTAATGGCATATACCTATAGTCACCTATATGGATTTCCCACTACAGGGTTACGTTTTTTCACCGTATATGGCCCTTGGGGCCGACCAGATATGGCGTTGTATTTGTTTACCGATGCCATTGTAAAGGGAGAACCCATAAAGGTTTTCAATAACGGTGAAATGCAAAGGGACTTTACCTATGTGGATGATATTGTTGAGGGGGTAATCCGTATCATTAAACAACCGGTGAAGTATAGGAAAACGGGAGATACCAAGTATAAGATCTATAATATCGGGAACAGCACTTCTGTTAAGTTGCTGGATTTTATTGAAGCCCTTGAAAGTACGCTGCACATCAAAGCAAAAAAACAATTTTTGCCAATGCAACCTGGTGATGTCAAAAAAACTTGGGCCGATGTTTCTGACCTCAAAACTGATTATGACTATCAACCCAACACATCAATTTTAGAAGGTGTCAAAAGATTTGTTAGTTGGTATTCCAACTACAACGACATTGAAATCAAAAGCTGATTAATCAATGGTAAGGCATAAAAAAGTAAAGGGGGAATTCTCCCGAAAATTCCAATTAACAAACTAAATGATGCTCACAATCGTTCATGATACATTAAAAGTGCATTTTACCCGTTATTTAAATAGTTCGTCTAAAACCATCAGTTAATTAGTAGCTTTTCACCATATTTGCGAAAAAATTCCCAACGAAATTCCCATGGATACAAAATCTTTCAACCTTAATTCAAACTACCACATATTGGTCACAGGAGGAGCTGGTTTCATTGGCTCCAATTTATGTGAGACACTATTGGCAAATGGCAATAAAGTAACATGTCTGGATAATTTTGCCACTGGAAAAAGAGAAAACATTGAACACTTGATGGGTAATGAAAATTTTCGTCTTTTGGAAGGGGATATAAGAAACCTAAAAGATTGTGAAAACGCCTGCAAAAATGTGGATTACGTGCTTCATCAAGCTGCTCTAGGTTCTGTTCCACGGTCCATAAATGACCCTGTTACAAGTAACGACGTCAATGTTTCCGGGTTTCTAAACATGTTGGTGGTCGCACGTGATGCCGAGGTAAAACGCTTTGTTTATGCGGCCAGTTCATCCACCTATGGTGATTCCAAAAACATGCCCAAAGTTGAGGAAATAATCGGTAAACCTTTATCCCCATATGCCATAACAAAATATGTGAATGAGCTATACGCCGACATTTTTTCAACTACCTATGGATTGGAAACCATAGGCTTGCGCTATTTTAATGTATTTGGTAGAAAGCAAGACCCAAACGGTGCCTATGCGGCAGTGATTCCAAAGTTCGTAATGCAACTGATGAAACATGAATCTCCAAAAATCAATGGAGATGGTACATACTCCAGGGATTTTACCTATATCGACAATGTCCTTGAGATGAATATCAGGGCTATTGTCACCGAAAACAAAGAAGCGGCCAATACGGTCTATAATGTTGCGTATGGAGAGCGCACCACCTTAAATGAGTTGGTGGCCATGCTCAAGGAATATTTAAGTGATTTTGATTCCGAAATCAAAAATGTGAATGTTGAATATGGACCAAACCGAAAAGGTGATGTCCCCCATTCGTTGGCCTCAATTGAAAAAGCGAAAACCTTATTGGGATACAAACCAAGTTATGATATAAAGTCTGGATTAAAAGAAGCTGTATCTTGGTATTGGAAAAACCTAAAATAACCCATAAATGAATTTAACCATAATAGGGACCGGATATGTTGGTTTAGTCACTGGGACTTGCTTTGCGGAAATGGGAAATACGGTGACTTGTGTTGACATCGACAAACAAAAAATCGAGAACCTGGAAAAAGGAATCATACCTATTTATGAGCCTGGATTGGACGCAATGGTGACCAGAAACGTGAACAACCAAACCTTGCGCTTTCATACTGATTTACAAAAAAGTTTGGACCATTGCGACATGGCTTTCATAGCAGTGGGCACTCCAATGGGTGAAGATGGTTCAGCAGATTTGCAATATGTACTCGATGTTGCAAAATCGATTGGAAAATATATAAACCAGCCCATAATCATTGTAGACAAATCCACGGTCCCGGTAGGCACCGCTGACAAAGTAAAGGATGTTGTTGCCAGTGAATTGAAAAACAGAGGTGTGGAAATCGAATTTCAGGTGGTATCCAACCCTGAGTTTTTAAAGGAGGGAGATGCCATAAACGATTTCATGAAACCTGACAGGGTCGTCGTAGGAACAGAGGATAAGGAAACCGCAGAAAAAATGAGACAATTGTATGCCCCATTTTTCCGCAGCAGCATGGACCGTATGCTCGTTATGGATGTACGCTCCGCTGAAATGACCAAATATGTAGCCAATGCCATGTTGGCCACCAAAATATCCTTTATGAACGAAATAGCCAATATCTGCGAACTTGTAGGAGCAGATGTGAACAAGGTTCGTATTGGCATAGGCTCGGATAGTAGAATTGGATATAGTTTTATATACCCAGGAAGTGGTTATGGTGGGTCCTGCTTCCCAAAAGATGTGAAGGCCCTCAAAAAAACGGCCGAACAAAATGGCTATTCCGCTCAACTCTTGAGTGCGGTAGAGGATGTAAACAACAGACAAAAACTAATCATCGCGGATAAAGTGATCTCGCATTTTGGAAGTAATTTATCCAATAAGACGTTTGCGGTATGGGGATTGTCCTTTAAGCCTGGAACAGATGATATGAGAGAGGCACCTTCCATTTATATCATTAATAAATTGATCGCATTGGGTGCTAAAATTCAAGCTTACGATCCAAAAGCAATAGATGAGGCCAAAGAATTTTATCTTAAAGATATTAGTGAGGTGTCCTACGCCGCTTCAAAATATGATGTGTTGAAAAATGCCGATGCTTTATTGATGCTTACAGAATGGAAAGAATTTCGATCCCCCGATTTTATGGAAATCAAAAATAACTTGAAGTCACCCGTAATATTTGATGGCAGAAATCAGTATGACAGTGAAAGGCTTCAAAAAATGGGATTTGAATATTATCAAATTGGTAAAAACTAAATATCTGAACTTTTAAAATCATATGGAAAATCATAGAATAGCAGTCATTGGCCTAGGATATGTGGGTCTACCTCTTGCGAGATTGTTCGCAACAAAATATCCAGTTGTGGGTTTTGATATCAACCAGAGCAGGGTCAAAGAGCTGCAGTCGGGAGTAGACACAACCCTTGAAGTTGAAAATGAGGTGTTGCAGGCGGTTTTGGTAAATGAACCTAGTCAAGAAAATGGGTTATACTGTACCAGTGATATAACCACTTTAAATGACTGTAACTATTATGTAGTTACCGTTCCCACACCAGTTGACCAGACCAATAGACCCATACTCACTCCTTTGTACAAGGCAAGTGAAGCCGTTGGGAAAGCATTAAAAAAGGGGGATATTGTTATTTATGAATCCACCGTTTATCCTGGAGTTACGGAAGAGGAATGTGTTCCTGTCCTCGAAAAAGTAAGTGGTTTAAAGTTCAATGAGGATTTCTATGTAGGATATTCACCAGAACGTATTAATCCAGGAGACAAGGAACATACCGTTGAAAAAATCCTAAAGGTTACATCTGGATCCACCCCGGAGATTGGCGAGAAAGTAGACGCCCTATACGCTTCGGTCATCACCGCCGGCACACATTTGGCACCTACCATCAAGGTTGCAGAAGCTGCCAAAGTTATTGAAAACTCACAACGGGATATCAATATTGCCTTTGTCAATGAACTGGCAAAGATCTTTAACTTAATGGATATTGACACACACCATGTTCTGGAAGCTGCCGGGACCAAGTGGAATTTTCTTCCATTCAAACCAGGTTTGGTGGGAGGTCACTGTATAGGTGTCGACCCATATTATCTGGCACAGAAGGCCCAGGAATATGGCTACCATCCTGAAATTATTTTGGCCGGGCGTAGAATGAATGATGGAATGGGAAAATATGTTGCCAGTGAGGTGGTTAAGCTCATGTTGCACAAAGACATTAAAATTAAAGGGGCTAAGGTCTTGGTTCTTGGTGTAACCTTCAAGGAAAATTGTCCCGATGTAAGGAATACAAAAGCTGTGGATGTAGTTGCCAACCTAAAAAGTTACGGCATTGATGTGACCGTTTTTGATCCGTGGGCATCTCCCCAAGAAGTGTTGCATGAATATGGTATCACTTCAAACAATACATTGCCTTCAAATACTTATGATGCAATAGTTTTGGCCGTGGCACATAAAGATTTCTTGACTCTTGACATGGGTGGCCTGTTAAACAACAACCATGTTGTTTATGATGTTAAAGGCATGTTGGATAGAAATTTTGTTTCCGGTCGTCTCTAATAAACGTATTAAATAGGTGTCTCTCTTAAAAAAACTTAACATAAGAAACCCCTTATTGATCAACTTATTGATTGTGGGGTCTGTTACGCTGGTGGTGAAACTGGCAGGGCTTTTTAAAGAAACCTATATAGGAAGCAGCTATGGTTTGTCCGAGTTTTTGGACACCTATGCTTTGGCATTGTTAATACCATCATTCATTCAGAATGTGTTTGTTGGGGCCATAAAGAATATCTTCATTCCAAACTATATCATTGAAAAAAAAAATGACAGGCAAATTGGTGGCTTTCAAACACTGACCTGTCTATTGATTCTTGGAATCAACTTTTTTTTTGGAATGGTTCTCTTGGTTTCAAGTACCTTTCTTTTGGAAATTATTTTTCCAAATCATACCCCTGAGTATTATGCATTGATAAACAAACAACTCGTTGTTTTGTTACCCTGTCTGTTTATTTGGGGGCTAAATGGTTTTCTAAGTGCCCTGTTGGAAATTGAAAACAAGTTTTTCTATACCTCGATCTCACCAATATATACTTCCATTGTAACCATATTGGCCATCTATTTTTTCAAGGACCGTTTGGGAGATTATGTTTTGGCCGTTAGTATTTTGCTTGGCTCTTTGGCCAGTTTTATTCATTTGTTCGTTAAAGCAATCATATTGCAATTGATACAATTTGGAAGGTTAAGACTGAACCACAATATGAGGGTCATGTTGCAGCAGCTCCCCGCTAAGGTCATTTCAGGATTGCTTACGGGAATAAACCCCATTGTTGACCAGTTTTTTGCAGCTCAGTTGGTTGCTGGTTCGGTAATTGCCCTTGCCTATGGTGAAAAAATACCGGCTTTTGGAATTTCCATTGCAATGATAGCGCTAGGGAATGTGCTGTTGCCGCATTTTGCCGAGCTGGTTTCCAAAGACTTGAAAAAAGCATATAAGGAGCTCTTCAAGATTTTAAAAATAGCATTTTTGGCTTCCCTTATTTTTTCGGTGCTGATGATATTTTTCTCAGATATTATCATCCGTATCCTTTTTGAGAGAAACTCATTTACCTCCAAGGATACCGAAATTGTAAGTTATATCCAGCAACTGTTATTGATTCATGTCCCATTTTTTGTGGTGACCCGGATTCTTGTGAAATTCCTGACCAGTATCAATAAAAATGGTTTTATGGCATGGGTATCTGCCCTTAGCGTTTTAACAAATCTGTTGTTGAACTATTTATTGATACATTCGTTTCAGGTTTATGGTTTGGCATTGAGTACTTCCCTTGTACTAATAATAAATAGTCTCGTCTTTCTTTGGTTCACCATAAGGCAATATAAATCCGTTCAGTTATCATGAGAATCGATTTCATAGTACATAGTATGGGTTCCGGTGGTGGCGAAAGAGTACTTTCCATATTGGCCAATAAATTGGTTTTAAAAGGGCATTCCATAAGAATTGTTACACTAAGTAACTCTATTGAGGATGCCTTTGAGTTGAACCAACAAATTGTTAGGGTAAAACTCAAAAAAAGAACCTTTAACATCCATACCATCAACAACCTGTTCAACCTTTTTAAACATTACCGTTCCAAGAAGAACAGGCCAGATATAGCCATTTCATTTATGGTAGAGACCAGCATGTTGGCCATTATTATCTGTACCCTGTTCGGTATTAAATCAATTGCCTCGGAACATACCAATCACGTTCTCAAGAGAAAAAACAACTTACGGCTTTTCACAAGAAAATATTTATATCGATTGGCCAATAAAATAATTGTGCTGACGGAGTTTGATAGAGTTTACTATGCCAAACACAGAAGCAATGTAAAAGTAATACCCAACCCTTCCACCTTTAGCATAAACGAGGCCCCTATACAGCGATCAAAAACCATTTTGGCCGTGGGCAATCTCAACAAGTATCACATTAAAGGCTTTGACAATCTAATTCCCATTGTTGCCGAGGTTTTTAAAAAGCATATGGATTGGACACTTCAAATTGTTGGTGCCATAGATGAAACCAGTCTTTCCTTCCTGAACAAGATCGTTGTTGAGCATCAAATGGAAGACCGAATTGTTTTCTCAGGATTTAGCAACAAGGTCTCGGATATAATGGCCACATCCGACGTATATATTATGACCTCAAGGTTCGAGGGTCTTCCAATGGTTTTGATTGAAGCGATGTCCCAGGGGATGGTTTGCATTTCATATGATTGTGAAACTGGGCCTTCAGAGATCATAACTCACGATTATAATGGTATCTTGGTAAAAGACCAAGATAAACTTGAAATGGCCGATGGGCTGGATAGATTACTTTCAGATGTGGAATTAAGGGACAGATTACGCGCTAATGCCCCCAAAACCATTGAAAAATTTGATCCTGACCTCATCGTGTCAGAATGGGAACAAGTATTTTTAGAAGTGTCATGAAAAAAATCGTCCACCTTTTTTTCTTAGTACCATTCATTGTCAATGCTTTGAATCTTCAAGATTGGATAAGCTTATATGTGGGGGGTACCAGTGGACAATTGGTGGCGTATGGAAATGTTGGCCTGTTGATTCTAGGCTCATTCCTAATCATAAAATTAAAAGGCAGTCCATTAGGAACTCCCGGCACCTGGGCTGTTTTTTTTGCCGTACATTATTCGCTATCCATATTAGCGAGTATTTTATATAACAACCCCGCGAACTTTGGATACACCTTGGTGAACATTGTTTTTTACTTTTCCTTTCTACTGTATTTAAAGCGATTGGTAGACCTTTCTTTCATACAAACCTATTTTACGATTGTTTTTTCAATTGCATCAATCTGTTTGATATTCCTATGGAACATGCAACTTGACTTAGATTACTTTTCAAGTGACATTAGCTGGGGACTGGATAGGGCTTCCGGGCTATATGGTGATGCCAACAATGCTTGTTTGGTATCGATTATTTCCTACGTGTTTTTAAAGTTCACCGACTTTGGTAACCTACCTTTTAAATCCTTGATAAAACTTATATTAACCTTGCTGATTTCCTATTCGGTCATCCTAACTTTTTCTACCACCGGATATCTGGTCTTTGTATTCGTTGTGATCTTGTGTAACTATAAATACTTATCAAAAAGGAACATCCTTGCCTCAATGTTTGCATTGCCCCTACTGTACCTTATCATCATAAACCTGACTTGGCTTACTGCAGGTCTTAATCTTAATGAACGACAGCAGTCTAAAATCGTTAATTTTGAAAACATATTTTCCTTTAAATTTGATCAGATTGACAATTCAGGAAGATTTGAGCATATAGACAATGTAATAGGAAAGTTATATGAAAATCCTTTCTTCGGGCATGGGTTTGATTTTGGCCTTAACCACCTTACCCATAATACGTACCTGAACATCTGGTTGGAATCGGGAATAATTGGGTTACTTGTTTTGATCGTTGTACTGGCCATCTATTTTTCAAGGGCAATCAAAGTCGAAAAAAAAACCAAGTATTTCTCCCTGGCAATTTTGTTTGCCGTTTCTATATTTATGCTGAGCCTTCAAACTGTGATAAACCAACCCTACATCATGGTAGTTCTCACTTATGTGGGCGTATTGATTGATAAGGGTCTAATTAAAAAAAATGATGAAAGATTTTCTTAGAAAATATTATAACAATTCAAGAATTGGGTTTTATCTCCTAAAACCCGTGGTCATTGTTTACCATATCTTTTTAATGGATAAATACCTTAGTCAAAAAGCTTACCTGAAAAAGAAGTTCAAGAAATATTTTGGGTACGATATTGATTTTCGAAACCCGAGAACACTGAACGAGAAAATCAATTGGCTAAAATTAAACGATAGGAACCCACTTATGGGCCAAGCAGCGGACAAATATGCCGTAAGGTCCTATATAAAGGAGAAAATCGGTGAGGAGTATCTGGTACCTCTGGATTATACCACTTTGAATCCGAGCGATATCAAACCTAAAAACCTTCCGGACCACCCCTGCATTATAAAGGTCAACCATAACAGTTCAGGTGGTATTATTGTTAGGGACAAATGGGGTGATGTGGATTGGAACTATATCAAGAACACCTTGCGATGGAATATGTCCGAGAACTATTACTGGAACGGTAGAGAACCCCAATACAGACATATTAAACCACGTATAATCGTGGAAAAGCTGCTAATGGATGATAAAGGAAACATACCTTTTGACTACAAGCTCCACTTTTTCAACGGAAAAATAGCTTTTGTACAAGTAGATTCCGATCGACTTACAGACCATAAAAGAAACCTGTACACGGCAGATTGGGAGTTTATCGAGTGCGAATGGGAGTACAAAAAGGGCTTATTTATAGACGAGCCTCCCACCTACAGAAAAATGGTGGAGCTTGGAACGGTCATATCACAGGATTTCACTTATGTACGAGTAGATTTCTATGCGTTGGGCGATGAGGTCTATTTTGGAGAGTTGACCTTTCACTCAGATGGAGGTATTGGGCCATTCAGGCCAGAAAAATATGATTTGCAATTTGGAGAAATGTTGAAACTACCACAATGATTCAATCTAAACATGATTTAAACAAATACCTTAAGGAAGATGCCATTGCCTTGGGTATACGGGAGAACGGCCTAAAATCAAAACTGAAACAGCTTATTGTTCCCAACCATATTTGGAAGTTTCAAAAAATACTCCGAAAAGTGGAATACTATAAAAATTGCGGTTCCACAGGTTTAAAAATATTACTGTTTCTCTACTATAAGATTAAATTCAGGAACATTTCCATCAAACTTGGCTTTTCAATTCCGGAAAATGTTTTTGGCCCTGGTTTGGCCATTGTGCATTATGGTACCATTGTTGTCAATAACAATGCAAGGATAGGTGCCAATTGTAGAATCCATGCCTGCACCAATATTGGAGCCTCAGGGGGTTCTCCCAAGGCACCACAAATTGGGGACAATGTTTACATAGGGCCTGGCGCCAAAATCTATGGCGATATTAACATTGGCAACAACATAGCTATTGGTGCAAATGCCACTGTCTTTAAATCTTTTGAGGAGCCCAATATCATGATTGCGGGAAATCCAGGAAAGAAAATAAAGGAAATCGACATAAAAAAAATAATAAAACATATTTGATAAGGGTAAGCATACGTTATATAAGCAGGTTAATTCTGTCTTTCAAAAGACATTTCCTCAATATATCTCGTCAATAGATAGTATGACACAAAAAAAGATAATTTTTGTATTGCCTACATTAACCGCTGGAGGCGCTGAAAGAGTGCTCTCATATATCGCACAGCACATTGATAAAAAACGCTTCAAATCCACCTTATTGATACTTGGGAATGAAAAGGACGCCGCCTTCAATGTGGAGGGTATTGAATTGATTTTCTTCAACAAGGAAAGAGTACTTCATGCGGTTCCCAAATTATTCGCCTTTATTTTAAAAGAGAAACCCGATTATATCCTAAGTTCCATTGGCCACCTCAATACCGTGCTCGGACTAATGGCATTTTTCTTTGGAAAAACCAAAGTCTTTATTCGTGAAGCAAGCGTAATCAGCAGTATAAGCCAATTTTCAAAAAAGAGCAGCTACAGAGGACGATTGGCTAAAATAGCCTACCATCAAGTTTCAGGAATAATCTGCCAATCCACAGACATGGCCACCGATTTTGGCGAAAGGTATCCAAAGGTAAAAGGGAAGATTGTGACCATTGCCAACCCACTTACTTCAAAACTCCAATTAAAAAGTGTAGAAAATGATTCGCATACACTAAAGGTCATTACAATTGGCAGGCTAAGTAAAGAAAAGGGACAGGCAAGGTTGTTAAAAATTCTGTCAAAGCTCAAAAGGGATTTCCACTATACAATTCTCGGGGACGGTCCCCAAAAAGAGGAACTGCTAAAAATGGCCGATTCCCTTGGGCTTATGGGAAAGATTACCTTTGTAAATCACAGTAAAGACATTCAGAGCTATTTGGAACAAAACGATCTTTTTCTGCAAGGATCCTATGTGGAAGGTTTTCCAAATACAGTATTGGAGAGTTGCATGGTAGGAACCCCTGTACTGGCATTCAACGTGCCGGGGGGAACCAAGGAAATTATTACGCACAATGAAAACGGTTTTTTGGTGGATGATGAGGATAGTTATTTGAAGTGTCTTGAAAGCCATAAATACATTCCTCCTGCCCAAATCAGGGAATCTGTTATTTCAAAATTTGAGGCCAAGAAGATTCTTGGACAATACGAAAATCTATTTAAACCTTAGGGTACATGGAAGCCAAACCAATAAGAATTCTACATGTTTTAACCATAATGAACCGGGGAGGTGCAGAAACCATGGTCATGAACTATTATCGGAACATTAACCGAGAATTGGTTCAATTTGACTTTTTGCTCCATAGAAAGGAAACCGGCGCTTTTGATAATGAAATCTTGTCCCTTGGAGGAAAAATTTACAGAATGCCCTCCATTTCCCCTAGAAACTACTTCAAGTACCAAAAGGAACTGGAACAATTTTTTGATGAGCACCCCGAATACCAAGTTGTGCATTCCCATCTAAATGCATTGAGCTCCATTATTTTTAAGGTGGCCAAGAAAAAAGGTATAAAAACACGGATTGCCCATAGTCATCTAGCGGTTGAACCCTTTGTGTTTCTAAAGGTATTCAAACCAAACACCGATATTAAAGCCACTATCAAGGATAGTACACAATCACTTATCCGTAGAAGGATAAGACATCTATCCACCCACTATTTTGCGTGTGGGGAAAAGGCCGGAGACTGGTTGTTCGGAAAATCCAACAGGGATAAGGTGAAGATTATAAACAATGCAGTAAATGCCAAAGATTTTCTATACAACTCTGAAATCCGAAAAAAAGTTCAAAATGAGTTGGGACTGGAGGACAGAAAAATCATTGGGCACGTGGGACGTTTTAACGAGCAAAAAAATCATTTTCTCCTCATTGATATTTTCCATCGACTTTTACAGAAAAACCCTAACTGTACATTGCTATTGGTCGGAGGTGGTAATCTAAAATCAAAGGTTCAGCATAAGGTAGGACAGCTGGGAATCACCAAAGAAGTGGTCTTTTTAGGCCTTAGGGATGATATCCCAGAACTATTGCAAGTCTTTGATCTCTTTTTGTTCCCTTCTCTTTATGAAGGGCTTCCCGTTACCCTTATCGAAGCGCAGGCTTCGGGATTGAAAATTGTAGCTTCAGATACCATCACCAATGAAGTGGACATAACTGGTTTGATCACGTTCTGTGGCTTAACAGACCCAATTGACCATTGGGCCGAAGAAGTTGACAAAAATCTAACCTATAAACGCAAGAATATGTTGAGCAGCATCGTTCAAGGGCAATATGATATTGTTGAAAACGCAAAAAACTTACAGGAGTTTTATTTAAAAATATATTGATAAATGTGCGGCATTAACGGATTTATTAGTTACGAAAAAACCTTATCCAAAAAAGAATCGGTTTCTAGGATAAACCACATGAATGACCTGATTGTTCATCGGGGGCCGGATGACGATGGCATATTCCATAAAAATAATGGTACCACTACGATTGCCATGGGTATGCGCAGGTTGTCCATTATTGACCTTCATTCCGGGAAGCAGCCTATTTTTTCAGAAGACAGACAATTGGTAATTGTTTTCAATGGGGAAATATACAATTACCTTGAACTAAAGGAAGAGCTTATAAGCAATGGCATAACCTTCAAGACCAACAGCGACACGGAGGTTATTTTAAAACTATATGAGAATTATGGGGTATCATCTTTTAAAAGGTTGGATGGTATGTTCGCCTTTAGTATCTACGACAAAGGTCTGAACAAAGTATTTATTGCCCGTGATTTTTTTGGCGAAAAACCGCTTTACTATATACAGAGTAATGGATGTTTTATATGGGCATCGGAATTAAAGTCCATAACCAATGATGCAGCCACCCCTCTAAAAATAGACAAAGTAGGGCTCAACCTTTATCTTAGACTAACCTATATCCCAGCGCCGTATAGTATTTATGAAGGTGTTCATAAGCTCCCCCCCTACTCTTATATAACCTACGACCTCTCAAAAAACAGTTATGTCGTAAACCAGATAGAGACCGAGGCTTATCCTGAAAAAACCAACTCAAAAATTAGTTTGGGTGAGGCCAAGACCAAGGTAAAAAGCCTAGTAACGGACAGCGTTGTTTCCCGATCTATTTCGGATGTTCCCCTCGGCACCTTCCTTTCCGGTGGTGTTGACTCATCCATAGTTTCTTTATGCCTGTCCCAATACAAATCGGAACCCATTGAAACATTTTCAATAGGCTTTAAGAAAAAGTCTTTTGATGAAACCGATAAATCCCAGTTGGTTGCCAAGATGATTCATAGCAACCATCATGAATTTATTATTGACGAAAAGGACATCGAAGAAGATTTGCATCAAATCTTGAACAATTTTGATGAACCTTTCGCAGATTCATCCGCGCTCCCTACGTATTTGGTATCCAAAAAAACCAGGGAGCATGTAACGGTTGCACTTACTGGAGATGGTGGTGATGAAGTTTTTGGGGGTTACAATAAGTACTACATGGGCAAATTCAATAGCCGGTATACAAGTTGGGTCCCAAAATCGCTCCATAGCATTGTTAAAAATACAAGTATGCCCTTTCTAAAAACATCTAATGACAACAGGGGCAAAAGATATCGAATCAAACGATTACTGAACTCATTTGACTATAATGGAGGTTTTTATTGGGATATTATCTCTTTAGGATATACCAACGGTGAACTCAATGAATATTTGCTTTCCGAAAACCAAGTTGCTACACCGTTCAAAATATACAAAGACACCTTGGGTATTGATGCCCCTAAAAGTTTGACCGATTTTCGGTTGGTTGATCGCCATATAAGCCTTGAAGGAGATATGCTGGTCAAAGTGGACAGAACCAGTATGCTGAACTCACTTGAATGTAGGGCTCCCTTTCTTAACAAGCAGTTATGGAACTATGTAAACACGCTTCCCGAAAACTTCTTGTTGAACGGGTGGAACAAAAAGTTTCTGCTAAAAGAAGCATTCAAGGATGAGTTCCCGGAAGGCTTCCTAGACAAGTCGAAAAGTGGCTTCGGAGCCCCAGTAGGGGATTGGCTCAAAACCTCCCTTAGCGCAGAGTTAAAATCATATATAGAAACTGACAAACTGGAGAGACAAGGCATTTTTAATGTGGAGACGATTACCAAACTCGTCAGGGAACATTTGTCCGGAACTGTAGATAACACGTTTAAAGTTTGGACTTTTTATTGTTTCCAAAAGTGGTATTTCAACACGTATATACCTAAATAATGGCTAAACCAAAATTGATAAGAATAACTACGGTCCCCGCATCATTGGGTGGACTATTGGAGGGGCAGCTAAAGTTTATGACCCAATATTACGATGTAGTGGGAATAGCATCTTCTCGAAACGGCGGGTTGACCAAAGTTGGAAAGAAAGAAAACATTAGGGTAATTCCCGTTCAGATGACCCGTAAAATAACACCTGTTCAAGATTTTAAGGCCGTATGGCAACTGTACAAAATCTTTAAAAGAGAAAAGCCATTCATGGTTCATACACATACTCCCAAAGCTGGTACATTGGGTATGATGGCTGCATATCTGGCCAAGGTTCCACACAGATTGCATACGGTGGCGGGCATGCCTCTCCTTGTGGCTAAAGGACGAAAACGAAAATTGCTCGACTTGGTCGAAAAAATCACGTATTGGTGTGCCACAAAAGTTTATCCCAATTCTTTTGGACTCAAGGACATAATACTTGAAAACAATTTTACGACCGAGAAGAAACTAAAGGTAATCGGAAATGGAAGTTCCAATGGTATTGACACTGAACATTTTAACAATAAACTATACAGCAAAGAAGATAAATTGAACCTGCGGAATTCTTTGGGCATCAAGGAAAGTGATTTTGTTTTTCTTTATGTGGGGAGAGTTGTCAAGGACAAAGGCGTAAACGAACTTATTGAAGCCTTCAAACTTCTCACAAAAAAAGGGGTGGAAAACTGTAAGCTGGTCCTACTCGGTACGTTCGAAGATGAATTGGATCCCATCTCGCCCGAAGCAAGGGAGGAAATTGACTTCAATCCCAATATCATCTACATGGGGTGGCAATCGGATGTGCGTCCCTATTTTAGCATTTCAGATGTCTTTGTCTTTCCAAGTTATAGAGAGGGATTCCCAAATGTTGTAATGCAGGCCGGGGCAATGGGAATTCCTAGCATAGTAACCAACATCAATGGTTGCAATGAAATTATAATCCCAAACCAAAACGGGGTGATCATTCCCGTCCAAGACGCCCAATCCCTGTTTGAATCCATGAAATTGTTCTACGAAAACCATTTTTGTCAAGATCCAAAATTTGATTATGACCCAGAAAAAATCAGGAAATTAATCGTGGAAGGCTATAACAGAAAAGTGATTTGGGAAGCGATTCGAAAAGAGTATGACTCCTTGAATTAAACAACACATCTTCCCCCAACAATCAATCAACCGTTAAGCGTATCGGCAATACGGTAATAAGCTGGTTAACGTTTTGTCCATTTTATCTTGGTTTTAATCTATAAAATTGACTTAACATAATTGTATCAAGTAATTTCACCTAATAACTTAAATCATTTTCCAACCAATACCCCATGGGGAATTTAAAAATCAACCTCAGAAAAGTTAAGAGGTTTTTTATACGCAAGTACAGGAATTCAACCTTCATGGTCCCAAAAATATTTACGTTATCCCTATTCCCAAAAAACGAACACCAAGACAACCCTTCCATAGGTTTCTTGATTACGCTGTGGTTTATTTGGAGCGGTGGAATTCCCTGGGTACAAAATTGAAATTGGATATGACCATAAAAGTTTGCAGATAAAACTCGTTTTATAATTTCCCCCAAACATTTTGACACGAAGCAGTAAAAAAAAATTAATGAAAATTGTAAACAGAAGACACTTAATGAAATGAAAAAAAAAGTTAAAAACAAGATTAGGGTTTGGCAAATATAAATTTTAGGGATGTTAATGATATATATAGATCAGATAATAAAAAAGGAAGCTAAATTTGAATGATCCATATATGGTAATACCATATCGTTTTTAAACTGATTTATAAGGCTAGGGCTTATGGTCGGCCAATAGTAATTACACATTTTTTATTTAACAACCCATGTACAGAAATTTTCTGAAAAGAATCATTGACTTTATCCTGTCCTTAATTGGACTCCTTATCCTGCTCCCAGTTTTTACAACCATTTACATGATTCTGTGGTTCACCAATAAAAGGCAACCCTTTTATTTTCAAAGTAGACCGGGAAAAAATGAAAAAGTATTTAAAATTATAAAATTCAAGTCCATGAGTGATTTCGTTGACTCTTCTGGTGATTTGCTTCCAGATGCGGATCGGCTTACACCAATTGGCAGTTTTTTGAGAAAAAGTTCATTGGATGAAATCCCCCAACTCATCAATGTCATCAAAGGAGATATGAGCTTGGTAGGCCCAAGACCCCTTCGAGTTCGCTATCTCCCCTATTATACAGAAAAAGAAAAAATAAGACATAATGTTAGGCCAGGAATAACCGGCTTGGCACAAGTATCCGGACGCAACAAACTAAACTGGGACCAAAAATTGGCTCTTGACGTAAAATATGTGGAAAACATGACATTTTGGGCAGATTTTATAATTCTACTGAAAACAGTAAAAAAAATCTTCCATGTTTCCAATGATGAAATTGTCATAGATCTAGAGATGGATGCACTGGATACATACCGAATTAACCAAAGAAAACCAAATACCAACACCATTGATACAAAGAATAAATGACCAGATATCAGTTTTTCGAGATGATGTCTATCCTAGTTTAGGGGGCGGTAATAAAGCAAGGAAAATGATGGCATTGGATGCCAAAATAAAAGAACTGGGGCATAATGCCCTTGTAACCACTGGTGGTGTTCAATCCAACCATTGTAGGGCCGTTGCACTGTATTCCAAAAAAAACAAACTGGAATGTACCCTAGTACTGCACGGGGATAAAAACCGAATACTATCCGAATCCGGAAATGCAAAGATCATGAGAGAAAGCGGTGCCACGTTGGTATTTTGCGATTCATCTGAAATTTCAGATCATATGGACGCGGCCATGCAACAATACATTAAAAAAGGGCTGAACCCGCTTTATATTTACGGTGGTGGACATACGCTTGAAGCAGGTCATTGTTACATCACGGAGCTGGAAAAGCTTTTGGAAAACAACTACAAGCCCGACTATATATTCTTGGCCTCAGGTTCCGGAACAACACAATCAGGCCTTCTTGCTGGGGTTTCCAAAAAAAATGTGGATATCAAGATAGTGGGCATTTCAGTTGGAAGAGCCTCCGAAAGAGCCCAAAATATCGTGGGAAAGTTTTACAACGAACTATGTGATGAATACTATATCGAAAAAAATGAAATATCCATTGTGGTGGATGATTCTTTTTTATCCGGTGGTTATGAAAAATATAATGCTGACATCAAGGAAATAGCCGATGACTCATTGATGAATTATGGCTTTGCGCTTGATACTACCTATACCGCAAAAGCCTTTTATGGTATGCTCAAGACCATAGAACAAAAGAAAATTACAGGCCAGGTTTTGTTCTGGTACACTGGGGGAATTTATAATTATTTAGCCAAATGATCGAACTAATCAAAAAAAAGAAGGAATGGGACACGTGGGTTTCAAATATGGATTTTTTTGATTTTTACCATACGTATGATTATCACACCCTGTTCTTGGAAGAAGATACGGAAGCTGTACTGATAGCCTACAAAGAAGGTGATGTCCAAATTGGCATCCCCATGATCAAAAGGAATTTGGAGAATGGTTATTACGACCTTACATCCGTGCATGGTTATCTTGGGCCAATGTACAAAAAACTGAACCCTGGATTTAACAACGAAGATTTTTTGGGCGAATTGAAAAATCTATTGCTTGAGAAAAATATTGTGTCCGTTTTTTCCAAGCTCAATCCCTATATTCCGCATCAGGGCCAAATTTTAAAAGGCTGCGGCAATATTGAAAAAGTAGGGGAATTGGTGTATTTTCTTCAAACAGATAGTGAAACTGACCAGTACTCAGCCTATAACAGGAATACAAGACAGTCATTAAAAAAGCTGAAAAAGTCTTGTGAAGTAAAACTTGGTGATTTCAGCAAAGATATGGATACCTTTATCTCTTACTATTACAAAAGCTTGGATAGGCTCAAGGCCAAACCACGGTTCTATTTTAAAAAGAATTATTTCAACCATCTAGCCCAATCCGTTTTTTCCAAATCAGAGATTTTATTCGCCGTCAATAGTGAAACCCAACAAATAATGGCCGGTGTACTGGTTATACAGACCAACAACATAGCCCAGGTGGAACTGGCATTCATTGCCGAGGAGTTTTTTAAGTGCAGTCCTTTACGATTGCTATTTGATGAATGTAGAAAGCGATACAAAAACATGGACATCAAGGTACTCAATTTGGGTGGAGGTCGAGGTGGAAGGGAAGGTTCCCTAATGAGGTTCAAATCTTCCTTCTCTAAGAAATATGCAGATTTTCAGGTTTGGAAATACATAGTCATTCCTGACGTTTACCATAGTATGGTAAGCACTGAACAAAAAAACCATGAGTCCAATTTTTTCCCAAAGTATAGACTAAAAACAGCTTAATCCCAAGTACTATGAACATCCTTTTTACCTGTGCCGGGCGCAGAAATTACTTGATCAATTACTTTAAAAGTGCACTTAACGGTCATGGAAAAGTTGTGGCTGTAGACATGCAGCTTTCCGCCCCTGCCCTGGTAGATGCCGATATAGCCAAAGTCGTGCCCAGCATATATGATGAAAACTATATTTCTTCCATAATTGCCATTGTAGAGGAACAGAACATCAATGCCATAATTTCCCTAAATGACCTTGAACTGCCCATTTTGGCCGAGAATAAGGAAAAGTTGGAAACTTTAGGGGTCAAGGTTCTTATTTCGCCGGAAAGCACAATTGATATCTGTTTCGATAAATGGAAGACATATCATTTTTTTAAAGAAAATGGAATCAATACCCCGCTTACGTTCATTAACATTGCCACTGCCAAGAAAGCCTTGGAAAAAAATGAACTAAAATTTCCCCTGATCGTGAAGCCTAGGTGGGGAAGTGCTTCCATAGGCATAGATATTGTACATTCGGAAGAAGAACTGGAACTCTCCTACCAGCTACAGCATTTAAAGGTAAGCCAGTCCATATTGGGTACGGTTAGTGCCACGGATGCCCAGAACTCCATCATGATACAGGAAAAGCTCAATGGCGAGGAATTTGGTGTGGATATCTTGAACAACTTTGAGGGTGAGTTCTATGGTTCCTTTGTTCGAAAAAAACTTGCCATGCGTTCCGGAGAGACGGACAAGGCCGTTTCCGTCATCAATGCAGATTATAACAAAGTGGCAGAGAAAGTTGGAAGGGCCACCAAGCACATTGGAAATATGGACTGTGATTTTTTTGTGGTGGACGGAGAAGTATATTTCCTGGAAATGAACCCGCGCTTTGGCGGTGGGTATCCATTTTCCCACGAAGCGGGAATCAATACTCCTGCCATTTACCTCGCTTGGTTGAACCATGAGTCAAACATGGACCAATTCAATAGGTTCAAGGATGGATTGGCCTTTTCAAAATTTGATAATCTCATGCCCATTCCACAAGAAAATATCTAATCTACACGGATTCCTGCACTTTTAAAATATTTAAAGAAATGAACATATTATCTTCAGTTAGGAAAAATCTGTTTTGGACGATGGACTCCATAAAGGGAGGTGCCATTAAAAAGCATTATCGCGAAATAGGGTTTGTAAATCAAAACGAGACGGATAAAAAAGCCATTGAAGTACACCAAAAGAATCTTGAAAAAGCGCTGGTACATGCCATTGCAACAACACCATTTTACAAAGCCTTGGGGATTTCCGCCAATCTAAAGGAGTTCCCTGTCGTCAATAAGGATATGGTCCGTAATGCCTATGAGGATTTCAAATCGGAAATGTTCAAGGACAAATCCAACATCCCGGTATTCACTGGAGGATCCACAGGAACACCATTCAAGCTTTTTCATAATACCGATAAAAGGAAACGGCATTCGGCGGATAACATTTATTATGCGGAAAGTGGCGGATATGGTTTGGGCAATAGGTTATACCTTATTAGAGCATGGCATAAAAGAAATAAGAATTCTTTGCTTTTCATCCAGAGAAACATGAAGCTTTATGGCATAGTCAACTATACCGATAAGGACATGGAAAAATTGCTTAACGACTTTAGGAACGACCCCTCCGAAAAATGTGTGGTTTGCTTTGCTTCCATGTGCGATATCTTGGTCAACTATCTCGATTCGAAAAATTCAGGACCTTTGACAGACCTCCGTATCAAATCCATAATAACGGATGGTGATGCCCTGAGCAAATCCACCAAGGACAAAATGCAATATTATTTCAATACCTCCACAGTGGCCAGATATGGAAACATGGAATGTGGTATTATGGGACAGCAACCTTATTCCGGATCGTATGATTACGATTTGAACTGGGGCAGCTTCCATTTTGAGCTTTTGGACTTAAAAGAAGACAAACCTGCCAAACCAAGGGAACTGGGAAGGATAGTGGTAACAGATCTGTTCAACTATTGCATGCCGTTGATACGTTATGACACCGGTGATTTGGCCAGTACAACCGAAACCATTACCTCCCCTTCCGACTTTTTTAGGTTCAACAGGATAGAAGGAAGAAAAGTTGACTTGATCTATGACACTTCGGGAAGAACCATATCTCCATACATGGTGGTGCAAAAACTATCGGAATACAGAGATCTAAAACAGTTTCAATTCGTTCAGAAAGGCGAAGGTGAATATATATTTAGGTTAAACCCTTGGACTGTATTCTCCAGAGAACATAAATTGATTTCGGACAGCAAAACGTATTTGGGGGAAGACGCGAACATTACCATTGAGTATGTAGAGGAAATCCCGTTACTTTCATCAGGAAAAAGAAAGCAGGTATTGAACGAAATGTAACATCAGGGTAAACACTAATAATAAAGAGAATGGGTTTTAAGGGTATAACATCATTTTTTAAAGGGTTCCTGAAAGAAAAGGATAAAAAGAGCTATTCCCGGATTGCTTATGAATTTATTCACCTTGCCATTATCCACAAACAGATTCCCTACCATTATTTTTCGAGATTTCTCTATAGAAACGATTTTAAGGAGTACAAAGATTTTATTCCTATTAAGACCTATTTTGGGCTGATCGGTTCTGAAAAAATCCATGACCCCCTCTATGTAAATATCCTTGGTAATAAAATTTTCTTTGAGTTGTTCTGCAATCAATTTCAGGTACCTAGACCGGTCATGACCAGTTATAACAGGAATGGGGCCTTTTACCACAATGACAGTGCCACCAATGTACAGTCAAATGACGGGTTGGTTGCATTCTTTTCAAATATTTTCAAGGATGCCAAAGCATCCGAAATTATCCTCAAAAGTACTAATACCAAAGGGGGTGCCGGAATATTCATACTCGCTAAGAAATCTTTCAGGGAACAAATACAAGAAGTTGGGCATCTTATTCTTTCCGGGACTTATGTACATCAAGAATGGCTAGAGCAACACCAAGAAATAAACAAAATATATCCCCACAGCATCAATACCATCCGTTTGGATATTGCCATTGACCACAAGGGCAAAGAACATCTCCTCGGCAGTGTCATGCGTTTTGGACAAGGGGGAAATAAGATTGACAATAGATCCAAAGGAGGCTTTTTTGTTTCAATAGATCAAAATGGTTGTTTGATGCGCAAGGGATACCCACAAAGAGTGTATGGAAGCAAGGAATTAGTGAATCATCCCGACACTGGGTTTGAGTTCAACGGTTTTAAAGTGCCCTACTATGAAGAGGCAAAGGCTTTGGCACTTCATATGAGTCAATTGATTCCCAATAGAGTGGTGGGATGGGATATAGCCATTACCCCTGATGGACCAATGGTGGTTGAGGGCAATCACGATTCCAACATTGCCATGTCTGAAGTTGCTTATGGAGGTTATCTAAAGCACCCCGTGGTTAAGAATCTAGTGTCTGCTATGTAGTTTCGTTGACGATAATCTTTCGCTTACCAGATTTTAATAGTGGAATTTCGGAGACATATTCCACGGACACATGGGCATCTTCACCCAAGTATTCCTTAAAGAAGGCTATGAATTCCCCTTCCCTATCAAATCTTCCGGTACTATTTACTTTGAATAGATAGTTCTTATTTTTCCGCTGAATCAGTTGAACCTGCTCTAGTTCCGGATAACGGTATAAATTGGTATGAATGATGAAATGACTTATGATCTCTCCTTTGGTATTGGTCAAAATATCTGTAATTCTTCCCTGTACCAATGAAAACTCGGGAAAGCCATTGGGTCCAATTTTCATAGTGGCAACATCACCTGTGTCATATCGTATCATGGGAGTAGCCAAGTTAAAAAGATCAGTGACCACTATCCTTCCCAACTCCCCCATATCCGCTGGATCATCGGAATCTATCTTTAAAAGCTCTACATAGTAACTGGCCCAATTAATGTCAAACTCCTTTCTATTGGGCATTTGTTGGGCAATAATACCGTTTTCAACATTGGAATACCTTGAAACGATGGGACATTTAAAATAATACTCCATCTTTTCTCTTGTGTAAAGATCCAAAGACTCTGACATGGCAATAATGGACGTAACATTACAATCCAATGGAGGGTAGTTCCCTTTATCCAAATAATTACAAATTTTTGAAAATGCGGAAGAATAGGCCAACCATCCTTTTCTTTGTTTGTCTTTTGTCAACTTCTTAAAGAAGCTCTCTAAAAAAGTATCATTGATTTCTTCCACATCCAATTGGTCCACATTCTGTATCCAAGCCAAAATTTCAGGCTTTTTATAATATGCTGCCCACAGCCTTAGATACAGTAATCTATCACCAATGGCAAAGCCGGATTTCATGGCAAAGTAAATAGTATCAGCGGTATTCCTTCGCCTTTTACCTTCAGATTGATATATCTTGAACGGGGTTCCGGTTGAGCCACTTGTGCTTACGGAAAATCTCCCCCCCCCTATGGACTCTGGCAACGTAATCTCATCAAAATTTTGCTTGATGATACTTTTGTTCACCACGGGAAAATCCTGTAAGGATTCATATCCCTTGTATGTTCCGTAAAATTTTGAGTGGTTGACCGCAGTGTCCAAAAGACGGCCCAAAACCGGTTGGTTTTGTTCTTGAAGCAGTTTATAGTCTAAATCAAATAACTCTTCAATATTCTTGAGATTGTCGCGTATAACATTGCCTTTGACTTTATCCAGTAACCAGAATAATTCACTCCTAAAGTTGATCATGTACTAAATACTTAGGGTTATACACTAATTGAACCAGTTTCTCATTGCAAATTTATTTCTACAACTCAAACATATAAATATTATTCCTTTGAAAACACTTTTTGAAGATAGGTACTTATTTCAGCAGCAATAATTTTCCTTCCTGTATGGTTCCAATGACGGTCATAAATCAATGTGGTCCTTCTATGTCCCCCTGCTTCTTCAAAGGGAACTGAAAAGTCTATCACATTTATATGTTCTTGTTTAAGGTAAGCCAAAAAATCACTGTTGGTGATTCTACTATCCAATAGAATCGCAGTCTTGCTTTTGTCAAATCCATACTTGGAAACCAAACTCTTGAAATTTTCCAAATACAGGCTATCCCTATCTATCTTGGGCTTATCCTTTGGTGCTCCCTGTTGGTTGTCTCCTCCTGCGAGCATTCCATTTTTCAGGGAGTTCAGCTTCTGATGTAAGTTCTTTACGGGATCCAAAATTCCGATGTTCAACAAGTAAACCACCAATTTGGAGTGTCTCAATAACGGAAAAAGCGGTTCTCTGGGAATAAATTCATATTCTGGTCTCTTTAGGTCATTTTCGTATTTCACATATAAAATGACGTAGTCTACTTTATCAAACTTTTCACGATTTGCATGAATTAGATAGAGTTGATCGGCCAAATCATTTGATGAATGTCCATATTCATAGACCTCAACATTATCCAATTTGTTTTCAACCTGTTTTCCAATCGAATTGTAATAATTTTGGTGAAACCCCTCAATATACGAATCCCCAATGATTGCAATCTCTGTCTTGTTGTCAGTAGGTTTAAACTCCCTATACGAATTGTAACCTGAGCTATTAATGTGGTATTCCGCAAAATTCTGTCTCCGATTTCCATATACCGTATAACCATTTTGACCGGGAACCCATTTAAGTATTCCGTCCTTTGCCACATATCTTTCGGGCAGGTCATTGTGCAAATGAAAAACACGAACCAAACCTTCCAATACCATTAAAATCAGAATTCCATAAATCAATATGTTCTTAAAAAGCCTAATCATAATACTAGAATTGAAAATATATGAAAGATCTATCAAATCCACTGTCGTAAAATAGCAGAATAGCAAATATAACCACTGTGTAGACGACAAACCTAACTACCTTTGATTTAAACTTGAACGGATTTCTTTCATCCTTTCTGATTCGGTATTCGTAAAGTACAAAAGCCGCCAATAATATAAAATAGTCGAGCATTCGATATCCATTGGGGTGTTCATAGGGTACAAATTGGAAATCGGTAAAGATTCTTGAAATAAAATTAAATGAATCGGTCAAGGACTCTGACCTAAAGAAAATCCTTGAAAAGGTCACAATGCCAAAAGTCAGTATGAGTTGACCCAATTCAACAAACGATGGGAAAAAAGAATTCTCCCCTACTACGCTATCCTTATATATGGTATTCCTACCCATCAAAAAAACGGGGATATAAGCCAATGCATGGAAAGCCCCCCAAAAAATAAAGGTCCAGTTTGCCCCATGCCAAAAACCACTTACCAAGAAAATAATGCAAATGTTTCTTATCGCCCTTGACTGACTAACCCGTGAACCTCCCAAAGGAATGTACACATAATGCCTGAACCAGGTCGAAAGTGATATGTGCCATCGTTGCCAATATTCAGCAACGTTCCTTGAAAAGTTAGGGAACTTGAAATTGGACATCAACTCCACTCCGAACAATTTGGCCGTACCTATGGCGATATCCGAATACCCGCTAAAATCCCCATACACTTGAAAACTAAACAGAGTTACCCCTAGAATCAAGGTTGATGATGGGTAGGTTTCGTAGTTCAAGAATATATCGTCCACAATAGGGGCTATTCCATCAGCAACAACCATTTTCTTGAAAAGACCCCAAAGAACAAGCTTTAGTCCACTAACTATTTGATCATAGTTAAAGGTCCTTTTATTGGTTATCTGATGTAAAAGGTTCGAAGCCCTTTCAATGGGTCCCGCCACCAATTGAGGGAAAAATGCGACAAATGTCGCAAAGGATAAGAAATCATGACAAGGTTTTATCCTTTTGTAATAAACATCCATTGAGTAAGACATTGTCTGGAAGGTATAAAAAGATATACCGACAGGTAGAATTATTCGCAAGGTCCATGTACTCTTGATAGAATAACCCAACATCTCAAAAAGATCTACAAACGAATCAACAAAAAAGTTGTAGTATTTAAAAAATCCAAGTAACGATATATTAAAGACAACACTTATCCATAACCACAATTTCTGTCTACTTCTATCGCCTTCATTTTTGTGGATCATTAAACCCACAAAGTAATCCACAAAAGTACTGGCGATAATCAGAAAAAGAAATCTCCAGTCCCAAAGACCGTAGAAATAATAACTGCCAATCAGTATAAGAGCATTCTGAAACTTTAATCTCTTGTTGAGGACAAACCAATAAAGCACGAACATTATTGGCAGGAAAATGAAATACTCTAGTGAGTTGAATAACATGGTCGGTTCTTCTTTATATTATGGTGTTTTTAAAATTCAACTATCTCAAAATCGGACCTCCTGTTCTTGGCATGTTTATCCTCAGTACAATAAACCCCATCGGCACATTCATTCAACAATTGGGTTTCCCCAAAAGCATCGTGACTGATTCTATCTTCTGAGATTCCTTTTGAAGTGACATAGTCCACCGTGCGTTCAGCCCTTCGTTCCGAAAGCCATTGATTGTACTTTTCCGTTCCCCTGGAATCGGTATGGGCCGTCACCCTTATGATCAAGTTGGGCTCATCTTCCATAATGGCGACCAACTGATCCAACAATTCTTTATCTTTTGAAGTCAAGTAAGAGGAATTGAGCATAAAGTACACATTCCCCAAATCGTTTATCTTGGTCTGCAGTGCATCTCTTCTGGCTTCTTCCGCTTCCCTTTCTGCCTTTTTCGCTGCGGCAAGCGCGGCAGCCTCTTTTTCTTTTTGAAGTCGTTCGGCCAGCAATCTTGCCTCTTCTTCGGCTTTGGCAATGGAATCCTGAACCCTTTGCTGCTCTTTTTCCATTTCCTGCAATAAGGCCAATTTCTCCTCTCCTTTTCTGGAAAGTCCTTTTTCCACATCAAACCTATAGGCCACTCCAAGGGCGTGCTGCATATGATTGGTTGCATTTTCCGTGTCCATGGCCCATTTACCTGTGGAGTTGAAATCCAAGCCCCAATGATCGGAGAGCCACGTCCTAAAACCCAATACGGCATTATATGTTCCCCTACCCTGATTATTAGCATCGGTATACCCCGCACCAATTCCCACGTATGGATCAAAAAAGCCTGTGTGTCCCAAAATCATGTTCAAATCATAGCTTACCCTAAAATCAAGCCCCCAGTAATCCACATCTTCTGGATTAACATTGTTGTCCACAATTTTTCCTTCCTTGTACTTATTGTAAGAACCTATAGCTTCCAAGCCAAGACCATTTTTAAAATAACGGCCAAAACTAATCCTGGACGGATAAGGAACTATGTTCCAGGCATCCCCTACGTCAAAAAGCTTTCCAAATTCATCTCCGGAGTCATCCACCACATTGGTTCCCAACGATACAAGCCAGTAGCTTTGTACAATACTATCCTTCTTGGTAAGTTCTAGGTCTTGGGCATAGGTCAATGCAAAAGAAAAAAAAGCCACGACCAACAAGGTCAAAGGTTTTGAAATATTCATTTTTACTCGATTTGAGGTTTATCGCCTTAAAGCTATGGCAAGCCCTTAAAAAAAGAAACTTTGCACTTCAAAGTGCGCTTATTTTCGATGAGAAGCAAAATATATTTTAAAAGTCCTAATGGTGAATCCTTTGGAAAGTGATGGTTTTATCGACCAATGGCATTTTGTAGAGGTAAAAGGGAAAATTAATGGCCTGGACCGTGGTTGCTTCCTCCTTTTTCTGCTCAACAAGCTCCAAGGCTATCGAAATTTCCGCGTCGGTCTCCTTTAATTTGGACAATACGGGCGTTATATTCCCTTTCTGCTCGCCCAAACAGACCAAGATCACCAGCTCTTGGGAAAAGTCCACAACGGGAACGGGTAGGCCAGGTTTACGGGTTTTGTTTATTTCCGCATAAAATTTTCGCAACGATTTTGCATCCCGAATCACCCGTGCCCCGAATACATCTATGTTGACAAAATCATCATGGTCTATCAATACCATACCTTCAATTGCTTCGCCCGCAGGGGAATGCCCCTCTTTTTGGGCCCTACAGGAGAGCAAACAGATCAATGCTATGAAGACTATATATCTGATGGCTAAAAAGTGTTTTTAAAGCGTGATCTAAAGGCCTTTTCATAAAGGTCTTCATACAAGGGCAGCACATGTACTATATCGAATTTTGATGCCACATTGAATGCATTTTCCTTGAACTTTTCCAAGGTTTCGTCATCCTTTAAGATCTCTATGGCCCGTGCTGCCATGGTCTCCACATCGCCTACATTGGCCAAATAACCGGATACCCCGTCAATGTTTACTTCGGGAATCCCCCCTGTGTTGCTGGAAATTACTGCCACCTTGTTGATCATCGCCTCCAAGGCCGCCAAACCAAAGCTTTCCGTTTCCGAAGGCAACAGGAACAGATCGGAAAAACAAAGGATCCGATCAATTTCATTGCTATTGCCCAAGAACAACACTTTGTCCTTCAGGCCCAAAGAATCGCACAGATCTTCCGCCTTTTCCTTTTCGGGCCCTTCGCCTACCATAATGAGTTTTGCAGGCATTGTTTTTTGGATCTGATGGAATATTTTAATGACGTCAGGGATGCGCTTAACCTTTCTAAAATTACTGATGTGGGTT
The DNA here is from genome assembly GCF_035818535.1 of Flagellimonas halotolerans. NCBI lineage: Bacteria > Pseudomonadati > Bacteroidota > Flavobacteriia > Flavobacteriales > Flavobacteriaceae > Flagellimonas > Flagellimonas halotolerans. The sequence goes on along the minus strand of NZ_JAYKYV010000009.1, from coordinate 64,155 downwards.
ATGATTCGTTCATCTTCCCTTGCCATCATGGTGCGCTGGCAATCCGTATAATTGTTCTTGTACTTGGTGGTCTCAATAAAGTTGGGTATCACCTCAATATCCTTTTCAATATCAAAAAGTTTTAAGGTCTCCCTTTTCAAGGCCTCGGAGACCGAGGTCACCACATCCGATTTATTGATACTGAAGGTAACCGCCGGTTTATAAAAGGGGTGTTTGCCCACCAAGGTAATATCGGTTCCGTGCAAGGTGGTGATCATCGGAATAAAGATTCCGTATTCCTGGAGCATCTTTTTTGCCATATAGCCTGCATAGGCATGTGGTATGGCATAATGCACGTGCAACAGTTCAATATCGTACAGTTTGATGGTATCCACCAACTTACTGGAAAGCGCCAGCTCGTAAGGTTGGTAGTGGAACAAAGGATATTCCGGTACGTGTACCTCATGAAAATGAATGTTGTTCCCCAAAAGTTCCAAACGCACAGGTTGACGGTAGGTGATAAAGTGTACTTCATGGCCCCGCTCTGCAAGGGCAATACCCAATTCCGTGGCAACAACACCACTACCGCCAAAGGTTGGGTAACACACGATCGCTATTTTCATAAGACAAATCTAAGGCAATTATTTATTACCTAATTAATAATGGAATCATAAATGGCCTGCTGAATACGTGTCCGCAATCCAGATTTGATCAATAATGTATTCGTTGCAGACGGGTAGGTTCTGTTCGACAGAAAAACATAGACAATTTCCTCTTCTGGGTCGGCCCAGGTATAGGTTCCCGTAAATCCGCTATGGCCAAAGCTCTGCCTGGACACACAACCACAGGTAGGGCCTTTTTCTTCCAGTTGGGGTTTATCAAAACCAACGCCACGCCTCACATTTTTGTTACAGAAATAGCAGGTATTGAACCGCTTCACCGTACGGGGATTAAAAAACCGTTCCCCACCATAGTAACCGCCCTGTAAGTACATTTGCATGATCTTTGCCACCTCATTGGCCGTGCTAAAGAGTCCTGCGTGGCCTCCTACACCGCCCTGCATGGCCGCACCCATATCGTGCACATAGCCCTGCACCGTCTGATATCTGTAATAGTCGTCCTCTTCGGAGGGAACTATCTCCTCTTTGGAGAATTTTTTTAAGGGATTAAAGGTGGTTCGTTGCAGCCCCATTGGTTTGTACAGGAACTCATCGATCAATTCGTTAATAGGCCTTTTATAGGTATCCTCAATATACTCCTTGAACACATAATAACCCACATCGCTATACCGGTACCTGTTCGATTTAAGGCTTTGTCTGCCAATCCTGTTATAGATGGAATCTTTATATGACCTGGTCAGATATAAATGCTCGGCAACTTTATACGGAAATGCCTCCGATGGGTTTCGCCTGTAAAATTCCGATGATGGCTTTCGGTCCTTGTTCAAGGTATCCAAGTAAAAGGCAATCCAGGAAGGCAATCGCCCATAGTGGGATAGGGCTTTGAGGACGGATACCTCTTTCAACTCGGTATCGGCATATTCGGGAATCAGCTCCCCGAATGTATCGTTCAGGGCAATCTCCCCCTCTTCCTCCATTTTCATGATCAAGGGCAAGGTGGAGAGAATCTTCGTTAGCGAAGCCAGGTCGTAAATAGATTGTTCTGTGATATGCTCCTTGGATTGATAGGTGGGTTTACCAAAATTCTTGTCGTAGACAACTTTTCCCTTTCTGGCAATCAATACCTGTGCCCCTGGAAACATCAGGGAATCCAGTCCATGTTGCACCAAGGTATCGACCTCGGCCAAAAGTTCGGAGCTCATCCCCACCCGTTCTGGAATACTGTAACCCAAACGCTGAATGGGCTCAACATCAACGCCTGTGCCCACTGGAAACTCGCCATGGGCCGATACGGGCAGTTTGCCCGATGCCCCAATGGCACCAAAAATAAGCTCGGCCACCTTTTTCTGGGCTATCCTGCTATTTTGATAGCCCACCACTAGCCCGTCCACGGTATCAAAATTCAGGACATCCAACAAAGCGTACGGCCTAGCGAACAAGGCCAAAATGGTGTTACTGGTCCGCAAACGGGATATTTCCTCCAGCCAAAAAAGCTCGTTCTTTGAAAATTTGTAGCCTTTCCAAGGACTTGAATTGTCCTTATGAAAACCGATGATGACCAAATTATACTTCGCCAGCTCCTTTTTATACCGGGCAATATCCCTGGCCTTGATATGGGTTACTTTGTAGTATTTGTTCAATGCTTCGTGGAAAGCGGCCCCGGGATCATCACCAAAATGCACATAAGCAATTTTTTTATTGTCCAGTTTTTTGATGGGCATCAACGAAAAATTGTTCTTGGCCACCGTTATGGCGGCTTCAATGGCCTCTTCGTAGACCACATCGTTTTCAATGCCGTTCAGGTCCTCATGGAGGTTTTCCAAACGCACAGGCTCATAATTGTACAGACCTGCCTTGTATTTGGCCATCAATATTTTTTTGACGGACCTGGCCAATCTTTCCTCCGTGACCACACCATCGTGATATGCCTTTATGAAAGTTTCTTTGGCCTTGAGCACGTTTTCCGGCATCAATAATAAATCATTCCCTGCCAAAAAGGCCTGCAATTCCACCTCGCCTTCGGGGGCAAAGTCCGAAACCGCCTTCATGTTCAAAGCATCGGTGATGACCAAACCTTTAAATCCCAATTGGTTTTGCAATACGCCCGTCACTATACGTTTGGAAAGTGTTGATGGGTGCCCTTCCCGAGGTTCCAAACTGGGCACATCCAAATGGGCCACCATGGTAGAGCTCAATCCGGCTCTCATTACTTCTTTGAAAGGATACAGTTCAATCGAATCCAATCGCTCCAAAGATGAGTTGATGATGGGCAAGGATTTGTGTGAGTCGGTAGCGGTGTCGCCATGTCCGGGAAAATGTTTACCACTGGTGAGTACACCTGCCTTTTCCATGCCCCGAACAAAGGCCCTTCCCTTTTCTGCCACATTTTTGGGGTCTTCGCCAAAAGAACGGTTACCTATGATGGGGTTTTGCGGATTATTGTTCACGTCCAAATCCGGTGCAAAATTAATGTGTACCCCAAGACGTTTGGCGTGTTTTCCGATCTGATGCCCCACCTTTTCCACAATGGCACTATCCTGGATTGCCCCCAGGGTCATGTTCCATGGAAAAGCGTAGGTGGAATCCAAACGCATGGCCATGCCCCATTCCGCATCGGAACCAATGAGCAATGGCACTTTGGATACTGCTTGATATGCGTTGGTCAATTGTGCTTGTTGGACAGGTCCCCCCACTAAAAAGATGACCCCTCCAATACCTTCGGATGCGACAAGGTCCCTTACCCTATCCGTTGCGGATTTACTTTGGTTCGATGCAACGCTCACCATAAACAACTGTCCTATCCGTTCTTCAAGCGTCATGTTTGCATAGTGGTTTTCCACCCATGCCATTTGGGCCACGGAGTCTTTAACAACCAACGGGTTAAATTGCCCGATAGCTTGTAAACAAAACAGTAGAAAAAGGGGGAGATGGAGATTTATCCGCATAAAAATCTTGTCTAAGACCTGAACTTATTGGCAATAAAAATATTGCATTTCATCGAGGAAAGCATAAGATTTAAGATAATTTAAGAGTGTAGTGCTTTAGTTGTAGCAATTCTTCCACAAAAATCCCGAAAAGCACTATATCCCGTTCGTAGGCAAAGGCAGGTGCCGAGAAGTGGCCGTGGTCAATGAAAATTCTCGGTGTTGGTCCACGCCCTGAAATCAATCGAATTTGAAGCTTTGACGTCCAGTATTTAAAACCTATACAAACCTGGAGTGCCAACTTTCGCTGGCAGGGACTTCCCAATGGTCCAAATATTCCTGTTTTGTGGCCACCAAGTTGTTAAAAACAATGGTGTTCGGGGAAACCGATTTGGCCTTGGCCATTTTCTTGAAATCTTTTAGGGGCTTGTAGGCAATGTATTCACCTTGTTTGAAGGATACGTTCATCCTGTCCAGCAATTCTACATTGTATTGCTGCTCCAGACTTTGGATAAAGTGTACCGAAGCGTCAATGGAGCAACCCGATGCACTTACATTGGTCTGGTCCAATCCGATAACGATAAATCGCTTGTACTTTATCTCGAATCCCGCATGTAAATTACTGCCATGTGCGGTCCATTCCTTTAGGAAAGCTGTTAGGCTCTCTTCCAACTCCTTCAGTTCTTCTTCCGTAAAACTCCTGTTGGATTGATAGATCCAAACTCTGGAGTGGTCTGGCAATTCATTGAAATCTACTAGCATTTTTTTTATTTATTTCGGTCTCGACCGCCTACCCATATTCGGGAGGCATGCGCTCGACCTGACATTTTTATATTCAATTTATAAGCCTTGGGAACTCGCCAACAGTTCGGCCACGTCCAAAACGGTGACACTGTCCTCTTTTTCGTGTGCCTTTATCCCATCCGTCATCATGGTATTGCAATATGGGCAAGCTGTTGCAATAATATTGGGGTTGGTTTCCAAGGCATCCTTGGTGCGCAATACGTTAATGTCCATATCCCCTTTTTCGGGCTCCTTGAACATTTGGGCACCTCCCGCCCCACAACAAAGGGCAGTTTTCCTGTGTCGTTTCATTTCTACCAATTCAGCACTGGTCTTGCCGAGCACTTCCCTTGGTGCATCAAAAACGGAATTGGCCCTGCCCAAATAACAGGGATCGTGGAAAGTAATGCGTTTTCCCTTGTATCTGTCCCCCGAAATGGCCAAACGCCCGTCATCAATAAGTTCTTTAAGATATTGTGTGTGGTGGACCACGTCATAATTGCCACCTAAACTTGGGTATTCGTTTTTTAAGGTATTAAAAGAATGTGGATCGCAGGTGACTATTCGTTTTATTTCGTAGCCATTCAACAATTCTATGTTCATCATGGCCTGCATTTGGAACAAAAACTCGTTACCGGCTCTTTTTGCCACATCTCCCGTGGAACTTTCCTCGGTACCCAAAACGGCAAAATCCACATTGGCCTTGTTCAACAACTTCACAAAGGCCCGCGATATCTTTTTGGCACGATCATCGTAACTACCCGCAGAACCTACCCAAAACAATATTTCCGGCTGTTTGCCTTCTGCCATAAACTGCTGCATGGTCTTAACCTTTAATTGTTCGCTCATAGTACTAGATTTATTCGTTTACCCAATTTAAACGGTCCATTTGATTGTAGGGCCAAGGGGCTCCGTTGTTCTCTATGTTGGACATCATATTGTTCAGTTCGGTAGGGGCGGCCGATTGCTCCATGACCAAATACCTGCGCATTTCCACAATAATGGACAAGGGATCTATGCTAACGGGGCAGGCTTCAACACAGGCATTGCAAGTGGTACAAGCCCAAAGTTCCTCCGTTGTGATGTAATCGCCCAATAATTCCTTGCCATCGGAAACAAACTTTCCTTTATTGGCATCTATATTTTTTCCCACTTCCTCCAGACGGTCGCGGGTATCCATCATAATTTTTCGGGGCGATAATTTTTTTCCGGTCTGATTGGCCGGACATTCCGAAGTACATCGTCCACATTCGGTACAGGTATAGGCATTGAGCAGTTGTACCCAATTCAAATCCGTGACATCCGAGGCCCCGAATTTCTCGGGCTCCGCCGCATCATCCTCCGCGGGTGCGGCAAATGGGTCTGCATCGGGGTCCATCATCAGTTTCACCTCTTTGGTGACGGATTCCAGGTTATTGAACTGTCCCTGTGGCTTTACTTTTCCATAATAGGTGTTCGGAAAGGCCAAAAGGATATGCAAATGTTTTGAGTAATAGAGGTAGTTTAAAAAAGCCAATATGCCCAAAATATGCAACCACCATGCTGTTCGTTCCACAAAGATCAATGAAGATTCCGATAGCCCGTCAAACAAGGGAGCGATAAACTGGCTCACGGGAAAGGATCCTGCTTGCACGTAGTGTTCCGCTCCTATCCGCTGCAACTGAAAATCCGTAGCGTTCATGGTCAGGAACAAGAGCATCAGCACAAACTCGATATAGAGGATCATGTTTCCATCGGTTTTGGGCCAACCTTTCATTTCGGGTTTTATAAAACGCTGTATTCTGATGATATTCCTTCTGATCCAGAAAACCACTACGGCGACAATGACCAAAAGTGCCAATATTTCAAAAGACCCGATCAAAAAATTGTACACGGTACCCAAGGGAGAAAACAACCTGTGTGTTCCCAAAAGGCCATCGAGGATGATCTCGAGCACCTCTATATTTATAATGATAAAGCCCACATAAACAATAATATGCATAAGACCGGCTATGGGCCGCACTACCATTTTGGTCTGTCCCAAAGCTATCTTTGCCATGTTTTTCCACCGTTGGGATTTGTTGTCGCTCACATCAATATCCTTTCCGAGTTTGATGTTCCGGGACAACTTTTTAACATTGCGGGCAAAGAACCCAACACCCAGAATCAGGGCTATGGCGAATACTATATTGGGCAGATATTCCATTTATTGATTTTCTTTTAGTCCCGTAGAATCCTGCTGCTCTGCGGGATCGTTCTCTGGGAGCGTGTACTCTTTTTGCTTTTTACCAAATACGGAAACATTGACATAGCGTTTGGGGTTTAGCCTAAAATCCTGCAACAATAGATCCAACTCCCTTGATGCATCGGCCAAATTGTTATAGAGCGCATCGTCTTGGTGCAATTTGCCCAAAGAGCCCTCGCCCCTTTCTATTTTGGCCAATATGTCGTTAAGCTTTTCCACGGTAGTCTTGAACTCGGTAAGGGTCCCACCAAGATCGGAGTTTACCAGGGAATCGGACAGTTTTGAAAAGTTGGAAGTGATTCGGTTTACATTTTTCAAGGAACTGTCCAACTGCATTTTATTATTGTCCAGCAAAGTGTGAAGATTATCCGCGCTTCCCTTAAAGGATTTTACCAACTGATTTAATGAAACTATGGTTTCTTGCAGCTGTTTTTTGGTAGGGTCGTCCAATATCTGGTTCACATTCATCAATAATGTATCGGCGTTGGACACCGCTCCTTCAACCTTCATCTGCAAGGGCGTCAATTTTTGTTGTACCAACTCGGTGATGCCGGGTTTTATTTTGGATTGCAGTGTATCTCCTGATTTTGCCCTGGGCGCTTTATCAAACACGGGAACAATTTGAACGCCTTTTCCACCGATGATACCGGTATCGAAAAGTTCAGCAATACTGTTTTTGGAAAATTCAAATTCATTATTGATCGATAAGGTCACCAACAATTTACCGGAACTGTCCTTAAAATTGATACTGGTAACATTGCCAACATTGTATCCGTTAATGGAAACCTGGGTCCCGGGCTGTAATCCGCCCACATTGTCGTAAACAGCATAAAAAGTCTTGTTGTTCTCAAAAAGTGGAGAGGATTTTAAGTAGCTAAGCCCAAAAATGAAGGCAACGATTCCAGCGACTACGATAATCCCAGTTTTGATTTCCCTGGATAGTTTCAAAAGATTCGGTTTATGGTTTAAACAAATTTAGGAATAATTATTACAAGAGTGCTTTTGGGGGCATTCTACTTCACTACATCCGTAATGGGAACCCTTAGCCCGTTCTTGTATGCCACAATGTACGATGTGGTATAGCCTTTGGCATCCGCATTTTCCTTTAACCTCTTGGCCTCTTCATAAGTGTTTGCATTCCCGTACATATACCGAAACAGGTTCTTATAGGGCTCCTTGGACAATTCGCCCAGACCATTGAAGTTACTTCCATTGAGTGCAATATTTTTTCCACTGGCCATCAATTGCACTTTGAACACTATTCCCGTATCTTCTTTGGCTTTCTTTTCTTCATGCTGGACCCCGGAAGATTTGTTTTCAGGCTGTTTCCCTTTTACTTCTTCTTGCTTTTTTGGGCCATCCGTTGGTACGGTAGTAGCTATTTTATCCTCCTTGACTGGAGGGGTGTCGTCCACTGGTGTGGATGTAAAGCCCATATCCTCTTTATAGGCCAACACGGCATCGGCAATGGCCTTTCCCATTTCCTCCTGTCCTTTTTTGGAGTTAAGATAGCTTCCCTCGTTTTTATTGGTCAAAAAACCGGCTTCCACCAAAACACTGGGCATAAAGGTTTGGTGCAGTACGATGAACCCTGCCTGTTTTACCTTTCTATCCTTGCGCTTGAGTCCTTTGGTAAAATTATCCTGTAGCTTTTTTCCCAATTGTATGCTCTGGTCAAGAAACTCTTCCTGCATAATGGTCAGCCCTATCACGGATTCCGGGGAATTAATATCATACTCTGCATATCGCTGCTCGTAATCATCCTCCAAATAAATCACGGAGTTCTCCTTTTTGGCTACCTCAAAGTTTTGACGATTGGCATGCAGCCCCAGTACGTATGTTTCTGTTCCGTAAGCATTGGAACTATGTGCATTGCAATGTACCGAAACAAAAAGATCGGCATTGGCCTCGTTGGCGATCTCGCCCCTTACGAACAAATCGACAAAGGTGTCATCGTTCCTGGTATAGACTACTTTTATATCGGGGTGCTTTTCCAGCTCCTTCCCTACTTTTAGGACAATGGCCAGGGCTATTTCCTTTTCCAGGTACCCATTTCCAATATTCCCCGGGTCGTGCCCACCATGCCCTGCATCCAAGACCACAACAAATTTATCTTTGGGCAATACCTCGGTATCATTTTTGTTAAAAGAGGTCAAAGGAAGGACCAGAAGTAGAAAAACTAAAAATGCTAACCGACTTTTATTCATAAGAACTGAGTAATTATAGCGTTCATTAATGGTTAAAAATATCGTAATCACCAATAAGTAGAACAAAAAATATATGTAAGTTTGAGGCCAAAAACTGGGCCAAACTAGCACAAAAATAGGATTTATCACGTTGCAACCAAATAAACATCTTTTACTTTTCCTATTTGTTCTTCTTTGTGGCACAGTTACCTTAAGTGCTCAAGAAGACCTTATCAGACCTTTGCCCATCAAGGCTTCCAAGGACACCATCACTGCTCCTTTGTTGCCCCCGAACATCTTGAACGATTCGATAAAGACGGATTCCGTTGCAACGGATACCGTTCCCAAAAAGCAGCCTTTACTTTTGGACAAAATCAAATATAAGGCCAAAGACTATGTAAAACTTAGCCAAAAGGACAATAAAATTTACCTGTACGACGAAGCGGAAATCCATTATCAGGATACCGAGCTTAAAGCGGGGGTTATTGTTATGGACTATGTAAAAAACGAGGTCTATGCCGGGCGCATGAAGGATTCGTTGGGCAATTACTCGCAATTGCCCTTTTTTAAACAAGGGGACCAAGAGGTCCGGCCCGATTCCATCCGTTTTAATTTTGATACCCAAAAGGCCCTGATCTGGAATTCCAGAACCGAGCAACAGGCGGGGTTGGGACAATTGGGAAGCGACGCCATGAAGGTGTATGCCGAAAAGACAAAAAAAGAGAACGATTCGGTTTACTTTTTAAACGAGGGCAAACTGACCACCTCCAACGACACGGTAAACCCCGATTATTATATTAGGGTACGAAAAGCCAAATTTGTTCCCAAAAAGAAAATTATAGCAGGGTACAGCAATATGTACATTATGGACGTACCCACACCTGTCGCCCTGCCCTTTGCTTATTTCCCATTGACCACGGGCCGGGTGGCTGGAATCTTGTTCCCTACCTTTGGCAATGATCCCCGAAGAGGCTATTTTATCCAAAATGGCGGATATTACCTGCCTATAAGCGATTATGTGGACCTGAGTATCACGGGGGATTATTACACCAACGGCAGCTATGGTCTACAGGGAAGTTCCGTTTACACCAAGCGCTATAAGTTCAAGGGGAATATAAACATCAGTTACGAAAACCTGGTCACAAGTCAAAAGGGTTTTGACGATTACAGCCGAACCAGCAACTACAACATCAGGATATCGCACTCCCAAGACTCCAAGGCCAGCCCCAATTCGCGTTTTTCCGCATCCGTCAACTTAGGGTCCAGTCAATATTACACCAACTCCCTTAACCAGGTAAACCGGAACAATTCGCAAACAAACACTTTTGCATCCTCCATTAGCTACTCCAAAACATTTCCGGCCTATCCATCGGTAAATACAAGTCTAACGCTGAGCCATACCCAAAACACCCGATCGGAGGAACGTACCATCAATATGTCCCTGCCGAACTTTCAGGCAAGCATGGAACGTATCTATCCTTTTGTGAAACGGGATGAAATCAAAAAAGGGGTTTTTGAAAACATCAATTTTCAGTACGATGTCAATGCGCAGAACAGCATTACCACAACAGAGGAAAACTTTTTCAAAAGCGGCATGTTCGATGATGCCAAAATCGGGGCAAGGCACAGAATACCCATTGCGACCAATTTTAAACTGGCCAAGTACCTTAGTGTAAGTTTAAGTGGCAACTACGAGGATATCTGGTCCATGAAAACCGTTAGGCGGCAATATGATGCCGAATTGGAGGAGGTGGTGACCGATACCATTTCGGGTTTTGACCGTTTTAACCGATATAGTTTTGGAACCAGTATAGGTACAACAATGTACGGTACATGGAACCGTGGCGAGGATAAAAAGATACAGGCGTTACGGCACGTAATGCGCCCCTCGATCAGTTATAGCTACACCCCTTCCTTTGAGCAGTTTTACGAATCCTATACCGATGGGGATGGCGAAGAGGTTCAGTACACTCCCTTCGAGACCAGCATCTATGGAAGACCTTCCCTGAACAAAGGAAGTTCCTTGAGCTTTTCCCTTCAGAACTCCCTTGAGGCAAAGGTCAGGGACAAAGATTCCACGGCCACCGAACCCAAGAAAGTAAAGATCTTGAGCAATCTTTCGTTTTCCGCCAGTTATAACCTAGAGGCGGATTCCTTAAAGCTCAGCCCGGTAAGTATGAGCGGGGCCACCGAAATCATAAAAAATGTTCCCATTAATTTCGCCGCCACTTTTGACCCCTATGCCATTGATAACAATGGTCGCCGTATCAACACCCTCAACATAAAAAATGGCGGGGGCATTGCAAGATTGACCTCAGCCAGGATAAACACCAGTTTTTCGCTGAACAGTGAAATGTTCCAAAAAGGGGGCGCAAAGGAGAAGAGCGACGAGGAAAAACAATCGGATTTTAGCGACAACCCATTTGCCATGGACGATGTCCGGGGAGATCGTGCATTTGGCAGAGGGCAGACCGGAAGGCAACAAAGCAAAGGCAATACACAGGACAATCCTATATACAACAATAAACTACCTTGGGACGCCCGCTTTACCTATGTGGCCTCATACAACAACAGTAACCGACAGAGTGAAATCACCAACCACTCTTTAATGTTCTCGGGGAACATTCAACTTTCACCTAAGTGGGAAGTAGGTTTTAACTCCGGGTATGATTTAAAGAACAAAGGTTTTGCCGATACACGATTTGCCTTTAAACGCGACCTTGGCAGTTTTAGACTAAGTTTTGATTGGACACCCTTTGGCAGGTACGAACGTTGGTACTTCTTTATTGGGATAAAGAGTTCCCTATTGAGCGATATCAAATGGGAAAACAGAAGTCAGCGATAATTTTAGCTCGATATTTTTTACCTTGTACCAAAACATTCCCATGAAAAAAATAATAAACACCTCAAAAGCACCGGCACCTATTGGGCCCTACAACCAAGCAGTGCTCATAAAAGATACGCTGTATATATCCGGGCAAATTCCCATTGATCCCACAACGGGTGAATTGGTTGAAGGCGATATAAAGGCCGAGACCAGACAATCCATGGAAAATTTAAAAGCCATTCTCGCCGAAGCGGGGATGACTTTTGGGCATGTGATCAAATCCTCGATATTTATCAAGGACATGAACCAGTTTGCCCAGATCAATGAAGTGTACGGCACTTATTTTGATGCGGATACCGCACCAGCAAGGGAAACTGTGGAAGTCGCAAACCTGCCCAAGTTTGTCAATGTTGAAATATCGATGATCGCTGTTAGATAGTACCTTGGTGGAACTCCACGAGACCCTCGATGGGCCTACGTCGGATGACACCCAAGATCAAATCGTTGCGTTCCATACAGGCCTTCAGTTCATCCCTTAAAAAGTGGGCTATGCTCCCTACAAAGCTAACGGGCACCTTGGTGGCCAGTTCGTATTGCATGATGTAATTGTTCACGAACTGCTGAAGTCCCTTTTCAATGACCCCTTTGCAATAAGGATGCTCCTTGTTTTCAATGATAAAACGTGCAAATGTGGCCAAATACGTGTTTGGGTTGGGTTGCTTGTACAGATGATCTTTAATGACATCGGCATCCAGGTCGAATTCCTTGGCGAATTTTATACCAAGGTCTTGTGGCATTTTATGGAAATAGTAATCCCGGATCAGTTTTCTTCCAAAGAAGTTCCCACTGCCATCGTCCATTAAAATGTAACCAAGTGATGTTACCTTCTGGATTAGCTGGTGACCATCGTAATAACTACAATTGGAACCGGTTCCCAAAATACAGACAATACCCTGTTTGCCAATTTTAGTGGTGGCATATATAGCGGCATAGGTATCTTCCCTCACCTCGGCTTTGGCATTGGGAAAGAAATCCTTGAAGATGGATTTCAAAAAAATTTTCATTCTATCGGTACCACAACCGGCACCATAAAAATACAATTGACGTACTTTTTCCTTGTTTTTGGAAAGTTCAAAATTATTGGCCAACCTGTCCTCTATTACTTCTTTGGTAAGCACTTCCGGGCTAAGGCCCAAGGTTTGGGTAACAAACAGTTGTTTCCCATTATCATCCAAGGCAATCCAATCGGATTTAGTGGCACCACTATCCACAATCAAAACCATACGTCGAGATTTATATTGAAATCCTGAAGAGAGGAATCCTCCCTTCAGGATGAAAAATTATTGAGATAAAAAAATTATAGGCTTGCTGCGTGCAGGGCCAAGTCAACCAATTTATTGGAATAACCGGTTTCGTTGTCGTACCAAGAAACCACTTTGAAAAATTTGGAATTTAGTTCAATTCCAGCACCTGCATCGAAAATGGAAGTTCTAACATCCCCAACAAAATCTTGGGAGACTACAGCTTCTTCGGTATATCCCAGAATTCCCGACAATTCCCCTTCGGAAGCAGCCTTCATAGCAGCTTTGATACCTTCGTAGGAAGTCTCTTTTTCCAATTTTACGGTCAAATCCACTACGGAAACATCTGCAGTAGGGACCCTGAACGCCATACCTGTTAGTTTACCTTCCAGCGAAGGAATAACCTTGGTTACCGCTTTTGCGGCACCGGTAGACGCTGGAATGATGTTCAAAAGGGCACTTCTACCACCTCTGTAATCTTTTTTAGAAGGACCATCAACGGTCAATTGGGTTGCCGTTGTGGCGTGTACCGTTGTCATCAAAGCTTCAGCAATACCAAACTCATCGTTAAGAACTTTGGCGATCGGTGCCAAACAGTTGGTGGTACAGGAAGCATTGGAAATAATAGTGTCCGTTGCCTTGACATCTTTATGGTTAACACCCATAACAAACATTGGGGCATCCTTGGATGGAGCGGAGATCACGACTTTTTTGGCACCACCATCAATATGTGATTGGGCCATGTCCAAAGTGGTGAAAATACCGGTACATTCTGCAACGACCTCAGCGCCGACCGCATCCCATTTTAAATTCTTTGGGTCACGTTCTGCCGTAATCCTGATTGTATTACCGTTGACTACCAGATTTCCATCTTTCACCTCCACGGTACCTTCAAAATTTCCGTGAACAGAGTCGTACTTCAACAAGTAGGCCAAGTGCTCAACATCCAACAAATCGTTGATTGCCACAACATCTACATCACCTCTTTTTACGGTTGCCCTAAATACCAACCTTCCTATTCTACCGAATCCGTTGATTCCTATTTTCAAATTTGACATGTTCTTCTTTTTTGTGTTTAAATTAAGTTGTCATTATATCCGAAACTCTTATGAGCTCTTCGTCGATTTCCGTGTGCGCTTTTATGGCCTCTGCCAAAGGTGTAAGCACCAATTTGGTATCCTTTATACCTACCATTAGGTTTGATTTGCCCTCCAGAATGCTCTCAACGGCCTTAACGCCCATTCTACTGGCGAGAACGCGGTCAAAGCAAGTTGGGTTGCCCCCTCGCTGCATATGCCCCAGTACGGACACCCTAACGTCATAAATGGGCAAATGCTCTTCCACGTATTCCTTTAGTTCAAAAACGTTCTTACCTATTTTATCCCCTTCGGCAACAATTACGATACTAGATGATTTCCCCGAGGCTTTACTTCGTTTTAGGGAATCCAACAAACGCTCAAGTCCCAGGTTCTGTTCGGGAATTAAAATTTCCTCGGCACCTGCGCCCACACCTGCGTTAAGGGCAATGTGCCCTACGTCCCTGCCCATTACCTCGACAAAGAAGAGCCGGTTGTGGGAACTTGCGGTATCACGAATCTTGTCAATGGCATCCACCACGGTGTTGATCGCGGTATCAAAACCTATGGTATAGGAAGATCCCAAAATATCGTTATCAATGGTTCCCGGGATTCCAATTACTGGAAAATCGTATTCTTCTGTGAACAAAAGCGCACCTGTAAAGCTTCCGTTCCCACCAATGACCACAAAGGCGTCGATACCTTCCTTGGTCAGTTGGTCGTAAGCTTTCCTTCTTCCTTTCTCTGTCCTAAATTCCTCGCAACGGGCGGATTTTAAAATAGTACCTCCCTTATTGATAATGTTGTTTACACTACGTGCATCCAAGGTCTTAAAATCGCCTTCCATCATTCCTTGGTACCCTCTGTAGATGCCCACGCACTCAATTCCCAAATATGCACAAGTACGGACAACGGAACGAATTGCGGCATTCATTCCAGGAGAGTCTCCGCCTGAGGTAAAAACGCCTATTTTTTTAATTTCTGAAGCCATTCAAATTTTTAAGAGGTCAAAGCTAGGAAACTTTATTCAAATTTTGAATACCTTGATAATTTATTTGTTTTATAGGATTTTCTCAAACGTTTTCGTAATAAATTAATACAAAAACTCTAAAAAATATAAATTTTATTGTATTGATTAGGGTTGATTAACAGGCTTTTCCGAAAAACGAATCAAACTGTCCTTTCCCATGACCTGCGTGGGCTGTTTTCTGGGAGTGCTTTTTTGTTCTGTTGCCGATTTTTCCTGCTTGTTGAACACCTTCCGCATCAACTCCCTAAAACTGTCAAAATCCACTTGGTAAGACAGCCCCACCCCTTGGGTATACCCTTGTCTTTCGGCCAAAAACTGCTGCACCTGGTTTTCCCTGTTAAATATCTTGGCACTGAGCGTTCCCTCATCGTTCAACAATACCTGCACCTCAACATCGCCGGCTACCACCGTTTCCGAAACGCCGCCGACCGGTACCCCTACCCTGCCGTTCACCAAAATACGGTCGGACAATTGTGTGGAGACCGTTACCCCTATCCTATCCTCCGTGGCAATATCGGCGTTGGGATCGTTATAACCCTGCTCGTAGGACACCCCGAAGTTAAGTTTGTCGTTGTTTCCCGATAGTATTTGGTTGAAAAGCCCTGAAGCGGTCTGGATCAGGTTTCCGGTAACGGCCTGTTGGTTGATCCCTCCCGATTGTGGGTTCACAAAGGTTCCCTGTGCCAACAAAAAGAAGGCGTTTCTTTCCTTAATGGTCGGATCTTGCAAGCGATACTCCAGTTCGGACTGCACTACAGAAGTCGTGCCGGGAAAATCGATCCCAAAATTGATGTTGGGGCTTTCCAGTTCCCCGTCCAACCTTATAACAACTTCGGTGGGTATTCTTCCTGTATATCCCGCATTGTCCAAAAGTGGCGCGGGATTGGCATTAAGGGAATATACCGCTTCCAAGTTCAATTGTGCCGCCAGTGGGTCTCGCTCCCACAGAATGGTGCCCCCAGGACGCACCTTGAACTTTTTATCTATGACGCCGCCATATTTAAAATTATATTCCCCGGACACCACAACAAAGTCCCCGTACATATTGAATTTTCCATTGGTATTGATCTCGATCAACAAAATACCTTCCCCTGTTCCCTTTAGGGAACTTCCCGTGGACCGGTCCACTACAATCTCCACTTCTGCCTCGGGGGTAACAGCAAGGTCAAAGGCCATTTCCAACCCTTGGTATTCATCCAACACCCGTTCTTCCTCAAAGGACTTGGATTGCCCTTTTTCCAAAAAATTGATAAATGAATAATCCCCTACGCTGGTCACATCGCTCAACGGGATCTTAAGGGAAGTGCCCCTAGCCGTAATGGCATCCACAGTAATGGTCAAGGCATCGGTTGGACCATAAATACTTCCCGTTCCATTGATGAAACCTGTTCCGTAATAGAGGGTTTCCTCATCGTATTCGGTGTTCAAAATCATGAAGCGGTCGTTATTGGTATCCACATCCAGCCCAAGGAACCAATCATCAAAACCGGTGTGGCTTATGGTACCGTCCAAAGTGGCCGTGGTGCCCTCCTCCACGTCGGAAAGCTCCACATTTTCAAAATAAAAGGTCTGGTCGAACAAGCGTACCTGGGAATAGGGTGCAAAATCATAGTCCACGTTGAGATAGGGAATTCCAATGCCCGCATCATTTAAGCTGAGCACCCCATTAATAGCAGGGTTTTCCACATTACCGGTGATGGTTGCATTGCCACTGACCTTTCCCCTAATATTGGAAATAATGTCCTCCCCCAACGGGTTGAAGGGCTCTAGGGCAAAATCGGTAAAGTCAGCGACCAGGTCCAGTTCTTGCTCATTGTTTATGTTGGTGACCTTTCCATTTATGCTCATGAGTTCTTTTCCCTTATCATTGAGCCAGGTGCTCACGCCAAACTCGGTAAGGTCGTTGTTGCCATAAATGCCAACTTCCAAATCGCCCATGTGCATCTTGTTGATACTGAAGTTTTGGATATGTAAACTTGAAGTGGGCAGATACTTTCCATCTTTCTGTAAAATATTGAGAAAGCCATCCACTTTCCCGTCCAGTTTTAGGCTGTCGATCGCCGGGGTGATCTTGTTTAGGGATACCAATTTAAACTGTAGGTCCAAATCTTTATAGGTGGAATCCGCAAACTCTCCCCTTAATCGAATCTGTTCTTGGTTATTGTTGTCCATGACCACATCCTCTATCCTGATGCTGTCCAAGGAGCTGTTAAAGATTACCTTGTTCTTATTGTTCCCGTTCTTGTTGAGCACCCAAGTGTTCCCTTTAAAGCTAATGTCCGATTTTTTGAGTCCAATGACCGATCGGTTGTTTTCGTTAAAGGTGTGATAAAAGTTCAGGTTATAGCTGTCGTTGTACTCGCTTCCTCCCTTAAACTCCGTTCTAAAGAAAAGGGTGTCCTTTAAGGTGGTATTGATCAGGTTAAAATCTTTGATATCGTAATACACCGTGGACATGTCCTCCACGGACACAAAGGTGTTGAACAATGGGTTTTTGTTGTCTATCTTCAACTCAATATTATCGAACTTGTTCCCAAAGGCCTCGATACTGGGCGATTTAAAGGTGAGCTTAAAATCACTTTGGTCCGCCTTTATGGCCCCTCGAATATAGGTGTTGGCATCAAAAGCCATTTCCGGGACAAACACATCAACAATCTTGTTGTAAATCTTAAAGTTGAAGTCGAGATGTTGTCCGCCCGAAATCTCAAAGGGCTGGTAATTGGTATAGATACTTCCAATGGAATTCTGAATCAATCTTCCCAGTTCGTTTACCTTGAAATTCCCTCGCATATATCCGGTGATGATATCCGGTGAGTTGATCTCCACGGTTCGTATGGTGTCCCGATCAAAGGAAGAGGTCACATTGAAATCCTCGAAATAGTAGGTGTCGTTCGCATTTTGATAGGTGGTATTGGAAAAACGCAACTGTCCTGCCATGTCGTCAAGATTGTTGCCTTCAATATCCATATCCACATGCCCTTTAAATATGGAAATGCTATCGTTGATAAAATTCAATTCCTTAAGGTCGGCGTAGTCCACTGCGGCCACAAAGTTGAATTTGTTCTCCCGGGCCCCGAAATTGGCCAATCCTTGAAAATCGAACCTAAAGTTATCGTCGTTACACAAAAGCACACCATCAAAAAGTTCGTTCCTCAAAATACCGGAAACCTTTATTTTGTTATACTCGTAATCGTTGAATTCAAATTTGTAGATGTCCCCGGAAACTTCGGTATTCAAGCTCTCCGCTACAAATCCCTTTCCTTCCACGTTCATGTCCATAGAGGCAAGTCCAAGGTCTTCATTATCTATAAATTCCCCGATATCAAAATCGATCAAAGAAATAAAACCAATGTACGAGGCATCTTCTATGGTCTGCACATTGGTCATTTGAAGATCCACGTAGCTATCGCCCACAGCAGTGTTCAAATTGACGGTTACGTCAATGGAGGTCTCTGTGATCTCCGTATCCCCACGCACTGTAAACTGACCCAATTTTTGAACGGACCCCGGAATGTTCCTGCCCAATATTTGGGGCAAAATACTCCGTAATTGATAATAACTGGAGGTAAGGTTGTCTATATCACCACGTAGTACAAAGGGAGCCTGCCGACTAAAAATGTTATCGAACCTAAAGTCGCCTCGAATACCTGTATTATCGGTAAAAAGAAACAAATTATCTACCTGGAGTTGGTTGAGCACCCCACTAAAGTCCCCGGTAAAGGTCACCGTTTTGTCCTGACCAAATTCATCGTAAAACGCATTTATCTCGTTTAGGGCCACGGAAGATTCCGTAAAATTGGCATCGATCTTCACCAAATCAACAAAATTGGCCAGATCTTCCCGCTCATAATTGAACACCAAATTACCTTTTAGTTCGGATTGCTCTGTATCGATCAGCAGGGAATCAAAGCGCATCTGTTGCTTGGTGTATTTAAAATCGGTAGCCAATTTCTCAAGGCGTATCCCTCGCTTTGCCAAGGTGGAAAGGTCGTCTATTTTTAAGGAGACATCCGGTCCAAGTACCTGAAAATCGTGCGCCAAAACTTCAATTTCCGAGAAATTCAGCACCTCTGGTTTTTCGAGGTTCTCATCGACCAACCTAAATTTCCCACCATGTATCTCAATCTCATCAGAAGACATAAAAAATGGAGGGGTTCCAGGGTCTCTGGGCTTACCGTCATCCAATTTGGCCACAAACACATCCAGATTGGTGTCCGTTTCCCCTTCGTAGGTCTTTAAGTTAAAGGTAACACCGTCCAATTCCATATCGCCAAACTCCATCTTATTATTGGTCATATTACGCAGGTTTAAAATAGATGTGGTCAGCTTGTGAATGTAAATTAATGTGTCCTTTCTATAATCTTCCACATAAATACCCTTTATCCCTGCATTCATGTTGAACAGGGACATGCTTATCCGTTCAATGTGGATGTTTGTACCAAACTCCTCGTTTAAGGCATCGGTAGCGTATTTTCCCAACTTGGTCTGTACCGCAGGCAAGGACAATACCAAAGAGCCCAATACCAGAATAAGGATAATGGCCAGAAGGAAACGCAACAGTATTTTACGAAGTTTTTTGATAGGGTTTTTATGTTTTACCTTTGACAACCAATTTTTGTTCCAAAACGCGTGGAAAATCCAAAAAAATATATTCTTGCAATCGAATCATCCTGCGATGACACCTCTGCTGCCGTGCTTTGCCATACAAAAGTACTGAGCAATGTGGTAGCTACCCAAGAAATTCACAAGCAATATGGGGGTGTTGTCCCAGAATTGGCCTCAAGGGCACATCAACAAAATATTGTTCCCGTGGTACACCAAGCCTTGGCCAAGGCAAATATCGACAAAAAACAGCTATCTGCCATAGCATTTACACGAGGGCCCGGACTTATGGGATCTTTGCTGGTGGGCACCTCTTTCGCCAAATCCTTGGCACTGGGCCTGGACATACCCTTGATCGAGGTAAACCACATGGAAGCCCACATTCTCGCCCATTTTATCGAGGATAAGGACCAGACTTCCCCAACATTTCCGTTTTTGGCAATGACCATTAGTGGGGGACACACACAAATTGTGAAGGTCACGGATCACTTTACCATGGAAGTCTTGGGCGAAACCTTGGACGATGCCGTGGGCGAGGCCTTTGACAAAAGTGCCAAATTGATGGGACTGCCCTACCCCGGTGGCCCATTGATCGATAAATATGCAAAACTGGGCAATCCAGATGCCTTTACCTTCCCAAAACCAAAAGTTGATGGACTTAACTTCAGTTTTAGTGGGTTAAAGACCAGTATTCTCTATTTTTTACAACGAGAAACCCAAAAGAACCCAGATTTTGTTTCCGAAAACATGAATGATATTTGTGCTTCGGTGCAATTCACCATTCTGGAGATATTAATGGAAAAGCTGCAATTGGCTGTTGACCAGACCGGTATAAATAAAATTGCCATTGGCGGGGGTGTTGCTGCAAATTCAGGAATTCGGGGAAGACTTAAGGATGCAGAGGAAAAGTTGGGCTGGCAAACCTTTATTCCTAAATTTGAGTATTGCATGGACAACGCCGCCATGATCGGTATTGTTGGTTACCTTAAGTTTGAAAAGGGGATGTTCACCGGCCAAAGTATTGCCGCCAAGGCACGTTACGCCATAGGTAGCTAATTAGCTATAGGTTTCGCCTAAAGAGTCCTCCCCCAGCCCCTCCAAAGGAGGAGAGAACGGTTCTTCCCTATGGTGAGATTGGGTGGGGACAGAACGTGAAATAAAAATAAACCAAAGTCTTCGCCCAAAGGCGAGGGATTTCCCCAAAAGGGGACATTAATGTAAACTTTAACTATGCAGCTTTTCTACAATCCATCGTTGGACAATAGTGCCAAACAGTTTGTTTTTCCGCCCGATGAAAGCAAACACATTGTCCGGGTCTTGCGAAAATCCGAAGGAGACATTGTACACATCACCAATGGCAAAGGCTATTTGTTCGAAGCTGAAATCTTGGAGCCGGACCAAAAAAGATGCAGGGCACGTATTACTTCGCAGCGTAAATCAATTCCAAAAAGATATAAACTGCACTTGGTGGTTGCCCCTACAAAAATGAATGACCGATATGAATGGTTCTTGGAAAAGGCCACCGAGATAGGCGTGGATGAGATTACCCCGATCATTTGCGACCACTCCGAACGAAAAACCATTAAACTGGAACGAATGGAGCGTGTACTGCAAGCTGCCATGAAACAATCGTTGCAAACAGTTTTACCACAGATCAACCCACCAATACCCTGTAAGGACTTTTTGGAATCCGATACTACCATTGGCCTAAAATTTATTGCCCATTGCCAAAATGGGGAGAAAATGGAGTTAAAACGAAGAGTGATCGCCGACAATGATGTTACGATACTTATCGGGCCCGAAGGTGATTTCTCCAAAGAAGAAATCGATCTGGCCAAAGAAAAGGGATATGTCCCCATTGCCCTGGGAAGAAATCGACTCCGCACCGAGACAGCGGCCATTGTGGCCTGCACAACAGTGGCCACAATCAACAACTAATGGGACCGTACTTTATTTTTTACAAAGGAATATCCTATTTTTGAAAGGCTGGTCAACTGCTTCCATATGAAACAACATATCCATTTAATATGTACCCTACTGTTTTTTGCGGTAACTGCAATACATGCCCAGCAGATTGCCGTACTTAAATATGGAGGTGGGGGCGATTGGTATTCCAACCCCACGGCACTTCCCAACTTAATTCAATTTTGCAACACCAATATTGATACAAAGATCGATCCAGAACCGGAAACGGTGGAAGCAGGGAGCGTCTCTATTTTTAAATATCCATTTTTGCACATGACAGGACATGGCAACGTCTTTTTCACAGATGAAGAAGTCCAGAATTTGCGAACCTATCTTTTGTCCGGAGGTTTTTTACATATTGACGACAACTACGGCATGGAACCTTATCTGAAAAGGGAATTGGAAAAGGTTTTCCCGGACAAACCCTTGGAGGAACTGGGTGCCGACCATCCCATATTTTCGCAAAAATTCAAGTTTGTGGATGGACTTCCCAAAATCCACGAGCATGATGGGAAAAGACCGCAGGCCTTTGGGGTTTTTGATCGGGGAAGATTAGTTTTGCTCTACACTTACGAGTGCGACCTTGGGGATGGCTGGGAAGATCCGAGCGTGCACAACGACCCGGAAGAAGTTCGGTTGAAAGCCTTACAAATGGGAGCCAATATTGTGGAATATGCCTTTAAAAATTAAAACATGAATGCCAAAACAATCGCCAACGGAATATTACGGGCAGTGGCCATTATGGTCGGTGTGGTTCTTTTAGGTTGGTTTTTTTACAAAATCCAGTCCGTATTGGCGTATTTGGCCATTGCAGCGGTTTTGGCCTTGTTGGGCAGACCCATCGTATTGTTCCTGCGAAGAAAGCTCAAGTTTCCCAATACCTTGGCCGTTGTGGTTACCATGATATTCATGCTGGCCATTTTTTTAGGGATACTCGCCCTTTTTATCCCCCTGATCGCCGAACAAAGTAAAAATCTGTCCCTACTGGATATTGAAGCACTTAAAGCCGACCTTAACACGCTTTACATTCAAACCTTGGACTATTTTGGTGCCTCAACGGGAAGTTTCAACACCTTGCTGAACGAATCCCACATCGAAGAAAATGTGTTACAAGGATTGGATCTGGGTTTTATCCCCAATTTTCTTAACTCGTTTGTCAATGCACTGAGCAATTTCAGCGTTGGCCTTTTTTCCGTTCTCTTTATTTCCTTTTTCTTTTTAAAGGACAGTAAATTGATGCAAAATGGCATCTTGACCTTTGTACCGGACAACAAAGAAAGCAATCTGGTAAAGTCCATTGACAAGATCAATAACCTGCTCTCCAGATACTTTGCCGGGATTTTACTTCAACTCTTTATACTCTTTGTGATTTACACCATAGCACTATTGATCGTGGGCGTTGAAAATGCCATTGTTATTGCATTCTTGTGCGCCCTGTTCAATATCATCCCCTACATAGGTCCGATCATTGGGGGAGTGATCATGATTACCCTGACCATGACCAGTTCCCTCGGGGCGGATTTCAGCACTGTTATTTTGCCAAAGGCCATGTATGTTTTTATTGGTTTGACGGTAGGTCAGCTCATTGATAATTTCTTTTCACAACCCTTTATTTTTTCCACAAGCGTAAAGTCCCACCCTCTGGAGATTTTTCTGATCATCATTATTGCAGGGCTTTTGTTCGGTGTGGTCGGAATGGTGGTCGCAGTACCCGGATATACGGCCATAAAGGTTGTTTTAAAGGAGTTTTTGACGGAATATTCCTTTGTGAAGAAATTGACCAAAAACTTATAGCACCGGTTTGAACGATATTATTTTAACTATCGGTGTCCAGGATTTTATATCAAAAAACATCTCCGCAGACACCCTGTCAATTCTACTTAAAAAATCTGTTTTTCAGGGCGTTTCCCAAAAAGAGCTGGTCGAGCAGATAGAAGCTAAAAAAAAGAGTCGGGATAAACTGCCCACTTGGTTTGCCTCATCCCATATCTACTACCCAAGCAAACTCAATATTGAACAAACCAGCTCCGAATCGACAGCTGAATATAAGGCCCGAATTGTAAGTGGAAAAACCTTGGTGGACCTTACGGGGGGATTCGGTGTCGACAGTTACTTTTTTTCAAAAAAAATGGCTTCCGTCATTCATTGTGAAATCAATTCGGAACTGAGTGAAATTGCAGCCCATAATTTCAAGGTTTTAGGGCGGAACAATATAAAATGCCTACCCGAAGACGGCATTACATTTTTAAAGGAATCAACACAAAATTTTGATTGGACCTATGTTGATCCCTCCCGAAGAAGTGATAAAAAAGGAAAGGTTTTTCTCTTAGAGGATTGCCTGCCCGATGTACCCGAACACCTGCCTTTGATTTTTGAAAGAACACAACATATTCTCCTAAAAACATCTCCACTTTTGGATATAAAAAAAGGGATTGGGGAACTGGAATTCGTAAAAGAGGTTCATGTTGTGGCCACCAATAACGAAGTAAAGGAACTCCTCTTTGTTTTGGAAAAAGGGTACAATGGAAGCATTGGAATAAAAACCGTCAATTTACTGCCAGACCGAACCGATGAATTTAATTTTAAACTGGAAGAAGAACAAAATACCGCCATTGATTTTGGGGAGCCTTCCGCTCATTTGTACGAACCCAATGCCGCTATTTTAAAGTCCGGTGGGTTTAAGTCCGTAGCCAAAACCTACAAGCTTAAAAAACTCCACCCCCACTCCCATTTATACACTGCTGACACTCTTGTAGATTTTCCCGGGAGAAGATTTACCATTGAAAAGACCCTTCCTTATTCCAAAAAGTCCATAAGATCAATGGCCGTCCCAAAAGCGAACATCACAACAAGGAACTTCCCCTTATCGGTTGCCGAGCTTCGTAAAAGGCATACTATCAAAGATGGGGGCGAGACCTACCTGTTCTTTACCACCGACATCAACGACAACTTGATTTTTTTGCTGTGCAAAAAGATTTAATCGTCGCATCCCCATTTAAAATTGGCGACCCTATCATTGGTGGCAGCTGAAAGGTTATAATGCCACCATTCGGTTCTGATGGACCAAAAACCGTGTGCTTCCATGGTCTCCTTTAACAGTTTTCGGTTATCCAAGATCTCTTGTGGCAAATCCATATTGTCATGATAGGCCCTTTTCCCGAAGTAATCAAAATCGGTTCCCATATCAAGTTCATTGCCCTCCAGGTCAACCAAAGTAATATCCACGGCACCGCCCTTGTTGTGAATAGACCCTTTATCTGGATTGGCTACATATTGGGGGTTGGGGACAATCTCCCACATTTTGTATTGTACCGAGTTAGGGCGATAACAATCAAAAAACTTGATTTTCACCCCTTTTTCCATAAAATCCTTATTGGCCTTGATCAATGCCTTTGCTGTTTTTACCCTTGTATAGCATTCGGCGCAGTCGTACACCTTGGCCTTTAAAAAATTATTCTCGGTGGCATAGCGCATGTCATACGCAAAATCCTCACTAAAATCGGCCAGTCGCACAAAAGTGGTATCGGCCAATCCCTCGAATGTTTTTAAAACAGGTTTTTCCTCCTTGACAATGGTGTCACTGGAAATGGAGTCCAAACGAATTGCTGTTTCGGTTTGGACGGATTCATTTTGGTTTTTGGCTTTTTGTTTACAGCTGACCGTCAAAAGAAGACCTAGGAAAATAATCGGGTATTTCATCAAATTTAGTTTATGCGTTTTTGCGCTGCCAACCAAGTATAGAGTGAGTCGGTCGTATAAGCCCGGCTCCATGCGTTGTGGCCTACGCCCTTGTATCTTGTGTAGCGAACATCGCGGCCCATCGCTCTCAACTTTTCCACCATCTTGTCAGATTCCTCCACATGGATTACCTGATCCTCATCGCCATGAAAAACCCAGATGGGCATGTTCTTATCTATCCAATGGGCATAGGGCAAGGGCGTCATACCGCAAACTACGGCCATGGCCGCAAACTTGTCCGGATATTGCGTGGCCAGTTCCCAAGATGCACTTCCGCCCCTGCTCAGTCCGGTCAAGTAAATTCTATTTTTATCCACCCTATTGGTATTGACAACGGAGTCCAATAATTGGACGACTGCGTCCGTATTCCACCATTTTTGTGCGTGGGGGTTTTGCGGGGCCAAGATCAAAAAGGGAAATTGTTTGCCCTCGGCAAGCATTTTTGGCGGGCCGTTGTATTTGACCTCTTTGATGTCCCCTCCAGATTCACCCCCGCCATGAAGAAACAGCAACAGGCCAAAATCCCTGTCTTCCGATGCGAAGTAGTCTTCAGGATAATAGAGGTAGTACTTTAAACTTTCTTTGGTGATGGTCTCCATTTCGTCCTGTACCAAATGGGATTGTGCAGCACACGCCTGAAACATAAATGTACCGGCCAATAACAGTAACTTGAATAGTTTTTTTTGCATTGCGGTTACAAGTTACAAAAGTTTGTCGGCGATATCCTTCCAAGTATCCGCACGTTCAAAGGCTGTGACCTTTGTATTGTGCGGTGATGTAAACATTATGGACCTGCCTTCAAAAGGCTCGAGGTTCTTGCTTCGGTCGTCTATGAGCACATCACCCTTTAAAACATGCTTGTTCCCGCAGAGAATTCGTTTTTGCCACGGAATAAAGGGAAAATGCTTGTCCAACCAATCCGACTTTTCCCTCAAGGACTGTGGAAACTCCATGGCTGCCGAAGCGATATATACTTCATACTTTTCGCTTAACGCCTCAAGGACTTCTTGGCTATCGGCAATTACTTTCAAATCACCAAAAAAACCATCTCGCCTAGTATGGTCTTTTATCGATTGTTGATGTTCCACTGGAACACATTGCCAAAATTCTTTGCCATGGCAGTCTTCCAGTGTTAATTGGGCATTAAACTCTTGATTGTAAATATTTAAATGGGCATTGTAGGCATCTGCAATCACCTCGTCCATATCAACAAAAATCGTCATGGTTTATCTTTTTTCGTGAAGTACGACAAATCTTTATAATTATAAAAACCAACCATCTAAATCTATTATTAACGACATTGAATTTCTTTAAAGACACGTATGGTTTTTCTAAAATTTATTTACCCCGCTACAAACTTTATTGCTGGGTTTTAATTTTAGGAAATAACAATTACCTTCACAACAATATAATACGGGGTTGTCCAAAGAGTATTGAAGTACATCATTCTGGATTACTGTCCGCTACATGCACAGTATTCCTAATTTTGTTACAACGGCAAACAAATCGGTACGAGCACTCGAACCAAGTTTGGGTTGACGAAAATCGACATTTTGGAAAGCCTTCCATATAAAACCAACCTTAATGTTGCCCAAAGGAAACTTTCCTGAAAAAGTCTATCTGAATGGAAAAATAGTAACGGCCGACAATGCCAAAATATCGGTTTTTGACCGCGGGTTTTTATTCGGGGATGGTATTTACGAAGTAATGGTGCAATTGGAAAATGGCATGTTCTACAAAAAGGCACATTTGGACCGATTGCAGGACAATCTGGACAAAATTGGCATCCCATACAACGTCAAGGAAATTGATGATAATCTGGACGGATTTCTTCATGCGGCTGGCTTGGAAGGTGAATCGTGCTTGATTTACATGCAAGTTACCCGTGGAGTGGCCCCCAGAAAACACGCGTACCCAAAAAACGTTCCCCCTAGCGTGATGATGTATGCACTGCCATACAATCTCCCTCCCATCAACCTTAAAAACATGAAAGCCGTTCTAGAACCCGACTTTAGATGGCACAGATGCGATATCAAATCCATTTCACTATTGGGCAACATTATGACCAACGAAACGGCAATGAACGCAAATACGGATGAAGCTGTTTTGGTCCGAAACGGTATGATTTCTGAAGGTTCGCATACCAATATTTTTTTCGTGAAGGACGGAAATGTAATCACACATCCGGCCAACGAACATATTTTGAATGGCATAAGCAGGCAGATTGTTATAAAACTCTGCAGAAAGTTGGAAATACCTGTTATTGAAAAGCCCGTGGCAGAAAATGAGATTAAAAATATGGACGAGGCGTTTTTTACCGGCACCACTACCCAAGTGGCATCCATTGCTCAATTGGGTCACCATGTTTTTTATGAAAATGATGCCATTGGAGAAGTAACGGCCAGACTCCAAAAAGCATTTGCCGAGCTTAGAAAATTGGATACATCCCAAATAACACTATAACAAACCATTGCGATAACTTTACATGAACACAAAATCAGAAACAGCTTTTTAGAAAACCAATACTATACTTGATTATGAAACAACTCACATTCGGCCTCATTATGGCCTTTGGCCTGCTATCCGGTTCGATAACGGCCCAGGAAGAAATTGAAAAAAAATACACCAAGGAAGTGGAACGCTTGGCCAAGAAAAAAAAGGTCAAGAGAGCTTTTGAACTGATAAAGGCCCAAAAAAATCAAACTACGGAAGACCTGATTACTTTAACAGAGGTTTTGGCCCCTCCTTTTATGGAAGATGAGCGGGGAAAGGTTTTTGCCAAAATGTTGAAAGAAGCAGGTGTTGATAGCATTTGGACGGACAAGGTAGGGAATGTCATCGGGTTGCGAAAAGGTACATCCGGCCAATCGGGCTATGTTGGGGTAGATGCCCACTTGGATGTAGTTTTCCCAGAGGGAACCGATGTTACCGTTAAAAAAGTGGGGGACACCTTAAAAGCCCCGGGAATTGGCGATGACACACGTGGCCTGGCCATGCTCATCAGCATGCTCAAAGCCATGAACAAGGCAGATATAAAAACTGAAAAAGATGTATTGATCGTAGGTTCCGTTGGTGAGGAAGGCCTTGGAGACCTACGGGGCATGAAATATATGTTCAATGAATCGGGATTGGACATTGATTCTTGGATCGCTATTGATGGCGGTGGTTTGGGAAGAATAAGCAACGCTGGATTGGGCTCCAAACGTTATAAATTGCTCATAAAAGGGCAAGGTGGACATTCTTGGGGAGCCTTTGGCCTTGCCAACCCCCATCATGCCTTGGGAAAAGCCATAGCTATTTTTTCCAAGGATGCATGGGCATATACTTCCGGGGATATCCCTAAAACAAGTTTCAATGTTGGTAGAATCGGTGGCGGCACTTCTGTAAATTCCATTCCGTTTGAGTCTTGGATGGAAGTTGATATGCGTGCCATTGATCCCAAAAACCTTGATGAAATCGAGTCCATCTTTAAAGCCTCCGTGGAAAAAGCCATTATGGAATACAATGCCAGCGGTGTGCGCGGCGAAGTAAGCTACGAGCTAATAAAAATTGGTGATAGGCCATCTGGGGAACTGCCTGCCTCACTGCCCTTGATCCAAAGAACCATGGCCGCCACCAAGTATTTTGGGAAGACCCCACGTTTGGGCCGCGGTTCAACCAATATCAATATACCGGTTTCCAAAGGAATTCCGGCCGTATGTATTGGCCGTGGAGGACAAGGAGGCGGAGCCCATTCCCTGCACGAGTGGTACTTGAACGATGAAGCAGGCGATGAATCCATTCAATTGGCATTGCTGATCACGTTATCCCAAGCTGGGCTAAATAAATAAAATAAACATGGTTTGTTCATATAGGTGAGCAAACCATGTTATCTCAATTATAATATTTTGTGAAAATTACTCAGTCTTGGTAAAAACCAATGCTTTGCCCCTATTTTGGGTTACAATAATATATGGGTTTCCTCCATCTGCCCTTTCAACCTGTATCATGTCCTTCGCGTCACCGGCAACCTTAAAGCCGCTTTCCTCGGCATTTTTAAACTCAAACGTTCCTTGGCTGTCTCCGAGCAAAACACCGCCGTTAAAGGCGTCATATCGCCCAATAAAAGCCTCATTGCCAAAATCGTTTCCAATCATAAGCACGTCGGTAGGGGCGCTGCCTCCTGCCTGTGTCGTGATCATACACTTTATGGGTGCCGATTGGGTCTGCCACGGAAGCTCTCCCATTTTGAACTGTCCGTTGCCATCATTCTCAAAATAGGTGGTTTGATCGTGATTTGCCATTAATTCATCGGCTCCTTCAAGTTCTTCGGGCGTAAACAAGCCACTCTTGGTGGTCGTGGCAAATTCCCGGAAATAATTGAACTTTTTCCTGAACATGGGACTTTGGCCCATAAGATCGCCCCAAAAACTAACGGGATATGGTTGGTAAGTGGGATCCTCAAAATTGCTTTTAAAGTATGCAAACAATACAGGGTCAATAGCTCCATTATTGTCAAAATCTTTGGCCAGCATGGTTACAGGTCTTTCTTCGGAAGGATTGTATAGATTGTTCTCCCCCAAGTTTCCTGCCAGTAAATCCACATCGCCATCGCCATCAAAATCTTCTGCCAAGACACATTCCCACCAACCTGATAGTTGCTGCATGCCTGTTTGGTCCATTTGCTGAAAGGAATCCTTTTTGTTCATAAAAACGGTTACGGGCATAAATTCGCCCACCAAGATAAGATCCTTCAAACTGTCGTTATCCAAATCAGCCCATTTGGCATCGGTGATCATTCCCGGGGTCCTGAGTGCTTTACTGTATGCCTCTGTCACATCGACCAGTTTACCCTTTTCGTTTTTCAACAGGTAGCAATTGTCCGGTTTGGGGTATTGTGAAAAGGGGGTGCGTCCACCAACAAATAGATCCACATAGCCATCTCCATCGAAGTCCTCGGCCTCTACTACCGACCCACTGGAATTTATCTCCGGCATTTTGTCCTTGGCCATGGTAAACTTGCCATTACCCCGATTGACCATTAGGTAATCGTGATAATATGGTGAGCCCAAATCAAATTCATTACTGCCCGCAACCATATAAATATCAAGGTCCCCATCATTGTCCAAATCAAAAAGGGAAATACTCGTCTCTTCGTATTTTTTATATTCTTCTTCTTCAAACAAAGCTGTGCCGGTAAATGTTCCTTTGGAATCCTGTACAAAGATCATTGGGGAGTGGCCGGAAGAGCTTCCAATGATAAAATCTTCAAAGCCGTCTCCGTTGATGTCCCCTTTTGCAAGTCGAGGTCCATTTTGGGTTAGCTTGTGGGGCAATGTGGGCTGCACATAAAAATCAACCTTGTCCGTTTCCTTATGGAGATAATTGACACCCACTTCCTCCGATATTTCCTGATATATGGGAGTGGTCTGTTTGGGTGCCAAGGGAAATGCCAATTGCTTGCCTTCTAAGGAAGAGGCTTCCTTATAATCGATTGCCAAGGTTTGATTGCTCGGTACATTGGTCAACTCTTGGTATTTTCCATCGGGCCATACTATTTCGAGGGATGCGATTGTTTTTTGCGATCCCACACCAAAATGGGGCATACTCTGTACTGTTGATAAATAGCCCCTGTTCAACTGATGCTCGTAATATTGAAAGGTGCCGTCCCCAAAACGTAGGGCCACCTTGGTCCCCAGACCTGCCTGATTGTTTTTTGGGCCTTTCAAATCCAACTGAAGGAAATTCTTATCCTCTTTTTGCTTTGTTTCAAGGTTATTCTTGAAAAGAAAGGCTTCATCATTGATGTTGTTCACCACATAATCCATGTCGCCATCGGCATCCAAATCGGCAAATGCCGCTCCGTTTGAAAAGGAAGGGATACTCAACCCCCATGCTTCACCTACATCCTTAAACTGTCCATCACCTTCATTGCGGTAAGCGTAATTGGGTATTTTGACCACTGGAATGGAGTCCAAAATTTGTGAAGGGCTTAGGTATTTTTGAACATTGAAATTGAATTCCCCAAAATCCAGATCGGTAATGTCCCGTGGAAAACCATTGGTAATCAATATATCTTTACGTCCATCGTTATCGGCATCAACAAAAAGTGGTGACCAGCTCCAATCGGTTTTGGCGATGCCCGCCATAAGGCCAATTTCACTATAGGGCATATCGGGACCTTGACCCATTTGAAGCATGTTACGCATATATTGATAGTCGTAACCATACCTATCATTCATATAGTAATCGTTGTACTTGGTTGCCTTGATGGTTGTTTTTAACCTATAATTTGTTTCCCCGAGCATATCCAAAGTAAGGATATCAAGGTAGCCATCGTTGTTAAAATCGGCCACATCGGAGCCCATGGAAAATTTACTTTGATGTTTTATGGACTCACTTATTTTATCGGTAAAGGTCCCATCCCCATTGTTAATGTACATAATATCATTGCTCAGATAGTCATTGCTTACATAAATATCCGGCCAACCGTCATAATCCAAATCGGAAATGGCCACGCCAAGACCGTAGCCTTCAATGGT
Source organism: Flagellimonas halotolerans (assembly GCF_035818535.1). Taxonomy (NCBI): domain Bacteria; kingdom Pseudomonadati; phylum Bacteroidota; class Flavobacteriia; order Flavobacteriales; family Flavobacteriaceae; genus Flagellimonas; species Flagellimonas halotolerans. The sequence goes on along the minus strand of NZ_JAYKYV010000009.1, from coordinate 32,379 downwards.
AATGCCCGCCTCCATGGTTACATCGGCAAAGGTCCCATCGCCATTGTTACGGTATAAACGGTCGTTGCTCAAAGAGGAACCATCAGTGATCTTTTCCCTATAGTTTGCCGGCAGTACATGTATATCCACATTGTTAAGCACATATAGGTCCAATAAGCCATCTTTGTTATAGTCTATAAATGCAGCATTCATGCTATTTCCGGTATCTGCAACGCCATATTCCTTGGCCATTTCTTTAAAAATAGGAATGCCATCATCATCCACTCCTTGATTTATATATAACATATTGGCCTTTTCCTCGGGGCTTTCGTACATGGCGGCACAGACATAAATATCGAGCAGGGAATCATTGTTAATGTCAATCACCGCAACACCAGTTTTCCACTTATCGGCGGCTTCCACACCAGATGCTTGGGTTACGTCCTTAAACTCAAAATCACCTTGGTTAAGGTATAGCTTGTTGGTTACTTGGTTACCTGTAAAAAAAAGATCAGGTTTGCCATCATTGTTAAAATCACCTACGGCAACCCCTCCTCCATTGAAGATGTATTCGCTTGTGAGAATGTTAAAACTATCGGTCTCAACTATTTTATTGTTGAATGTAATCCCGGAATGGTCGGATGAAACTGGAGTAAACAAAGTGTCCTCTTGTTTCTTGGAACAAGAAATGACCAGTAATGAAGCCAATGCAATATAAATATAACTTTTGCTCACTGTGCTGAAATTTTACGGGTTAACCAAAATTTTGATGTTACACCAATGTTTGAATACTGAAAAACCAGTGTTCATCAAAAAGAAATCAATTGGATTAATTTTTTAGCTGATGGGCTCACCTCACACTAAAAATATGCTCCTTGTGCCTTTTGATTGAAATTCATCAATTTGAGCAATCTTCTGAAATCAAATTGAAGAAAGATTGTCTACCACAGGTAGACAGGTGTTTTTCCTTTGAAAAACACTCGAACTGACTTTCGTTGTTATTAAATGTACAAGGGGTAAAAATACAAATTCGGGTACTGTATTTGAACCATCCATGGTTAATGTTCAATTAATAATGATTAATTTTTAATTAACAGGACTTGTCTATAATTAAAATAGGTTGCCAATATATATTGGCAACCTATTTACTAACTCGAATTAAATTAAACTAACTCAGACTACTTTTATTATTTCCACAGCGGACTCTGTTCCAACACACCACCACTTTGGTCAATGGCGTTAATAGGAATAGGGAATAAATCATGTTTTGGTTGATATGTACCAAATTTAGTACCGTAACCCGCTTGATCGAAATCTTCTCCTTCGTTTTGGATATACGTATTTATCGTTTCCATCGCATTGCCCCATCTTCTCAAATCGAACAATCTGTGTCCTTCCATACCAAATTCCAAACGACGCTCAAAACGGATTGCTTTTCTAGCAAAGTCTTGACTTCCAAAGGATGCATATGGTTCAATTTGATAATTGGCAGCATCTCCTGTACCATCGACTGTTTGCACCGGGGTCATATTTTTTGCCCTGTTACGTACTCGGTTAACATATTCCAAAGCCAAAGGCAAATTTGGGTTGGCCTGCTCAACAGCTGCTTCAGCTGCCATCAACAACACATCGGCGAAACGCATCACGTTGTAGTTGATACCTGACCAGTCCGATCCCCAACCACCTGTACCGCGTTGGGCATCCACTTCATCGGCTTGATACATATTCTTTTTGGGCAAATAGGGTCCTGATATATCACCAAAGGTCGCCCTTATCCACTCTTTACCTGGGTGTACACCGAATCCATTGTAATCAATACCTCTTCGACCAATCGTAAAATCAATTCGTGGATCTAGTGGCCCTGTGTGGGGCGTAAAAGGCTCGTCACTGTTGATTCCGTAATCATTGGCTACATCGGTAGCGGCATAGGAATCCAATAATGGCAATCCGGAACCGTCTGTTTGAAAGGCATTTGCCAAATCTTGTGTTGGCTGATAAAAACCACAACAGGTTTCCAAAGGTCCTCCTCCGGGGAAGTTCAACGTACCGGCACCATTACCATTAAAAGAACGACCGTCGTCCGCTGCAAACTGAATGGCAAACATAGATTCCGGTCCGTTTTCACCGGCAAGGTTGAAATTGTCCACATATTGCTCGTTCAAAGAATATGGTCCGTTGTTGATTACATCATTGAACAATGGCAAGGCTTGCTCGTATTTTCCTTGGTACAAATACACTTTGCCCAAAAAGGCTTTTGCTACCCAAGCATTGGCTCTACCAACAATAATATCATCCCCTAGTCTATCAATGGCTGCTTGAAAATCAGCTTCGATCTCTGCCCAAATAGGACCTGGGTTGGGTTGGTTAAACTCTGTGTTAACCAAGTTCTCCACAGAAATGAAAGAAGGGTACCCGTAAAACTTCTGCAGGTCAAAATTGTAATAACCCCTTAGAAAATATGCTTCCCCCTCTTGTTGGGTGAAATCACCTTCCTCAATCTGATTGATCAAATCCAAAACGGCGTTTGCACGGTTTACCCCGCCATAAAGTGCACTCCATCTTGCCAAGAACCAGTTATTACCAGTCTGCCAGTCCAAGGTTTCCACCTGGAACAGGGCCGTATTGTCCCCATCGGTACTACCCCTGTGGGCATCATCGGAGACCACATCAGTCCACCAATTATCACCACCAGCGGCAACAGCTTCTCCTTGTCTATTTATTCGTTCACCGTCCATTGCGGAATAGGCCGCGGTCAACTTTAGGTCTACCCCTAAAGCATTTTGTAAGGCTTCATCCGAAAGTGCCCCAGTAGCGGGCTTTTCCGTGAAATCTTCGCTACAGGCCCATAGCAACAGACCTGCAAATATTGTTGAAAATAATATCTTCTTTCTCATTTTTTTAAAATTTTAGATTAACTCCGAAGGAATAGATTGCAGCTAATGGGTAATTGTTGTCCGCAACCCCTATAGTAAGGTTATCTACGGCACCGCCATTAAATCTGGGTTGCAATTCTGGGTCTACTCCATCATAATCGGTTATAGTCAACAAATTGGTTCCTTGAAGGTAGAAACGAACACTGTCCATTCCCAAATAACTAGAAACCTCTTCATTAAAGGTGTAACCAATTTGAAGGTTTTTCAATCGCATATAGGAACCATCCTCTACGAAGAATGAACTTGCCGTACCTTCATTGTTTGATATACTCTGGCTCAACGCCGGCAATTCGGCATCCAAATTATCAGGAGTCCATGAATCCAGCACCCTTACACTTCTGTTGGCATTAAAGAAGGTTGGGAAGTCTGTATACACTTTATCGTTGTTGAATATTTCGTTCCCTTGCGATCCTTGGAAGAAAGCTGACACATCAAAACCTTTATAGGCAGCTCTCAAGTTGACACCATAAGTGAAATCAGGGTGAGGAGAACCGATAAAGGTCCTATCGTCATCATTGATTACGCCATCATCGTTCAAATCTGCATACTTAAATCTTCCTACACCATCTGCAGGAGTCGCAAATCCTTGATCTGCCGCTGAGGACACTTCGGATTCCGAAGCAAAAATACCTTCGACCACTCTACCATAGAAAGATGAGATTGGCTGTCCTTCTTGGGTTCTAGTAACAGTTCCCGTAGTTCTAAAACCTCCAAAACCAGTTTGGAAAGCACTGATCAAATCAACCACCTCGTTTTTGTAATGCGAGAAATTAAGGTCAATTCCGTAGCTAAATCCAGAATCGGTTTGATCAGAATAGCTTAAGGTTGCATCCACACCTGTGTTCTTTATAGAACCCAAGTTTACATAAGGTGGAGCGGCATCAATAGCTGTTGAACTGAACAATTGCTCATCCTGATTGATCAAATCCTTGGTTTTAATATTAAAATATTCCGCAGAAAGGCTCAATCTGTTATCAAAGAGACCAAGCTCCACACCAAAGTTGGTGGTTTCACTGGTTTCCCATCTCAAATTAGGGTTACCTGCTGCTGATAGTATAGCTCCTTGTGCAAACCCTCCGCTACCTGCAAAAACATAATTCGCATATTGCTCACTCAAGGCTGAAATATTGGTTGTTGGGTTATTGACCGGAAGTGTTTGGTTACCCAATTGCCCCCAAGAACCTTTAAGTTTCAATCGACTCACAAAGGAATCTAACGGCCAGAAAGATTCGTTACTCACTACCCATCCTGCACTGAACGAAGGAAATATATCGCTCTTGTTGTCCCCGACAAATCTAGAGGATTCATCACGACGTACCGTTGCCGTCAATAAATAACGACCATCGTAATCGTAATTCACAGTCCCGAACAAAGAGAAAAGTGAGTTAGCGTTATCGTAAGCATAAGCTACGTTAGGCGCACCAGCTCCATTGCTCAACAAATAGTAGTCCGGTGTTTCGAAGAAATAATCCGTTCTGGAAATTTCTTTTCCTTTTCCGTGGTTATCCAAAGCTTCAATACCGATCAAAGCATTTATACTGTGATCGCCAAAAGATTTGTTGTAGTTCAAAGTATTTGTCCAAACCCACTCATAATTATCCTGATCGGCCTCCGTCAATGTATTTGTAGCGATAGGCTCGGAAGATTCTGGGATCAACGGCCTAAAACGTCTATCGTTGTAGGCTCTGATAGAACCACCAAAGGAAGTTTTGAACTGTAGTCCGTCAATAATGTCCAATGTGGCATAAACATCTCCGAACACCCTAAAGGTCTTGGCAAAATTATCCTTTTGGCGCGTAGCTTCCGCAACAGGGTTATTAGGGTTGGATAGGCCCGTATCGTTACTGTAGTTACCGCCAAAATTGCCATCCGTATCATAAACAGGAACCAAAGGAGACATCCTTTGTGCAAAATTGAACCAAGATTGTCCTCCGCTTCTTCTATCAAAAGAAATATTGGCGTGCTGTCCGATCCGTATTCTATCCCCGATCTTAAACTCGGAGTTCAATCGTACATTTCCTCTTTTAAAACCAGTATGGATTTGAACACCTTGACGGTTCAAATATGATGCAGAGAAAAGGAATTTAGACTGTTCGTTACCATTTTCCAAAGTAATGGAAGCATTCTGGGTAATGGCACTTCTGTAGATTTCCTCCACCCAGTCAGTACCTCCAGGCTTAACATTCATAGTAACAGGAACCCCTTGAATCGTAGAAGGAACTACTGGACTTGGACCATCACCATATTGCGGGTGCGAAGGTGTTCCACCATCATTTAGGATACTTTGCCAAAGCATTTCCCCATGTTGCTGAGTGTTCAACATATCCGGTAAATTGGTTGCCACAGAGAATCCTGTGTACATATCCACCGAAACTTTTGCCGTGTTCAGGTTATAACCGCCACCTTTGGTAGTTACAATCACAACACCATTGGATGCCCTTGCCCCATAAATAGCGGCAGCACCATCCTTAAGAACGTTCATCTGCTCGATATCGGCAGGGTTTATTGAGTTTAAGATGCCAGGATCGTCTGTTTGCACCCCATCAATAATATATAAGGGATCGTTGCTGTTACCCGTTCCGTATCCCCTAATACGCACCACTGGAGCTGCTCCTGGCGAACCATTATTGGTAATTGTAACACCGGAAACACGCCCTTGTAAGGCTTCCGCGGCATTAACAACAGGTGTTTTAGTGGCTTCTTCCACATCCACTGTTCCCACAGAACCTGTTAATTCCCCTCTTGTTTGGGTACCATACCCAGTTACCACAACCTCATCCAATGCGGCGGCATCCTCCTCCATAGTAACATCAATGGTAGTATTGCCGTTTACTGGAATCTCAGTGGTTTTAAATCCTACATAAGAGAAAATCAAGGTAGCATCAGAAGCAGCTGTAATGGAGTAATTACCATCAAAATCTGTCTGTGTACCATTAGTGGTACCCTTTACAATAACGTTGGTACCAGGTAAAGGGGTTCCAAAATTATCCACAACTGTACCTGTTATGGTTACTTGGTAAGGGGGTGAAGTGGCTTCACCCAAGTCCGGGGCCGCTGCTAATGCAGATCCACCCACCAACATCATTGTCATTGACAAAAAGAATGTCTGAAACGCTTTTACCGAATCAGCCCATCTTGTCAAAATCTGAATTTTGTTTTGATTCATAGATAGTCTATTTAGTTTAGTTATTTTGATTGATCTCGACCGTGCATATTGTCTCAATCAGGAACAATAATAGTTAAAATTTTACAATTGGCAATATTTTAACATTATATATTACAAAAATAAAATTCAACTCCCTCATAAAATGCGATTTGATATTTACGAAAAATCCGCAGCCAACTGTGCATGGCGGTCAAACCGATATTCAATGAACTATAATCTTTCCTTTTTTTGCGTTTAAAAAACAACAAAAAAGCACCTAATTGTTATGGTTCAACCTGTCATTGATCAACACATTTTCCACCCAAAAAAACCGTGGCTGTACTCCACACTTAAGAACGACTGTTTAAGCTCCTAAGCAATAACCATTTTAAGTGGATTGCCATCAGTTGTTTTTGGCATTCGGCCAATTGTGCGATTTCCCACCAATTGGGACTAGCATGCCAAATAGAATTGACAAAATATTCCTGAATGGCTATCCTAGTTCCCTTCTACATTACCATTTTCAATATAAACCTAAACGGGAAGTGCGTTGTTTTTTCCTTTGACCGTTCCGGAAGACAGAAACATGGGCAAAACATATTTTTATATTCTCAATTCAACCCTATTTATTGTATCAATCCGTTACAATAATACTTTCTTTTTTTCATAATTATATTTTTTTGATGTAATTTTTGCGATGTTTACAACATGCTACCATTAGAATCAGAACATATAACCAATATTGCCTATGATACGGTAATCCTAGGTTTTACTGGAAAAGAATTGAAAATATTGATCTTGGAATATCAAAATTCCGGCCAATTTGCATTGCCTGGAGGGTTTATTCGGCGGAATGAAGATTTATACGATGCTGTTAAAAGAGGGGTTCGGGAAAGAACGGGGCTGGAAAAAATTCATCTGGAACAGTTTCACACTTTTGGAAAGAAAAACAGGGACAGTGCCTATCCCTTTAAAAAGATTGCTGCCGGAAAAGGGTACACCTTGACATCGGATCATTGGGTCCTTGATAGATTCATCACTGTTGGATATTACGCCCTGATCAATTACAACCAAGTGCAACCTACCCCGGATAAGTTTTCGGATTCCATCAATTGGTATGACATCAACAAGTTACCAACTCTAATGATAGACCACGCTGAGATTGTCGAAAAAGCATTGGAGTCCATTAGAAATGACCTTGGCAAAAAACCCATCGGAGAAAATCTTTTGCCCGAAAAATTTACCATGAAGGAATTACAAAAAGTGTATGAGACCATTCTAAACAAAGAATTTAGACGTACCACCTTCCAACGGAAAATGCTTAGTATGGATATTTTAAAACGACATGAGAAATTGTATACCGGTGCGGCCAACAAGGCTCCTTACCTTTATAGTTTTGACAAGGAAAAAGTTGAAAAGACATAAATTATAACAAAATCACTTTAAAAAATAAGGAAATAATCCCAACCTTTAAATCCTAAACCGAATACGCCAATGCCAAATTTCAATATAGATGCCGACCCCAAACACACCTATGATGCCATTGTAATCGGCTCTGGGATCAGTGGAGGGTGGGCCGCCAAAGAACTTTGTGAAAAAGGACTAAAAACCTTGGTTTTGGAGCGCGGCCCCGTAGTGGAGCATCCAAAAGATTACACCACGGCCCATCTGGATCCTTGGGATATGGAACTTCGTGGCGGACTTACCCCAGAACAACAAAAAAAACATTACAAGGCCATACGCTCTGGATTTATTGGTCAGGATACCGAGCATTTTTTTGCCAACGATGAAGAAAACCCGTACACCGAAGAAAAACCATTTTTATGGATACGGGGTCACCAAATGGGAGGACGTTCCCTATTGTGGGGCAAACAGACCTACCGTTGGAGCGAAATGGATTTTGAGGCCAACGCCAAGGATGGTCATGGGGTGGATTGGCCCATACGCTACAAAGATTTGGAACCGTGGTACACCTATGTGGAGAAGTTTGCGGGCATCAGTGGCGAAGCCCTTGGGCTGCCCCAGCTTCCCGATAGCCACTTTCTACCTCCCATGGAGTTGAACTGCGTGGAAAAACACCTCAAAAAACGTATAGAACGGGACTTCCCCGGAAGACACATGATCATAGGCCGTGTGGCGCATTTGACCCAACCACTTAATGGTCGTGGGCAATGCCAATACCGCAACCGATGTAGCCGTGGGTGCCCGTACGGCGCCTATTTTAGCAGTAATGCAGTAACCTTGCCAGCAGCCAATGCAACCGGGAATCTTACTTTTAGGCCCTACTCCATTGTGCAGTCCATTATGTATGATGAAGGAACAGGCAAAGCATCCGGTGTTCGCATTATTGATGCCGAGACCAATGAGGACATCGAATTCAAGGCCAAAATTGTATTCTGCAACGCCTCTACCTTGAGTACCACCCAAATACTATTGAATTCCACCTCTAATCGCTTTCCCAAAGGGATGGGCAACGATAGCGGTGAGTTGGGCCATAATTTAATGGACCACACCTACCGTGTAGGTGCATTGGGAAGGGTTGAAGGCTTTGAGGACAAATACTACAGTGGCCGCAGGCCCAACGGAATTTATATCCCCCGTTATTGGAACATCGACGAAAACTCAAAAACCGATAAGTTTTTGCGTGGTTTTGGGTATCAAGGTGGTGGGTATCGCATGGGAAATAGTGAAGCGGCCAACCGTAAGGAATTCGGTGGCGATTATAAGGACAGTATCATGAAACCAGGACCTTGGGAATTCTTCATTACAGGTTTTGCCGAGTGTTTGCCTTATCACGACAATAAAGTGTACCTGAACAAAGAGGTTACCGATAAATGGGGACAACCTACCCTATCCATAGATTGTGAGTACAAGGAAAATGAACTGGCACAGAACAAACAGATTCAAGAAGATGCCGTGGAAATGCTCGAAAAAGCGGGAGTCAAAGACGTTCTTGGGTTTGATAATGAGCATGAGCCCGGATACGGTGTCCACGAAATGGGGACCGCACGCATGGGCCGTGATCCAAAAACATCGGTTTTGAACGGGACCAATCAAATCCATTCGGTGAAAAATGTTTTTGTGACCGATGGTGCTTGCATGACCTCCAATTCTTGTGTGAATCCGTCACTTACCTACATGGCACTTACTGCGAGGGCTGCCGATTTTGCCGTGAAAGAACTTAAAAAAATGAACATTTGATTATGGATCGCAGAAAAGCTTTAAAATTCACGGGAAGTATGGCCGCAGCTGCCGTTGCGGGCCCTTCATTATTATCCATACTTCAATCTTGCAAAAACGAAACACGGGTTGATTGGCAACCGCAATTCTTGACCACGGACGAAGCGGCATTCATATCCAAAATAGTGGACATGATCTTACCGCGCACCGAAACACCTGGAGCTTTGGATGTGAAAGTCGATATATTTATCGATAAGGTCTATGCCCAACTGTATGATGTCAATGGCCAAAACCATGTTCGAAAAGAAATAGAAAAGTTCAACGCAGATTGTGTTTCCGATTTTGGGGACAGTTTTGTCAATCTTTCCGAATCCGATCAAATCAAAGTTATGGAAAAGGCCGAAGAAAGCTCCGGCCAATTTGGTAGCGGGGTTTGGGGCACTACCGTGGGTAACCCAGAACCTGTTGGATTTTATCGAAGCTTAAAATCAACAGCGTTATGGGGCTATTTTACCTCTGAGGAAATCGGTAAGAATGTGTTGAGCTATGACCCAATTCCCGGTGCCTATAATGGATGCCTACCTTTAAGCGAAGTAGGCAATAAATGGAGCCTTTAACGTATGGATTCTAAAAATTTTTACATCAACCGAAGAAAATTTCTGACCAGCACCTCTGCTGCCTTGGCCTTATCATCATTTGGTGCTTATGGCATGGAATTGATGTATTCTTCGAAAAAGTGGAATGTAGGACTAATAGGCTGTGGTTGGTACGGGGTAAGTGATTTGTTCAAACTGATTCAGGTCGCCAATGTCGAGGTAGTCTCACTCTGTGATGTGGACAAGAAGCATCTGGAAGAAGCTGCACATTTGGTGTCCCAGCGACAAAAATCCCATAAAAAGCCAAGATTGTACAGCGATTACCGCAAAATGCTGGCCGAAAAGGATTTGGATATCGTTTTGATAGGTTCGCCCGATCATTGGCATGCGCTACAAGCCATCGAAGCCATGGAAGCCGGGGCTCATCTTTATCTACAAAAACCCATCAGTCTTGATGTTTTGGAAGGCGAAGCCATTTTGGCCACTGCCCGAAAACTGGACAAAAAGGTGCAAGTGGGCACCCAACGCAGAAGTACCCCTCACTTGATCGAAGGCAAGAAAAATATTATCGATGCCGGACTATTGGGGAAGATATCCCATGTAGAAATGTGCTGTTACTATCACATGCGATGGAATGCCAATCCGCCAGTACAACAAATCCCCGATCATTTTGATTACGACCTTTGGTCCGGACCCGCACCGTTAAGGCCCTACGTGGGTCTTCCGCACAGAAGGTGGCGGGCATTCATGGAGTACGGAAACGGTATTGTCGGCGATATGTGCGTTCACATGCTGGATGCCGTTCGGTGGATGCTCGGTCTCGGATGGCCCAAAAAAGTAAGCTCCACCGGAGGGATTTACGTGCAAAAAGATTCCATAGCCAATATTTCCGATACACAAACCGCCATTTTCGAATTTGAAGAGCTTAATTGCGTATGGCAACACCGTAGTTGGGGTACTCCAACAGACCCAGATTACCCTTGGGCATTTTTTATTTATGGCGAAAAAGGAACCTTTAAGGGAAGTGTGTTCCAATACGAGTTTATTCCCAACGATGGGAAAACCATTAAAAAGGAAGTGGTTTACGAACGTGAAAAATATCCAGAGGATTTAAAGGAAAAGGATATCGAGCTCCATACCGCACCAGCTACACGCGGCCACATGTTGGATTTGTTGGATGCCATCGAAAGTGATGGATTTCCTGTTGCCGATGTAGAGCAGGGGCATATTTCCACAGCTAGTTGCATTATGGCCAACCTTGCCATGGGATTGGAACGCCCATTGGTTTATGATCCACAAAAAAGGATTATTGTTGATGATGCGGAAGCCTCTTCATTGCTCAAACATCAGTATCGAGGGCCATGGAAACATCCCTCGGAAACCATTTTATGATCAAACAAACCCACTATCAACATAAAAATTGATGGCCATCAGAACCAAAATGACAAAATTCAACCTTTTATTGCCACTCCTATTCATGTCTTTTTCCGTTATGGCGCAACAAGAGCATAAACGAACCATTGTTACTACCGATGGTGAAATAGACGATGTGGACACCTTTATCCGTTTTTTGATGTACACCAACGAATTTGATACCGAAGGATTGATCTATTCCAGTTCCATGTGGCATTGGAAAGGTGATGGCAAGGGAACCACCATGGTCTCCGAAATGGAAATGACCCGAAATATGTATGGGGAACGCAGCGAATTGAGGTGGCCTGGAACCACTTGGATACAGGAACTGCTGGCCGAATATGCCAAAGTACATCCCAACCTATTGCTTCATGATAAAAACTACCCCACCCCAGAAGAACTTTTGGCACTGGTAAAAGTGGGTAACATAGATTTTGAGGGAGAAATGGACCAACGCACCGAAGGTTCGAAATGGATAGCAAAAAAATTACTGGATGATGACCCGCGCGAAATTTTTCTTCAGGCCTGGGGCGGAACCAATACCATTGCCCGTGCCCTAAAATCAATCGAAGAAGACTATTCCAGCCATAAAGATTGGGAAACAATCAAGGAAAAAGTATCAAAAAAGGCCATCATCTACACCATCATGGACCAAGATGCCACCTATAAAAAATACATCGGGCCCAATTGGCCCAACATACGGGTCTTTTACAATGCCAACCAATTTTGGTGCTTTGCCTACCCGTGGAAACAAGTGGTGCCCAAGAGCCAGCAACCCTATTTAGAGGGGAGTTTTATGGGCCCCAACATCATCAATAACCATGGTCCGTTGTTTACAAAATATTATTCCTATGGGGATGGGCAAAAACAAGAAGGAGACCCTAATCATTTTGAAGGGGATATTTCAAAAATTGCACATACCGAGCGTGGCAATTTTTCCAAGTATGATTTCATCTCAGAAGGAGATTCCCCTGCGTTTTTACATTTGGTGGATGTGGGTCTGGACAACTACGAAGACCCGTCCCGAGGTGGTTGGAGCGGTCGTTTTGAGCAATCGACCGAAAATCCATACCGTTTTGAAGATGGTGAAGCAGCGGCCGATTTAAATCCTGAAACAGGAGAAATGGACAAAAGCTATCCCCAGACCCGTTGGATAAAACCCATGCAGCTCGATTTTGCCGCCCGTGCCGATTGGTGTATCAAACCTTTTGAAGAAGCCAACCATCCTCCACAGATTTCAGTATCGCAAGGGAATTCGATTAATGCAAAACCAGGAGAAAAGCTTGTTCTCAATCTTTCCGCTGAAGATATTGACGAACACCCTGTCTTTTTTAACGTTTGGCCCTATGCCGAAGCCGGTGATGGGGCCGCGACCGTTGAAATAAAAACGGAAGTGGCATCGGTCAAAATTCCAAAAACCGCAAAAAGCGGGGAACAATACCATATCATTGTTGAAGGTACGGATACCGGCTTCCCTGCTTTGACCAGGTACCAAAGAGTTATCATTTCAATCAAGTAAATCAGGGAACAAACTAACGCTTAATTAAAAAATCCTCCACGTTTGCTTTTAACCAGTCTGCTTATCATCATTGTTTTATTGGTACTTATCCTAACAAAAAAGATGAGTGCCATGGGTGCCCTGATTTTGGTACCCGTAGTAGGCGCCTTACTAGCTGGTTTTGGCTGGGAAACGTTTGATTTTGCGCTGGACGGAATCAAAAGCATTGCTCCTGTTGTGGCCATGTTCGTATTTGCCATCCTATTTTTTGGGATACTGACCGATGCGGGAATGTTCAATCCCATCATAAACACCATTTTAAAATGGGTGGGTACCAACCCGACATTAATTGCCATTGGCACCGCCTTGTTGGCGATGACGGTACATTTTGATGGCTCTGGAGCAACCACCTTTTTAATCGTGATCCCGGCCATAATGCCCCTTTATGAAAAACTCCAAATGGATCGTCGCGTACTGGCTTGCGTCGTATCCTTGGCAGCGGGCACCATGAACATGCTTCCATGGGGCGGCCCCACCATCCGCGCAGCATCAGCGCTCAACTTAAGTGTGGCCGAGATATATTCCCCCATTATGCTACCACAGATTTGCGGGCTTTTATTTGTTGTTTTTATTGCCTGGCGGTTGGGCAAGAAAGAATCCAAACGCCTCAATATTCAAAAAAACACGGTAGCCAAGGAAGAAATTGAAACCATGGGGGCAGATGTGCCGACCATGCCTTCCAAAAACAGAAACTTTTGGCTCAATATTATAATAACCATTTTGGCACTTGTATTTTTAATTTCCGGCACCGTTCCTCCCGCCCTCGTTTTTATGATCGGGACAATTTTGGTTTTGATGCTGAATTTCCCAAGTCTGGAAAAACAAAAAGATTTGATTTTTTCCCATTCAAGAGCTGCCATTTTAATGGCCTCCATATTGTTGGCAGCTGGTGTTTTTACAGGCATTATGAAAGAATCGGGCATGATAGCAAACATGGCCGAAAGTGCCGTGGACGTTATTCCGACCGCTGCAGGTGAACGATTACCGCTTATTCTGGCGGTGCTGAGTATGCCGCTTAGCTTTTTGTTCGACCCCAATTCGTTCTATTTTGGATTTTTGCCCATATTGGCACAAACGGGCAACGAATTTGGTATAGCCTCAGCAACCATGGGGCAGGCGGCAATTATGGGACAAATGACCACGGGCTTCCCCTTAAGCCCCTTAACGGCCGCAACCTTTTTATTGATCGGTTTGGCAAAAGTGGATTTGGCGGACCATCAAAAGTTTACTTTTAAATACGCCTTTTTGACCACATTGGTCATGACATTGATTTCAGTTTTAATCGGAGTGATTCCCATATAATATGAATAAAACAATTCGCATAGGATCGGGAGCTGGCTATTCGGGAGACCGAATTGAACCAGCCGTGGACCTAATACAAAAGGGAGATTTGGATTATATCATCTTCGAATGCCTTGCAGAGCGTACCATTGCCTTGGCCCAATTGCAGAAAATGCAAAACAAAGAGCTTGGTTATGATCCTTTATTGGAAGACCGGATGAAGGCCTGTTTACCCTATTGTGTTTCAAACAATGTAAAACTTATCAGCAATATGGGTGCCGCCAATCCTGTGGCCGCGGCAAAAAAAACGGCCAAAATAGCCAACGAATTGGGTTTAAAAAGCATCAAAATAGCCGCCGTATTTGGTGATGATGTTCAATCATTGCTAGATTTTGAAACACAAACTTTATTGGAAACCGGTGAGCCCTTATCTGTTTTGGACGATAAAATCATTTCTGCCAATACCTATTTGGGGGTGGAAGGAATTTTATCGGCCCTCAAGGACGGGGCAGACATTATCCTAACTGGCAGAGTGGCCGACCCCGCCCTATTTTTGGCTCCTATTATACACGAATTTGATTGGTCCCTCAGCGATTACCCTCTTTTGGGCAAAGGAACTGCTTTGGGTCATTTAATGGAATGTGCCGGTCAAGTATGCGGTGGTTATTTTGCCGACGGCGTTAAAAAACAAGTTCCTGATTTGGCCAATTTGGGATTCCCCATCGCAGAAATCAACGAAGAGGGTTCTTTCTTCATCACCAAATTGAAAGATTCGGGCGGTATGGTAACCCCTGCAACCTGCAAAGAACAATTGTTGTACGAAGTCCACGATCCATCAGAATATTTAACGCCCGATGTCATTGCTGATTTTTCCAGCATAAGTTTTAAGGAAATAGAAAAAGATACAGTAGAAGTTTCTGGAGCCACGGGAAAACCTTTGACCGGAAAATTAAAAGTGTCCGTAGGCTATCATGATGGTTATATGGCAGATGCCCAAATAAGTTATGGTGGAAGTTATGCTTTGGAACGGGCCAAATTGGCGATTGACATCATCAAAGAAAGAATACAATCCATTGATCTGGAGGTGGAGGATATCCTTTTTGACCTTATTGGAATTGATAGTCTTTTTAAAGGAAATGAAACCAAAGCAAGCCCTACGGAAGTTCGATTGCGCTTAGCTGCTAAAACAAAAGGCAGAAAAGAGGCTGTACAGTTGGTCAATGAAGTAGAAACACTGTACACCAATGGTCCGGCGGCTGGAGGCGGCGTTGGCAAAACAGTCACGGAAATTGTTGCCATCCAATCTGTTTTGATCGATAAAAATAGGGCAACCCCCATAGTTGAATACTTTGAAAGCTAACAAATGAAACTAAAGGATTTAGCACATTCTCGAACAGGAGACAAAGGAGATATTATAAATATCTCGGTTATTGCTTTTGATGAAAAAGATTATCACACCTTGCAAAAATCAGTGACCGCCGCTTCAGTGAAAAAGTTTCTTGGGGAAATGGTCCTGGGCGAGGTAATACGGTATGAGCTCCCAAACCTTGGTGCAATGAATTTTGTAATGCACAAGGCACTTCGGGGTGGTGTAACGCGCTCGCTCCGCTTGGACAAGCACGGAAAAACACTATCCTCTTACCTCTTGGAAATGCCACTTGAAATAAAAAACTAAAACTTGATTGATGAAAACATACTTAAAATTGATATTGGTCATTTGTACCCTTCAGTTGACCTATGCACAAACAACAAAGGGAACCATAGTAATTGATTCCATTTACTCTGAGAATTTGGAAAATAATTTTGATGAAAACCCTACTCGCGAAGTTGGGGTTTATCTTCCTCCCAACTATGACAAGGGAACCCAAAAATACCCCGTAATTTATTTCTTGCACGGCTTTTATGGTGATCACAACATGTTGGAGCCCATGAAGGAAATCTTGGATTTTGCCATAGAGACCAAACGAATTCGGCCGTTTATTTTGGTGGTTCCCAACCAAAAAACCACCTACGAGGGCAGTTTTTACTCCAATTCTGGCGTTTTTGGAAATTGGGAGGACTTTACCGTACAAGATTTGGTGAAATACATGGACAAAAACTACCGCACGCTAGCCAAAAAGGAAAGCCGTGGTATTACAGGCCACAGCATGGGTGGTTATGGTGCTTTGAACATCGCCATGAAACATCCCGATGTTTTCAATACCGTTTATGCCATCAGCCCGGGAGCTTTGGCCATAGTTCGTGAGTACGGGCCGAACAGCAATACCTTTGAAGAGCTTTCGGAAATATCGACCTATGAAGCCTTGGAAAAAACATATTTTGGCAAAGTGATGGTAGCTTTTGCCCGTTCTTGGTCCCCCAATCCGAACAAACCTCCTTTTTACTGTGATTTCCCGTTTGGGTATAACGATGGTGAGTTGGTCATACACCAGGAAACACTTAAAAAATGGCACGACAATATGCCTTTTTACAATCTCGAAAATTACATTGACAATCTAAAAAGCTTGAAAGCCATCAAAATGGATTGGGGCAGAAATGCTGGGGAACGGTTTACACAACAGTGTAAAATGTTCAGTATAAAATTGGAAAATCTGGGCATTGACCATTTCGCCGAGGAATATATCGGTACCCACGTGAATAACATTTATACCAAAAATGGACGTTTGCCCCAACAAGTGCTGCCCTTTTTTGAATATTATCTTGAGTTTGATGATTAAACCCGCCTAAAAGTAGTGGCAATGTAATATCTTTCCAAATATAAGTCATTAACGTACAATGGATTCCAACATAAACAACCAAACAACATGCATAGCTTAAAACAAAACTTTCGATGGGGCAGTCTGTTCTTAGCAACATTATTTATAGGCTGTAGCCCAAAATTTACCGAAGAAAAAAAGGATGGTTTCAACCTTGTTCACCATGAAAATGGAACAACCCTTGGGTACAGTCCAGACTCCGAGGTATCCATTTTAACCGTTGACCGTTTGGCCTTTAAGGACCTGAACCAAAACGGCACTTTAGATCCTTATGAGGATTGGAGGCTCTCTGCCAATGAAAGAGCCCATGATCTTGCCTCAAAAATGAGTGTGGAGCAAATTGCCGGTTTAATGCTGTACAGTGCCCACCAATCCATTCCTGGAGGGGGCAACAGCTTTTTTGGTGCCGTTACCTACAATGGCAAACCTTATAAGGAAAGTGGTGCCAAACCCAGTGACCTATCCGATGCACAAAAGAAATTTCTTTTAGAGGACAATCTACGCCATGTTTTGATTACCAGTGTGGAGTCGCCGGGAATATCGGCACAATGGAACAACAATGCACAGGCTATGGTAGAAGGTATAGGATTGGGCATCCCCATCAACACCAGTTCGGACCCTAGACACGGAAGCGATTCTTATGCAGAGTTTAATGCAGGTGCAGGAGGGAAAATCTCAATGTGGCCCAGTACCTTGGGACTGGCGGCCAGTTTTGACCCATCACTAATGCAACAATTTGGGGAAATTGCTTCCAAAGAATACCGTGCTTTGGGAATTGCCACCGCCCTATCTCCACAAATAGATTTGGCTACAGAGCCGCGTTGGTCCCGTTTTGACGGCACCATGGGGGAAGACCCAAAACTCGCGGCGGATATGGCAAAGGCTTATGTTGAAGGCTTCCAAGCCTCCGGAAATGGCGATTGGGGCAACCAAAGTGTAAACGCCATGGTAAAGCACTGGCCTGGCGGTGGTCCTGAAGAAGGTGGTCGTGATGGTCATTTTGGATATGGATCCTATGCCGTTTACCCGGGGGAAAACCTGGAGGATCATTTAAAGCCGTTTACAGAAGGTGCCTTTGATTTGGAGGGGCCCACCGAAATGGCAACTGCCGTAATGCCTTATTATACCATTTCATACAATCAGGACGCGGAGAATGGCGAAAACGTGGGCAATGCATACAATAAATACTTGATTACAGACCTGCTACGTGGCAAATACGGTTACGATGGTGTGGTGTGCACAGATTGGGGGATTACAGGAGATGCTCCCAATGTATATGAATTTAGGGGCAAACCTTGGGGAGTTGAAAATTTGAGTGTTGTTGAAAGACATTATAAAATTATTGAAGCGGGCTGCGACCAATTTGGGGGCAACAACGATATGGGTCCTGTTATCGAAGCCTATCAAATGGGCGTGGAGGAACATGGAGAAGAATACATGCGCAAACGTTTTGAAACTTCTGCTGTACGGCTTTTGAAAAATATATTCAGGACAGGGTTGTTCGAAAATCCGTATTTGGATGTATCGGAAACAGAACAAATCGTCGGTAATGCCGAGTTTATGGAAGCGGGCTACAATGCACAGCTCAAATCCGTAGTGATGCTGAAGAACAGTTCAGAAACCTTGCCCGTGCAAGGCAAGAAAAAAGTGTACGTACCCCAGCGCTATGTTGCCCCTACCGTTAACTGGTTTGGCGTTGCGACAAAAGAACGTACCGAACATCCATTTAATATGGAAGTAGTGGCCAAGTATTTTGAAGTTGTGGATGAGCCCAGTGAGGCTGATTTTGCACTCGTAGGCATACAAAGTCCAAATGGTGGCGTTGGATACGATATTGCCGATACAGAAAAAGGAGGCAATGGATATGTTCCCATTAGCTTGCAGTATGGCACCTATACGGCAACCAATGCCAGGGATGAAAGTATAGCTGCTGGAAGCCCTTTGGAAGATGGTATAACAAACCGCTCCTACAAGGGCAAAACAACAACCGCTGTCAATATTTCGGATATGGGCTTGGTTACGGATACCAAAAGAAAAATGGGAAATAAACCCGTTGTTGTAATTGTTAAAGTATCCAAACCTATGGTCTTTGCCGAAATTGAGCCTTCAGCCGATGCTATTATGGTACATATGGGGGTTCAAGATCAAGCATTAATGGATATCGTTTCCGGCAAGGTGGAACCCTCTGCCATGCTACCATTCCAAATGCCAAACGATATGATGACTGTTGAATCTCAATTTGAGGATGTCCCAAGGGACATGGAACCCTATACCGATTCCAATGGAAATGCCTATGATTTTGCCTTTGGGCTCAACTGGAACGGCACAATTGATGATGCGCGGGTAAAAGAATATAAATAACAGCGAACAATCGGACTTGGCTTTTAAGAAATTACCGCCATGTGGTAAAACCCACGTTTGTGGATAAATTGATGGAGGTTTTTAACTGAAGTTTATAAAAACAGGTAGTGAGCATTTTTTATAGACTATCAAACTTAGGGGCGTCTACCTAAAAATATGGTGCTGGGTAGCGGTAAAATAATCCTTTAACACTTGGTTCAAAGGATGGTTTTCTTTACTGGCGGCAATACCCAAGGTGGGGTATACCCTAATTATGGCATCAGATAACGACCGTACCGAACCCTTGGCCTTTTGGTGTATTTCATCTGTCATGGTATTCGGCAACTCGCTCCCCATACCGATCACCCTTTGTATTTGACCGGTATAACCCATAGTTAGCGAGTCTGCTTTTTGTATGACTTTTTGGAGTTTCCCTACCCTTGGGTTTTGACGGGAAATCTTTAGGGCCTCTTCCAAAAAATGTGCTGCCATACCTATATAATTTACCCATAAGGTCAAATCGGCAAATACGGAAAAAGGTATTTTAAATATGGAATGGGGCTGGTGCAGCTCATTATATACAAAACTATATTTTTCATGTACCCACTTGGACCGTACCTCAAAAGACTCTGTGGCAGTGGCCTTTAACCCCATAGTATTCCAATCCTTGATCATTTGAACTTCCTCCTTTTTAAGAACAAAGGAGCGCACCAAGGGAGTACCATCCTTCTGGAGTACATCCTTACCGTCTTCGCGAATCTTTGCGTTTAAGGTAAAGTGTGTGAGGTAAGGTGCACCGGTAGCGTATTTCCATGTTCCCGAAATAACATAGCCCTCGCCTTTTTTCTCAGCTGTGCCAAAGACACCTCCACTGCCCCCAAAGCATATGGGCTTTTCTGGGTCGATGAAAATTTCATTGGCCACTGCTTGTTTTAGATTGCCAATAAAGAAATTCGCACCACTGCACAGCGTAATTGTCCATCCCAAACTTCCATCGACCTTTGCCAGCGACCGTAATTTTTTCAGCCCTTCGGAAAGTGACATTTCCAATCCACCATAAGATTTGGGAACCCATAGATTCCAAATGTTTTCTTGGGCAATCCAGTTCAACACCTCAGGGGAGAATTCTTCTTTACCAAAATCAAGACTGCTAAGCCCCTGCATAGGTTCCATCACGCTCATGTGCAATAATTTTTTTCCATTTGATATACCCGGATATGGCCACTGCGAACAAGAAGGCCGTCAAACCTGCGTAGATGTACAATTCCTTATAGATTAACAGGGGAATGGATATAAAGTTGCTAATGTTCAAATAGATCCAATTTTCTATTTTCCGTTTTGCCATCAACCACATACCGGCCCAAGCAAAGGCGCAGACCAAGGCATCCCAATAGGGAACATCGGAATCCGTGTGTTGTGCCAACCAATAGGCCATCAGCCCAAAACAGCCCAAAACAATTCCTCCCGCTATGGTATGCTCCCTACGGTTGGAGGCAGATATGGGTGTCTCTTGCTTTTGTTTTCCCATCTTCCAATAAAACCAACCATAAACACTCATCACCAAATAATAAAGGTTGAGCAAAATATCCGCATACAATCGGGATTGGTACAATACCCAAATACTGATCAGGATGGCAACAACTCCAAAAAGGTAATTATGGATATTGTTCTGACGGGCCAAAAGGACCTGAACCACACCAAAAATGGTTCCCAGCCATTGCAATAAGGTCAGTTGTGAAAGAAATTCCATTGTTTTGAGTTATCCATTTCTAATAATCATGGGGTACCCAAATTGGAACACGGGCAAGATTGACTCACCAAATTCCCTACGCCAGCATTACCTGGATCAGGTGCGAAGTATTCAACTTCCGGGTATGATCTCAGCCCCTATCGGGACACCCCATTCATTTTGTAAAGGTATGGAATAGTCATGATTTTATAGCAAAGTAGCTACCGAATCACATACTAACCCCCTTGCGTTGGAAATCTGTAAAAAACAATGGCACCAAATAAAGGAAAAGAAAGTGTTTCTTACTTAAGCACTCAATAATTCTCTTTCCATGGCTATAAAATGGGTCAGCTCTTTTTTTGAATCATAAAGCGGTAGTATTTTAATCTGGCATACATAGGATTCCCCGCTCTTTCTATAATTTACAATGGATCCAGTATAGCCATGCTTACGATGTAACTGTTCTCCAATGTCCTTAATCTTGTTTTTTGAGGTCTGCTCTCCCTGAAGAAATGTAGGCTTTTTTCCCAGAGCGTAGTTTTTGGCATAACCGGTCATCTCTGTAAACCCATTGTTTACCCAAATAATTTGTTGATCAGAGCTTGTTAAAACCAAGGCATCATAAATTTCTTGCCTTAGCACATCTTGAATATTGGGCCCAATATTTCCCTTGAGTATGTATTTTAATTGTTCTATGTCTGTTTCCTTTTTTAATTTTTTTATGAGATGATGGTACGTCTCTAAATACAGATCAAAACTGAGCAAAGGTGAAATGTATGTGCTGTTTTCTTCCTTCATAACTTTAATTTTTGATAGTTTGTATGCCCGCGGCAAAAGTTACCTCATCCATAAGAATCGATATGTTTCCTTCGAATAAAATGCTGGTTTATGGGTTTTTCTATTCATTCAATTACTTCCATTGCTCTTCCTATAATAAACTCCTAAAATTTTTCTGAGGGATTGCTGGTGCTTTACGTTTTGATTCTCCAATTTCAATTGTCTCAAACATTGTGCGCAAAGACAATCGGAATACTTAAGGCTAATATACTCCTGCTCTTCCTTGTTGATCGCAACCGCACTACATTGGCATAGGGAGATAGATCCCACCTTGCATTCGAACTGTGCATTGCATCGTTGACAATATGTGTCCTCGTGTTGTGCCATAAGCAAAAGGGGCCAATGGCAAGCCATTGGCTCCTTAATAGTTTTAATTGGTAGGTGCTCCCTCAACTTTTCTCATCTGTTGAGCTGCAGATACCATAAGTTTTAAGGCACTCTTGGTCTCTTCCCAACCACGTGTCTTGAGCCCACAATCCGGGTTTACCCAAAGTTTGGATGCAGGCAGTACATTCTCCGCTTTTCTCAAGAGTTTCAAAATCTCATTTAAAGATGGAACCCTAGGAGAATGGATATCATACACACCTGGCCCTATATCATTGGGGTAATCGAACTCGGAAAAAGCATCCAACAGCTCCATTTGCGATCGAGAACATTCTATGGTAATCACATCGGCATCCATATCGGCAATGTTCTTAATTATATCATTGAACTCAGAATAGCACATGTGCGTATGGATTTGCGTGGAGTCCTTCACTCCGCTTGTTGATAGTTTAAAGGCTCCAATGGCCCAATCCAAATAAGTTTCCCAATTCTTTTTACGTAAGGGGAGTCCCTCACGTATTGCAGGTTCATCCACCTGAATAATCTGTATGCCCTCTTTCTCAAGATCGACCACCTCATCCCGGATGGCTAGGGCAATCTGGTTGCAGGTGGAAGAACGTGGCTGATCATCTCGAACAAACGACCACTGTAAAATAGTGACCGGACCTGTGAGCATCCCCTTTACTGGCTTTTCGGTCAATGATTGCGCAAAGGATGTCCAGAACACCGTCATTGGGCTTGGTCTTGAGACATCCCCAAAAATGATAGGGGGCTTTACACAACGGGATCCATAACTTTGCACCCAACCATTTTGAGAAAAAACAAACCCGTCCAATTGCTCCCCAAAGTATTCCACCATATCGTTGCGCTCAAATTCACCATGCACAGGTACATCTAGTCCAACCTCTTCTTGAAAAGCAATGGCATCAGTAGTTTCCTTTATCAGAAAATCAACATACGCCTGTTCGCTCAGCTCTCCCTTTTTAAACAATGACCTGGCCCGTCTTACCTCTTGGGTCTGGGGAAAAGAGCCAATGGTGGTCGTGGGAAACAGGGGCAAATTTAAGTGAGCTTCTTGAAGTACCTTTCTTTTTTTAAAAGGGGATTTTCTGTAGAAATCCTTTTCATGAAGCTGTTCCACCCGCTTTTTTACCTTGGGTTTATGAATCAATGTGGAATTTTTTCTCTTTTCCATTGAAGCCAAATTCGCTATAAAATGTTGATGGGATTCATAATTGGGGACACTAGCTAAAAGCTTCAGGCTTTGGAGTTCTTCCAATTTTTGCTTGGCAAAGGCCATCCAGTCCTTTACATCTTCGTGAAGCACTTGTTCATTTTTCTCAAGCTCCAAATCATATGGAACATGAAGCAGGGAACATGATGGGGACAAGATCACACGTTCTTCCCCTAGTTGTGTCTTTGCCTTTTGAACAAACTCCAAAGAAGTTTTAAAATCATTTTTCCATACATTGCGACCATCGACCACACCCAAGGACAAGGATATTTTTTTATTGAGTTTTCCCAATTCCAAGACGGTGTCCAATTGATTCGGGCTTCGCTTAAGATCCAGATGAAGGGCACAAACAGGCAATGATAGTGCCGTATCCAGATTATCTCCAAAATCTCCAAAATAATTGGCCAACAGCATTTTTAGGGTAGGAAACGCTGTCGCGATTTCTTGGTAAACTTTTTTGATGGCTTCTTGTTCCTTGTCCGAAAGGTCTGTGGATAGTATAGGTTCATCAAACTGTATCCAAGTTGCACCTGAATCCAACAATCGTTTTAAAATGGAACAATATATGGGAAGTAGTTTGGGCAAAAGATCCAGCCTATGAAACCCTTCTTCTTTTTCTTTTCCCAACAATAAATAGGTAACAGGCCCCAGAATCACAGGCTTGGTGTGTATTCCCATTGCCTTTGCCTCATTAAACTCATCGACGATCTTTGATGAAAGCAGTTCAAATTCTTGGTCTTTGGTAAACTCTGGAACGATGTAATGATAATTGGTATCAAACCATTTGGTCATCTCCATGGCAATAACATCCACACCATCTTTCTGCACCCCCCTTGCCATGGCAAAATAGAGGTCCAAAAGAGTACTCTTGGTGTCCTGGGCATTCTTGTACCGTTCAGGGATAGCACCAACCATGAGGCTGGTATCCAGAACTTGGTCGTAAAAGGAAAAATCGTTCGAAGGGATAAGGTCGATTCCCTTTTGCTGTTGGAGTTTCCAATTTTCCTCTCGGATACTCTTACCAGCATGGAGCAGATCTTCCAAAGTAATCCTGCCCGACCAGTACTTTTCGCAAGCTCTTTTTAGCTCACGGTGGGCCCCGATTCTTGGGTAGCCCAAATTGCTTGTTTTCATTGCTAAAGCTTTTATAAAATTGAACAATTAGATAAAAGCTCCTTAGCTCAACTTCGCAATGCCTTAAACAAGAAGAACGCTATATTTTCTATAGGAAAACCCAGAGAAAGAAATAAACACGCCCGACTTGCCCTTAACGCGAAGGCACCGTCAAAATCCTACAATGTAGGAACGATATGGGCAGATATCCTGGCTTGTTCGATTCCTACCGGCCTTCTCGCCCCCACTTTGAGGACAATGGCACTATTGGTAAAAACATACTATCCCGTAAAACAGGATCGGACTTACAGTTGCGCGTCAGCTCGTGATTCTCACACGATTCCCTTTTAACCCCAACCTTCGAAGGGGACCCTTACCGCTATGATAAAGAAATTAAGTAAAGAACTTATTGAAATGTAAATGTAGCCATTAAAATTATTAAGGGATAACGAATAGGTAAATTATCTTTGATCCCACGGTCACCATTTACTTTTTCTTGTTGATTATGTTTGTACCTAAGAATAATTTACTTCATTGCCATAAAATGCAATACTATATTTAAACGCCAATCCAACACTTACTTTGAGGCACGGTGATTTTAACAAACGTATTGGGAATTCCATACCAAGCCAGTATTTTTTGTTAGAAATCAGCTAGGTGTTATGAAAAGGTCTAAAAAGCTTATTACCTGAGTCAGTTCGAGCGCAGTTGAGAACCTAAGTCAATTTGATAATCAATGGGTTTCGACTGCACTCAACCTGACAAAATCAAAATTTTGCTGCTTTTTAGACCTTTTTATATTTTTATTTTAATCTACTTAGAAAAATCCTGTAGCGTTTTGATGATTATGGAAACACAATCCATCAACTGCTCTCGGTTCATTACCAAAGGTGGTGCAAAACGGATAATGTTGCCATGCGTTGGTTTCGCCAACAATCCATTCTCCTTTAATGCCATACAAATATCCCAAGCGGTCGAGCTCTCTTCCGTATCGTTGATCACAATAGCATTGAGCAACCCTTTGCCACGCACTTTAACCACCAAATCGCAAGAAGGGATAAACTTGTTCAACGCTGCGCGAAACAATTCCCCCAATTCTTCGGCATTCTGTGCTAGATTTTCTTCCTTAATCACCTCCAAGGCGGCCGTACTTACCGCAGCGGCAACTGGATTTCCACCAAAGGTGCTTCCGTGGCTTCCAGGAGTGATTACTTCCATAATAGGGTCGTTGGCCAAAACTGCAGAAACCGGATAAACCCCTCCAGAAAGGGCCTTGCCCAAAATCAAAATATCTGGCTTCACATCTTCATGGTCTACCGCCAACATTTTGCCCGTTCTTGCGATACCGGTCTGAACTTCATCAGCAATAAAAAGTACATTGTGTTTTTCGCAAAGGGCCTTGGCTTTTTTCAAATATCCTTCTGATGGTACATAGACCCCGGCCTCACCTTGAATGGGTTCCACTAAAAATCCGGCAACGTGTGGATTACTTTTTAGGGCATTTTCCAGTGCTGTCAAATTATCGTATTCGATTTTTACAAAACCTTCGGTATACGGGCCGTAATTATTTCTCGCCACTTCATCATTGGAGAAAGAAATAATAGTGGTAGTTCTACCATGAAAATTGTTTTCGCAAACAATCACTTTGGCTTGGTTTTCTGGGATGCCTTTTTTCTGGTAAGCCCATCTTCTGCATACTTTTAAGGCGGTCTCAACGGCCTCTGCCCCTGTGTTCATGGGCAACAACTTATCAAAGCCAAAGGTTTCGGTTGCGTATTTTTCATACTTGCCCAACATATCATTATAAAAAGCCCGCGAAGTCAAGGTCAATGTTTTTGCTTGCTCCACCATGGCACCAATAATTTTGGGGTGACAATGTCCTTGGTTTACGGCAGAATATGCCGAGAGGAAATCATAATACTTTTTTCCTTCCACATCCCACACATAAACCCCTTCACCCTTGCTCAAGACCACAGGAAGTGGGTGGTAATTGTGTGCTCCGTACTTGTTTTCCAATTCTATCGCTTGCTGCGATGTTAAATGATCTAAAACAGCCATTTCATTAAATGATTAAAATTGATAAAATAACCATTCCTACTGTACCTTTATTCTTTCGAAGTTTCGAAAAAGCAGCGTGGGAGAGAAATCATCCCTTGGAGTGCCCGCAAATTACAAATTAATCGGTGAAAATGTAATTTTTCAGAATGTGATTCCCGATTGAACCACCGAAAGTTTAGATGCAATTTAAGAAGCTGCGTTCTGTGAAATACCAAAAAGAACTTACTTTTGCGGCATGCGTAAAAACAAAAGGAGAAAAACGTTTGAAAACGTAGAGGTTGTCGATGCCGGTGCAAAGGGAAAATCCGTGGGCAAGGCCCCTGACGGACGTGTAATTTTCCTTACCAATGCCGTTCCCGGAGATGTGGTGGATGTAACGACCACCAAAAAACGAAAAGCCTATTTTGAAGGGGTTGCCACCAACTTCCACACCCTTTCCGATAAAAGAACCGAACCTGTTTGCGAGCATTTTGGTGTATGTGGCGGCTGCAAATGGCAGCACATGGGGTATGAGCATCAGCTCTATTTTAAGCAAAAAGAGGTCGAGAACAACCTTAAGCGCATTGGTCATCTCGATCTTCCGGAAATAACCCCCATTCTAGGTTCTAAAGAGCAGTACTTTTACAGGAACAAGATGGAGTTCTCGTTTTCCGATAGCCGATGGTTGACCCAAGAGGAAATCAACTCCGATATCGAAATTGAGGACAGAAATGCATTGGGATTCCATATTCCTGGCATGTGGGACAAGATTTTGGATATTAAAAAGTGCCATTTACAGCAAGACCCTTCCAATGCCATACGGTTAGAGGTGAAAAATTTTGCCAATAAAAATGGCCTCACCTTTTTCAACCCCAGAAAACAGGAAGGACTTTTAAGAACGTTGATGATGCGAACATCATCAACTGGGGAAATTATGGTGCTCGTACAATTTTTCGAAGAAAATACAGAGCATCGCGAACTGCTCCTAAATCATTTAAAGGAAACATTCCCGGAGATAACTGCCTTGCTCTACGTCATCAATTCCAAAGGAAACGATACGATTTACGATCAGGAAGTAATTTGTTTTGCAGGCCGTGACCATATTTTTGAGGAAATGGAAGGGCTTCAGTTCAAGATCAATGCAAAATCATTTTATCAGACCAATTCGGAACAGGCCCATGAGCTTTATAAAGTAGCAAGGAATTTTGCTGGACTCACCGGAGACGAATTGGTATACGATTTATATACTGGAACGGGGACCATAGCCCAATTTATATCTAAAAATGCAAAAAAGGTTATTGGTGTGGAGTCCGTACCCGAGGCCATTGAAGATGCCAAGGCCAACGCGCTTCACAACAACATTTCCAACGCTGAATTCTTTGTCGGCGATATGAAAAATGTGTTCAACGATAGCTTTATTTCAGAACACGGTAAGCCCGACGTGATCATAACCGATCCTCCACGGGACGGCATGCACAAACAGGTGGTGGAACAACTCTTGCAAGTAGCCTCACCTAAAATTGTGTACGTAAGCTGTAACAGCGCAACCCAAGCCAGGGATTTGGCTCTTATGAAAGAAAAATACAAAGTCACCAAGGTGCAACCCGTAGATATGTTCCCGCAGACACACCACGTTGAAAATGTTGTACTTTTGGAAAAACGGGTGTAGTTTTTGAATTAAAATCCACAGCTAACCGGAATGAAGAAAATAATCCCCATCCTACTTATTGCATCAATGCTCTATTTTGTTTCATCCTGTGAAAAGGATGATATCTGCGTTGAGGGTGACACACCACTGATGGTCATTGGTTTTTTTAACATTGATGATACCACTGCAGTAAAAAGAGTTTCATCGATACGAATCAAAAGTTTGGATATAGACAGTATTTTGACCAATGATTCTTTTAGTGACAGAGCAAATTCGCCAGATTCATTGATGGTTCCCTTAAGGAGCAGTGCAACAAGTACCATGTACCAGATTATTTCTGGTTCACGGGATGATGATGAAACGGAACAGGAAATTGGAAATATTGACACCTTAACCATTTCTTACGACCTTGGTGAAGCTTTTATCTCAAGGGCCTGCGGGTTTGTGGTCAATTATAACAACATCACCGTTGCCGTACCGGAAAGTGCCGAGAATTGGATCCAAGATATTAAGGTCGTTCAACCTAACGTAGAAAACACCGATAACATCCATGTCAAAATATTTCATTAGCATTTTTATTGGCCTGCTGCCAATTTTGGTGCAAGCACAAAGTGAACCTATCGACCTTCAACAAAAGGATACAATTGAATATAAAGATCAGTATGGGCTTCGCGTAGGTGCAGACATTAGCAAATTGGTACTTTCCTTTATGGATGAAGATTACACTGGGCTAGAATTGGTGGGCGACTACCGACTTACCCATAAATTGTATTTGGCTGCCGAATTAGGGAACGAAACCAAGAGGCAGAACGAAAGTTTGAACAACACCCTTTTATACGATTACGAAACCTCGGGAAGCTATATTAAAGCAGGTGTGGATATGAATACCTACCGAAATTGGTATGGAATGAACAATGCCATTACCATTGGGGGGCGTTATGCGGTGGCAAGTTTTAACCACACCTTGAACGATTACAGCCTTTACGAAACAAACCGTTTCTTTAATAAAGAGTTTTTGCCCGGCGAAAACCCCAACCGTGAATTTAGCGGATTATCTGCCTCTTGGCTGGAATTTGTTGTGGGTGCAAAAGTAGAGCTGTTTGCCAATATTTTTGTGGGCATGAGTGCCCGATTGGGCTTTTTGATCACCAATACAGAAGATGAAGCGTTTCCCAACCTTTGGATTCCCGGATTTAACAAAGTTACAGAAGGGAGCAATTTTGGTGTGAACTACAACTATTCCATCTCTTACTTTATCCCACTTTACAAAAAGTCCAAAAAGAGCAAGGAGGAACCTGAAAACAACCAATAGTTTGATGACTGCCCCTATTGATGGTGTTGGATAGCGAAAATCTGGACAATACCAATAAATGGCAAGGACTTAAAAGAAGAAACTCGAGTATGGTACGAAAAATAAAAGGAGCCACATTGGACTCCTTTTATAAAATTTGGTTGAGTTAGTTAGTCGTGTTATAAACACATCACCAAATCTAAACAATTCTTTTGCACTAAGCCAAATCTATTTTTATACGATTCCTCATCTTTTTAAAGCACAGGTAGCTGACCTTAACTCTGTTTTTTTGCCTTTTTGCTTCCTTCATAAATTTCATACTTTACCAGTCTTGCTTCCAGTTTACCATTAAAGGTCTTTATTTTTTTGGAAGTTTTAAGGCCTATGTGCTTTAGCGCCTCCAAGTTGGAAGTAATCAACCAGATATCCGTACCTGGATAAATCTTTTTAAAGGTGTCCCCCATTTTGCCATAGAAAATTTCCATATCAATGGGCAATCGCTCTCCATACGGTGGATTGAACAACATGTGTAATTTACCATCAACTGGTTTGTCCACTCTAAAAAAATCCTTTCGCTCCACGGTAATGTAATCCGACAAATTGGCGTGGTCCACATTTTCTTGTGTTTTTCTTACCGCAGATGGGGCTTTATCGTAACCAATAATCTTATGATGGAACTCTCGCACCTTTTTTAAACTCGCATCCACTATTTTAGTGTGCAGCTCAGCATCATAATCGTTCCAATGCATAAATGCATAAGACTCCCTGTTGATGTTAGCTGGAATATTACACGCTATCATGGCAGCTTCAATCAGAAAAGTTCCACTACCGCACATTGGGTCAAAGAAATCCGATTGCCCATCCCACCCACTTTTAAACAACAGACCAGCTGCCAATACTTCGTTGATGGGTGCAATATTGGTCAACATACGGTAACCCCTTTGATGAAGGGAGTTCCCAGAACTATCCAATGAGACCGTACAGGTATTATTATAAATGTGTATGTTTATTTTTACATCAGGATCTTGGGTCTTTACATTGGGGCGTTCTCGAACCACTGCCCTAAACTTGTCCACGATGGCATCCTTGGTCTTTAGGGACACGAACATGGAGTTGTCAAAAACCTCTGTATTGGCAATACTGTCAATGGCAAAAGTCTTTCCTACATCAAAAATTTCGGGCCAATCCAGATCATAAATATGCCTGTAAAGGTCCTTTTCATTAAAAACCCGAAACGTTTTTATGGGTTTAAACACCTTTAAGGCCGTTCTAAGGCAAAGATTTGCCTTGTACATAAAACCTGTATCTCCCTCAAAAGTTACATTACGGACTCCCTCTTCCACGTGGCCAGCTCCCAAATTACGGAGCTCCTTCGCCAAAATAGGTTCGAATCCATAAAGGGTTTTGGCCATCATCTTAAAATTTCCTGCCATACTATCTTAAAAACTTTCTGCAAAAATAGGCTATTTTTGCTCCTTTAATTCCACCTATGGATTTTCCTTCCGCTATTATTTATATAATACCCATCTTGGCCGTTTGGGCCGGTTTTGGATTTGTTTGGTTCACAAAACCAAAGAACAACAACAATATTAAGCTCTTGTTGGCTTTTAGTGGATCATTTCTGTTGTCATTAACTTTTTTTGAGCTGTTGCCCGATGTTTATAATAGCCATGAGCCAAAAATAATTGCCCTGTACATTTTGGGAGGGATACTTTTGCAGATATTCTTGGAGTTTTTCTCCAAAGGAGCTGAACACGGGCACATGCACGTCCAACTAAAAGAAAACAAATTTCCCACTTTGTTATTTTTGAGTCTTTCCATCCATGCTCTGGTCGAAGGTGTGCCCATTCATGGAAACGATTCCATTTTGTACGGCATCATCATCCACAAAATTCCGATAGCCATTATCTTGAGCATCTTTTTGATCAATTCAAAGATGAAACTTGTCACATCCCTATTATTTATTACTGCATTTTCTTTGATGACGCCTTTGGGCAGCTATATTTCCACATCCGTTTGGATGGATAATTATGGTCATTTACTAACCTCCTTAGCTATTGGGGTGTTCTTCCACATATCTACCATTATTTTGTTTGAAAGTGCCCAAGGCCATGCCTTTAACTTACGAAAATTAGTGGTAATTATTTTGGGAATCGGGACTGCTTATTTGGTGTAAGTCTATTATTGGATGCAAAACAACCTTGTTAATAGATTAAGTAAAGATGACTTAGCTCAAGGATTCTATTAGCAACCAATGATTCAATGCTCCACCAAGCACAAAAAAATGCCATATCAAATGATTGTATGGTATTTTTTTTACGGAATAGAAAACTATCCCAATAGTATAAAAAGCTCCACCTGCGGTAAGGTAAATCAATCCAGATGAGGACATATGCTCCAGTAGGTAAGGTAAATCAATCACAATAAGCCATCCCATTACCCCATAAAGCACCAGTGAAAAGGCTTCAAACTTACCGGTGAAGAATATCTTGAGTATGGTGCCGAAAAGAGCTATTCCCCACACTAAGTAAAACAATAACCAACCCTTTGATGGTAAAAGTACCGACAAACATACCGGGGTATATGTCCCGGCAATCAAATAATAAATACTGATATGATCTAAAACCCTGAGTCGTCTTTTCAATTTAGGGTTTTGCACTGCATGGTAGATTGTTGATGCTGTGAACAATAAGAGCAAGGATGAAGTATAGGCAATAATGCTTCCCTTCATAAAAGGGATACTCTCCAAATCATTCTTAAAAAGAAGCAGTCCTCCTATACCCGCCAATACAATGCCCAATGCATGGGAATAGGCATTCAATTTTTCTTCTAGTAGAACAAGATTGGATTGGGTACTCAATGGGATGCTATATTTTGTGCGTATAAATATACCTCAAAAACGGAGCATAAAAAAAGCCCCCCACTTACGTGAGGGGCTTCAAAGAAGGCGGCGACCTACTCTCCCACCTGGTGTGGCAGTACCAT
>NZ_JAYKYV010000008.1:90691-162089 GCF_035818535.1 Flagellimonas halotolerans | reverse complement strand
TGCTTGGCAATATCGAAATGGGTAATCAATAGTTCGGGAAGGAGAACCTTCAGTAGGTCAATGTATGGATCCAATACGGTCAGTTTTTAAAACAAAGTTCAAACTATAAATTCAATTTACACACAACTTTTGAGATTGACCCTTTAAAAGGGTTCACAATACAATCTAAGATGGCATAGATTATGGTTTTCCCTCCAAAAAATGATGAAACCTTAGTGACAATCAATAAAATGTATTTGCTTATTACTGTTTCACGCTATATTTTAACGAGCTGGTAAAAAAGAGTGGTATTGTCTTTTCAATTAAAAAATGTGTTGGCCATATTTGTCATTTCCACTTATTAAACCAAAAAGTATGCAGATATAATTTAGTACAAGTTTGTACCAGATAACCGACCACGAGATGATTTGATAAAAGAGACACAGTTTTCTCACAAAGGAAGATGGAATGATAAAAACCACAACTAAAACAATGAACCCCCAATTAGAACCTTTTTTTGATCAATCCATGGATTGCCTCTGTATTGCAGACTATAATGGGTATTTTGTGAGAGTGAATCCTGCTTTTATAAAGCTATTGGGGTATACTGAAGAAGAACTGGGCTCAAAATTAATTTCCGAATTCATCTATCATGAAGATAGGGAGCGCACGGCCGCTCACAGGGAAGAACTAAAAAACAATGTTCCACTGGTGAATTTCGAAAACAGGTATGTGTGCAAATCAGGAGCTATTGTCTGGCTACATTGGACATCCATACCGTTGGAAAAGGAGCGATTGATCTACGCCATAGCCAAGGATATTACGCACACCAAAAAACTGGAAAAGGAGCGCATATTGCATTTAAGTCAACTGTCCAAGGTAAATGAAAAACTTAAACAACAGAACTATAGCACCTCACACGACCTTAGATCGCCTCTTAACAATATGCTGTCCCTGGTCAATTTATTGGATTTGACCAAAATTGATGATGTGGATACCAAGGAAATACTCAGTCTAATAAAACTATCCGCCGAAGGATTGAAGAATACCATGAACGCATATATTGATTCCTATTCCGAAGAGGACGTTCGGAATATGGTGTTGGAAGATGTCGATTTTAAAAATGTTTTTGATAAGGTCCAGAACTCTATAAGCTCACTTATACAAAGGGCAGGTGCCAAATTCCACATAGATTTTAGCGCCATGCCTAGTGTGCATTTCAAGGATATTTACATGGAAAGTATTTTTTTGAATTTAATTACCAATTCCATTAAATATGCCAGACCAAATGTTCCACCCATCATCTCAATAAGCACAGCACAAGAAAATGGGAAAAAGAAACTAACCTATACGGACAATGGTCTTGGCTTTGATATGGAGAAAGTAGGCACCCTTATTTTTAAGTTGAACGAGAAATTTCATGGTAACGAAGACAGTAAAGGTGTTGGTTTATATTTAGTCCACGAACAGCTTACCAGCCTTGGTGGAAGTATTTCGGTGGACAGCAAGGTCAACCAAGGTACCACCTTTACGATTCTATTCAAAGCACAAATCCCCTCGATTACAAATTGATTCCACTATCTAATTTGTTTGTGCCAAACCAATTATGATAACATTCGAGACATTTTTTCCAAAAAACAATTGAGAAATGTCATTTTAAACCTATTTGATTAATCTTAACTTTAGTTGAGTTTAAAAGGATAATCATGCTAAATTCTGAGAAAATAGGAAACGAATTCTACCAAAACCTTGGCAAATTGTTTTATGCAGTAGCCATGGCAGATAACAATGTAAGGCCCATCGAAATAAAAAGGTTACGGAAATATGTTCGGCAACATTGGCTGGATATGGATGAAATTGAAGATGAGTTTCATACCGATGCCGCCTATCAAATAGAAATTGTTTTCGATTGGTTAAATGGAGAGGAGAAAGATGGTGGAGAATATTTCAAGGAATTCAAGGAGTTTTATAAAGAACATCCCGAAAAATTCACCGAACCTATCAAAAAGTTGGTTGTTGAAACCGCCGAATCCATAGCCAAATCTTTTGCTGGAAAGAACAGATCGGAGATGTTGGCTATCTTTAAGCTCAAACAGCTCTTTAACCATTAACATGTCTTTGGAAAAATATATAGATCACACCAATCTAAAACCCACCGCCACCCATACCGACATAACAAAGTTATGTAGGGAAGCTATTGAACATGGTTTTTATGCTGTTTGTGTAAACGGATGCCATGTACCTTTAGCCACAGAAGTTTTAAAGGGAAGCCAAATAAAAACGGCTGCTGTAATCGGTTTTCCCCTTGGGGCCATGTCTACCAAGGTAAAAGTGTTCGAGGCCATGGACTGCATTAAAAATGGTGCGGACGAAATAGATATGGTAATTAATATTGGATGGCTTAAATTAAAAGAGGTTGATGCTGTTAGAGATGAAATCGGGGCCATAAAACAAGCGATTGGCAGCAATATTTTGAAAGTGATCATAGAAACCTGCTACCTGAGCGATGAAGAAAAAAAACTTGCCTGCACCCTAGCAATTGATGCAAAGGCAGATTTTGTAAAAACGTCTACTGGGTTTGGAACCGGAGGTGCCACCCTGGATGATGTGGCACTAATGAAAAGAGTTGTGGGCAACAAGGCAAAAATAAAAGCATCAGGTGGAATAAAAACAAAGAAAGAGGCCCTACAATACATAGAACTTGGGGTATCTCGAATAGGAACCTCATCAGGTCCTTCTTTAATCGAATAAAAATTAGGAATGAGCACCCATATTGAAGCCAAACAAGGGGAAATTGCCGAAACGGTACTAATGCCGGGCGATCCCTTACGGGCCAAGTGGATTGCCGAAACTTTTCTCGAAAACCCATTTTGCTATAATAAAATACGGGGAATGCTGGGCTACACGGGCACATACAAAGACAAAAGGATTTCTGTTCAAGGTAGTGGTATGGGTATGCCTTCGGCCATGATCTATTTTCATGAACTCATCACAGATTATGGGGTAAAGAACATCATCCGGGTGGGTTCCGCAGGGTCATACCAAGCAAACGTAAAACTTAATGATGTGGTTTTGGCCATGGCCGCTTCCACTACTTCAGGCATCAATAACTCCAGGTTTATTAACTCCGACTACTCCCCAACAGCCAATTTTGAACTCTTTTTAAAAGCCGTGAACTATGCCCAAGAACAAAACATTCCCATTAAAGCAGGCAATGTGCTTTCTTCGGACGAGTTTTATGTGGATGACCCCGAGGAATACAAACTCTGGGCGGAATACGGTGTACTTTGTGTGGAAATGGAAACCGCTGGCTTGTACACCATAGCCGCAAAATATAATGTAAGGGCATTGACGATTCTTACCATTTCAGATTCCCTGGTAACTCAAGAAAGACTCTCGGCACATGCTCGTGAGACAACATTTAAGGATATGGTGGAAATTGCCTTGGCGGCTGCTTTGCCCTAAAAGTAGGGTTTAGACTAATCATCTCCGGTAGAAACATAATCCTTTGCCACAGGCAACTCAAAAAGCTCCAAAGAAAAATAAGGCAGGGCAGCGAGCAAATGGTCAAAAATATCGGCCATCACATATTCGTAGTTTTCCCATCGCTTATCCGAACTAAAGGCATATATTTCCAAAGGAATACCTTGCGGAGTAGGCTGCAACTGCCGTACCATCAAGGTCATTTTCTTGTTTATGGCGGAATGATTTTCCAGATAATTGGTCACATATTTTCGGAACACACCAAAGTTGGTCAGGTTTCTTCCGTTCACCAACACTTCCTTATTGATATTGTTTTCTTCATTATAGGCCCTGATCTGTTCGTTCCTAGTACCTATGTAACCTTCTACCAGTTGGATCTTTTTAAGCTTTTCTATTTCCTCTTCAGTTAAAAACCGAATACTCTTTTGCCGTATGATCAATGATCTCTTGATTCGCCTTCCCCCCGAAACCTGCATGCCCCTCCAATTTTTGAACGAATCAGAAATCAAAGCGTAGGTAGGTATCGTGGTGATGGTCATATCAAAATTTTGAACCTTAACCGTGGCCAAACTAATCTCCACCACATCACCATCGGCCCCATATTTTTCGAACGTAATCCAATCGCCAATGCGCACCATATCGTTAATGGTAACCTGAATACTGGCCACAAAGCCTAAAATGGAATCCTTAAAAATGAGCAGTATCACTGCAGAGGCAGCACCCAATGCGGTAAAAAATTTCCAAACCGTGGTATCGGTAACGATAACAAAAATAGTGAGCAGCCCCACCACCCAGGCAAAGATCATAAATACCTGAACATAGCTGTTTATGGGCTTGTCCCTAAACTTGGGACGGGTTTTTAAATATCCGTTTACGCTTTTAAAAAACTTCCGAAGTATGATCAGAGTCAAAAAGACGAAAAGTATTTTAATGGTCTTCAGTGTAATTATCCCTGCATATTCAAAATCAGTAAAAGCCACTGGTACAAACTCCAGTAAAATTGTTAAAGGCACAATATGGGCTATATAGCGCGGCACCCTATGGGCCACCAAAAAATTGTCGAAATTGTTTTTGGACTTTCGTGCCAATCTAACGGACAATGCGCGCAATACTTTCCAAATCAGTACATCCAACAACATTACAAGCACTAGGACAACTATCAACATTACAAAAAGATTGATGTAAGCGGCCAGACCTTCTGTCATACCGGTCTTTAGTAAATAGTTGTACAGTAATCGACCCAAATCCTTGTCCATAGTTTCCGTTGAAAGAAATATGGCATAAAATTACGGGATTTAATCCACCCCTCCATAGAA
Organism: Flagellimonas halotolerans; assembly: GCF_035818535.1. Classification (NCBI taxonomy): domain Bacteria; kingdom Pseudomonadati; phylum Bacteroidota; class Flavobacteriia; order Flavobacteriales; family Flavobacteriaceae; genus Flagellimonas; species Flagellimonas halotolerans. The sequence goes on along the minus strand of NZ_JAYKYV010000008.1, from coordinate 157,311 downwards.
GTAAATCATCATTTATTGATACCCGTTGTACATTTTATTTGAATTTTGCCGATTCGAGTAGTCTTTTATAGGCAAAAACGATGAAAGGTTTCCAATATGTTGCAAATATGTATCGAAAACCGGAATTGCAATATCAAGACCGTTCTCTATACTTTTCCATTGGTAAAGGACCAAAATCAGTGTCCTTCGTTATTCCAACAATGCTAAAATCTTGGAGAAGATTTCAGTGTTCTCATAAACCCCGTTGAAATTTTCGGCTTTTGGCCCATAAGCAAATAAAGGCACCATAATACCGCTATGATCAACGGTTAAAAAATCACCTTGCACGGTACCATCTTCCATGCTGCCGCCCATGATTCCAAAACCAGAAGTTTCGTGATCGGCAGTGATGATCACCAATGTATTTTTATTGACATCGGCAAATTTCAATACCTCTGCAATGGCTTGGTCAAAATCCAACATTTCCTGGATTATGTCGCTAGTGCTGTTGGAATGTCCTCCATTATCGATTTGGGCCCCTTCGACCATTAAAAAAAATGGATTGTTTTTTGACTGTAACACTTCGAGAGCTTTCGAAACACTTTCTGGTAGTGCACTGCCCCTTCCTTTTGCAAGCGACGGAGCTTTATTGTCGCCCAAATAAATAGCTGTCGGTCTTTTAAAATCGGAGAAGTGTTCCAGTTTCTGTTCGGAAAATACCGCTTCAATGTTTTTTTTGTTCTTTTCGCCACCCGCAATAAAAAAGTCCAACGGACTGCTTTTTAAATCCTCTATCAAGCCCGGGGTATCATCTCGTTCAACCCTATGGGCGTAGAATGATGATGGCGTAGCTCCATAAATGGCATCTGTGGTAACTATCGCCGTATTGAAACCCTTTTTGCTCACCGTATCCACTAAATTTATCAGTGGTTCAGCCTCTGGGCCTGTGCCTATGGCCCGGTTGTTGGTCTTTCTACCTGTAGCCATGGCGGTAGCTCCAGCGGCAGAATCGGTGATCAAATCATCATGTGAAGCTGTTTTCACCAATCCTATGTTTTTTAACCCTGTTACACTTAGTTTACCCCGATTGGCTATCATGGCCGAGCTAATTTGCGCCAATCCATTGCCATCGCCTATCATTAAAATAATATTGGTAGGCTTGGAATCGGTATTGTATGCATATTTGGGTCGGTACACCTCAACTGTATCCTTTAATGTGAAGGTGTTTGCATCCAGTTTATCCAAATACTGTTTGGCCTGGGCCGGTTGATCTGTATTGATAAAATCCACACCCAATTTTGCCAAACGTGCCCAAGCCGTTTTGGTATCGGGTGTTGACCAAAACCTGAACGGTTTTCCTGATGCCTTTGCCAAACTTATGGCCCTTTTCACTTTCTCCAGGTCAGGAGCCGTCATCCGACCGTAGCCATTCCATACAGAATAGTTTTTATAACTGGAACTGACCAAGGCAACTTTGCTTAAATCCATGTGTTCGAACTCGTCCAAATTCTGATGGTCGAACCAAATAAAATCAGGGTAATTCTTGTACTCTTCAGATTTGGGACGATTGCCCGAAACTACAAACTTGACTTTGCCACCGTTGATCAAGCTCGGGTATTTTTTCAATACCTCTTCCAGTTTGTCCAAGGTGGCGTATGCCTCGGACTTTAGATCGATAAGCAACTGAAGTGGCCTGAGTTCCCCTGATTTTTCCAAACTACTGAGCCTGTTCAAATACAGCTTATCAAAGGTTTTTCCCTTGACTATCTCATCTTCGGCATGGGTAACATAGAGGGAGTCATTTTTTAAAAACACATCGGCCTCTATGGATGATGCCCCATTGCTGTAGGCATACCAAAATGGCAGTTTTTGGGCATAATCGTTATGGGAGTGGACTTTATAAACGGTCTGGGCAAAGATTTTTCCCGTAACGAAGAAAATCAATCCAACTATAACTAAAAAGGCTGCTCTCTTTTTCATTTTGCTTGATTTATGGCATTGATCATTTTATGGTAAATCTCGTTGTTTTCATAGATGCCCTGGAAATTGTCCGACCCCTTGCCCTTGGCGAAAACAGGAATAAGCTCTCCGCTATGCTGATCGGAATTGAAGTAAACGGTCACTTTTTCGGGCACTTCCCTTTTTTCTCCCGTACTTTTGTCCACTTCATAATGTTTGCCAATGCTCACCCCTCCTGTTTCATGGTCTGCCGTAACCACCAGCAAGGTATTCGGGTTGTTTTCCACATAATCCAACACAACTCCCAAGGTCTTATCAAAATCCAACACTTCGGATATCATCATTTCGGCATTTTCTGCATGTCCGCCCCAATCAATGTACGAGCCTTCGACCATCATAAAAAATGGCTCCCCCTTTTGATCAAAATAATCCAAGGCCATGATGGTTGCTTCGGATAAATAATTGGCCCGCCCATCAATCTTTGAGGGAATCCCATCATCGGCCAATACATAGGCATTCCTTTTGTCCTTCACGGTTTTTGATAGTGCCAAGGTATCCAAATGGTAGTTTTTGGCCTTTAATTCCTCAAAAAGATTTCTTCCATCGTTTCTTTTATCGAAAAACTTTCTTCCTCCGCCCGCAAAAAAATCAACTTCAGCCTCAATCAACTGTGAAGCAATCTCATTGTGCATGTCACGGTCGGTTACATGGGCATAAAAGCTCGCAGGCGTTGCATGTGTAATTGTGGTAAGGCTAATCAAGCCTGTTTGGTATCCATCCCCCTTCAACTGTTCCAAAATGGTTTCTTGCGGAAGCGAATCAAAAGATACCCCAATGGCCCTTTTATAGGTTTTCTGTCCCGTTGAAAAGGCAGTAGCCCCAGCGGCCGAATCGGTGATGGTATAATCCGTTGCCGATGTTTGGTGAAATCCAATTTGCTTGAACCGTGAAAAATTGGGCAGGCTATCGCCAAAATAATAGGCCGTTGATACTTGTGGAACACCCATCCCGTCGCCTATCATAAAAATAATGCTCAGGGGCTCTTCATTGATGGTTCCTATAGGTTTTTCTTCTTTTTTTGATGTGGTACAGCCCAAAATCCATAGAACGGCCAAGGATGCAGCAGCTTTTTTAAATGAAATTTTCATGAATCTGTTCTTTTTCTTATATAACATGTAAGCGGCAAGTGGATAAACCAACCTGCCGCTTAGCTAAAAAATACACCCTACTAATAACCTTCATTCTGCTCCAAATACCCTGCAACATTGGATGCGCCATCTATGGCATCTTGTGGAATCGGGAACAATCTGTGATGAACGTTGTCATCTATTTTTTCGGTCCAAGTATCTTCGTAACGACCAAACCTGATTTGATCGCTCCTGCGGAAACCTTCCCAATACAACTCAAATCCTCTTTCACGGAACAAGATATCCAAATCGATAGCGGAAAGGGGTTCCGGAGTCTGCTCTGGACGTGCCGTTCTGGAGGTCCTAACTGTATTGACATCGGCCAAGGCACCTGCATTGTCACCTGTCCGTAATTTAGCTTCTGCACGCATCAAATAGATTTCGGCCAAGCGCATCAAAACAAGGTCTACACTACTGTAATTGTTGCCATTTGGCGAGGTACGGCTAAACTGGTATTTGGATACGCGATATCCGTTTTTATGCAATCTGCCTTCGTTAGTGAAATCCACCTGCAAGGTATGGTTCACATAATCCACATCCTTATCGGGGCCATTCCCTTTTCTTTGGATTACCGGATAAATACGGTAACCTTCGTCGCAGGTGTAAAAAGAGCCGTTTTCGTCTTTGCGCGGCCCCCAAATTACACCTCGGATAATTCCCCTGTTGATTTCAAAATCTTCAGCGGACATGCAATAGTAGTGATTTTCATCATTTTCCGGTGAAACACCCGTCAAGTCCCGGAGCTCTTCAGGGATAATCTGGTTTTCCTGATAAAATCTGGCATCGGCCTCGGCTGGGTCAACATCGCCATAAGCATCTACCCAGGTCTGATAAAAATCCGGGGTAATGGCCGGCCCATCGGTACCATCTGCACTGGGGTGTTCCGGTCTGGGATACCAAGAACCTGCCAACGACCAATAGGCCCATCGGCTGTGCTCCCTGTTCATCACGCCACGTTGATCCAAAGCAAAAATCAATTCTGGGTTGTCGTGGTTTTCATCATTAAAAAGGTCAAAATACTCTGGGGACAAGGAGTACATTCCGGAGTTGATGATGTTGTCGGTGTACTCAATTACCTTGTTCATATCTTCTGTGGTAAAATCTGGAGTTCCGTAGGGATCGCGGTACACGGCAGCATTTAGGTTCAATCGAGCCAAGAACCCCCAAACGGTTGCTTGTGTTATTCGTCCCGGGCCTCTACTGGTATTGATCACATCAACAACTGAAAGCAGTTCACTTTCGATGTAATCAATGGCATCTTGTCCTCTGATAATCTCCGAAAGGTCACCAGAATTTTCTTTTCTGAAAGCCAATCCCCAACTATCCAAAGTAAGCATGTTAAGGTAAGCCCTCAGAGCAATCATTTCATACAAAGCACCTTCTGCCTCTACGTTTCCTTCATCCGCAAGGGGTTGTAAAACATCAATTGCTGTGATTGTTCTGGAAATGTTTCGTGTCACTTCGTTCCAAGAGCTTCCTACCAAACTATTACTTGGAGCAATATTGTGGCGATGTACTTCTAAAAACTTGCCATTATCGTACCAGTCGACCCCACCGCGATAAGGTAATATGGCCTCATCGGACGGAATTAACTGCAATCCATAGTAATTGGTGTGTCTCCAAGTCCAAGAAATTTGCCCATAAGCCGGAGCAATGGCCCCGCTTATGGCTTCTGCCTGTCCACTACCTTCCAGGGATTCGTCGATAACTTCTTCTTCAAGATCGGTACAGCTTACGTTTGAGAGCAAGCCTATTCCAAATAGTGCGATTATTATTTTATGCTTCATTTTTGAAGTGTTTTTTTTGATTAGAATGATACGTTTAAGCCAAATACAAGGGTTCTTGTTTTGGGATAATTGAAGTAATCAATCCCAAAGGTCTGTATGCCGTCTATAGTCAAGTTTGAATTGATTTCCGGGTCAAAACCGCTGTAATCCGTAATCACAAATAGGTTTTGCCCCGTTATGGAAAAGCGAATCGTGTTTACCAATCCTTCAAGACCGACCAATTCCGGACTAAGGTTGTAACCCAAAGTGGCATTGTTCAACCTCAAGAAATCACCGTCCTCCAAATATCTGGTGGATACGGCATTGGAGTTGGTGATATCCTCATTGGGAAATTGCGTGGCAATGGAGGTCGTGTTAAAGTTGGAACTTAAAAGCCCTTTACTGAACAAAGACATTGCGGTGTGGTTGTACACCTTGTTTCCAGAAACCCCGTTAAAGTTCAATCCAAGATCAAAGTTCTTATAGTTGAAGTTCAGATAAAATGCATAGATCAAATCTGGCAATGCACTCCCCACTACTCTCCTATCTTCGGACAAAATACTCAGGCCATCATCTCCGATTCCCAAGAACTCCTGCATATAATAAGCTCCTATTGGTTCACCATTAATGTTTCCGTTAATGGTTGCATCGGTCTGACCCGCTCCTTGTGCAGCTCCCGTGGTCAGCACTTCGTAGGGTGAGTTGGACACTTCGTTTTTGGTATAGGCCAAGTTACCGCCGATGTTATAGGAAAAATCCTTGCTGTAATCGCTGTGGTAATCCAAGGCAAGTTCAAAACCGCTGTTCTTAATTTCCATATCGGGAATATTGGTCCAGTATTTATCGGTAGGTTGAACAGGGTCGGCCGGGGTTACTTCCAACAAAATATTCTCAGAAACTTTATTGAAATAATCCAACGTACCGGACAAACGATTGTTGAACAGTCCAAAATCCAAACCAAAATCCAATTGCTCGGATACTTCCCATTGGATGTCGGGATTGGCCAAACGGGTAAAAATGGTTCCGTAAGGGTAATCGGCCAAGGTCTTTTCGTCGCCATTGATGGGGTAGGAATCATTATTGTCCCTACTATCGGTGAAACTTCTTTTTGTAATTTTTGATGGAATTTCTTGATTACCGGTTCTACCCCAACTTGCCCTAAGCTTTAAATTATTGATGGTTGTGTTCGAGCTCAAGAATGCTTCGTTCATAATGTTCCAACCAGCGGCAACGGAGGGGAAATATCCATACTTGTTGTTCCCACCAAACTTGGATGACCCGTCCGCCCTCATGGTGGCGGTAAGCATATACCTGTTATCGAACACATAATTGGCCCTACCAAAGAAAGATTGCAGCTCATTCTTTGTGGCATAAGTATTCATAAAAGTTGGCATATCTTCAGAACTTATCTGATCCTGATATTTTGGGTCGATACCATTATCCGAAAAACCTTCCATTTCAAAACTCTTCTGGTGCACATAGGTTTCTTGATAACTATGTCCAACCAAAAAAGTGAGGTTGTGCTTATCGGTCATCAAATTATACGTCAATGTATTCTCGATAAGACTGTTTTTGTTGGTGGTGTAAATACTGTTCAGTTCCCCCCTTATGTAATCTTCCAACAAAGAGTAGGGCTTGTACTGTATATCCCTTTGTGTAGATGAGTAATCCACGCCCAAGTTCAACTTATAGGTAAGCCCATTCACAATTTCCACGGAAGGGGCCAAATTGGCCAAAATACGATGGTTCACGGCATCATCACTGTATATTTGCTCTCTGGTCAAGGGATTGAGCATGTTATCCAACAAGGTTGGTTGCCCATCGGTGTACAAAGGCAATGTTGGGTTCAGCTGAAGCATGTCTCCCACAATCGCCCTTGAATCTGCGCGAAGGTTCTCGGTCCTGGTAGCTGTCATATTAAACTCGACCTTTAAACGATCGTTGAAAGCCCTTTGGGTCAAATTCAATCGACCTGAATAACGTTTAAGATCGTTGCCCCTAAGAATTCCTTCTTGATCATTAACGCCCAAGGATGCTCGGTAGGAGAATTTTTCGGATGCGCCGCTCATGGCTAAATTCACATTTTTGGTAAACCCTGTCCTGCTCAATGCATCTTGCCAATTGGTATTGGCTCCGCCATCTTCCAAGGTACCGCCTGTTGCAACAACTTCCTGTCTAAAACGATCAGCCGAAAAAACATCAACTTGGTTGGCCAAGGTTGAAAACCCGGTGGATACGTTCAAATCCATGCTGGTTCTTCCGGCCTTGCCCCTTTTGGTGGTAATCACAATTACTCCATTGGCGGCTCTCGCACCATAAATTGCTGCGGCAGAGGCATCCTTAAGCACATCTATACTTTTTATGTCTTGTGGGTTGATGAAGTTCAAGGGGTTGGTCGGAACACCGGTGCTCGTATTGTCCAAAGCAAAACCGTCGATTACATAAAGTGGTGTGGTCCCCGAACGGAGACTCCCAACACCCCTGATGATTACATCCTGTGCTGCTCCTGGCTCTCCACTAACGTTGGAAATGTTCACACCCGCTACTTTACCTTGTAAAAGTTGCCCGGGGTTCATCACGATTCCTTTGTTAAAATCTTCGCTGTCCACGGAAGCGATAGAACCAGTCACATCTGTTTTTCTTTGAGTGCCATACCCAACAACGACCACATCTTCCAACATGGTGGCATCCTGCTCCAACTGAATATTGATGGTACTGCGGCCATCTACGGAAACTTCTTGGGGTTTGTAGCCCAAGTAGGAAACTTGAAGGATTGCATCACTTTCAACATCAATGGAAAAGTTTCCATCAAAATCGGTAATGGTACCGTTGCCCCTACCCTTTTCCATAACCGAAGCACCGGCCAATGGAACTCCGTTTTCATCCGTTACTTGACCCGTAACGGAAATAAAAACCACTTCGACCACTCGTTTTGGGGCCTTGGGCTTAACATCTATGGAAATGGTGTTGTTGATTCTTCTAAAAGTAAGGCGGGCATCTTTGGCCATTAATTCCAAAACAGATTTTAATGATACGTTTTGGTAGGCAATGCTATAGGTGTTTTGCAACCTGCCCACTTTTCGGTCGTAAACAAATTTAAAATCCGTTTGATCTTCAATTTGTTTAAGCACATCTACTACAGTGGCGTCGTCCATAGACAGGTCCACCTTAAAACTTTCCAAGTTCTGCCCCCTGACATCGGCAGCAAGCACCGGGTTCAGCAGAGCCAAAACAATCAGAAAGCAAAATGTATGGAATGTCAACTTGATTAATTGTTTAATAGTTAGTGAATTCATAATTTCACATAATGTTTAAATGGTTATAAGTATTTGTAATTATTGAACAGTCGACAGCCTGTTTCCGCTCGCCAAAGTGTTACGGGCTGTCTCTTTTTAATTTGTTTGCTTTTATGTCATATTAATGCTGTTTTTGATTTGAGTTGGTTTTAGTCAGTACATTTTCCTTTTAATTGGACTTTATTTTTATCCAAAAATTGATAGTGCAATCCCTTTTTAGCATACACAATGCTTTCCAGAATAGCATCCAATCTTTCGTTATCGTATGTTGCGGTAATATGGCAATTGCCAATGGTATTGTTATCAACCACAAAAGTTACGCCGTACCAGCGTTCCAAAGTCTGTAGTACTTTGGACAGTTCTGCGTCATCAAAATGAATGATGCCGTCTTTCCAATGTAGAAATGAGGCAATATCTATCTTTTCCTTGGAAATGGCTTTTGAATTTCTATCGAAAACACCCTGCTCATTGGGCAATAGGAGCAGTTCACTTTCTTGTGAAGCTACTTTTACCTTGCCCGTTGCCACTGTTATTGCCACTTGCTGGTTTTCTGGATAGGTGTTCACATTAAAAGAAGTACCCAGCACCGTGGTTGCCACCTCGCCCGATTTTATGATAAATGGTTTATCCAGGTCTTTAGCAACATCAAAAAAAGCTTCGCCTTCGAGTTCCACTTCCCTTGTATCGCCTTCAAATCGTTGCGGATATTTTATGGTACTGCCAGCGTTAAGATATACCTCGGTACCGTCGGCCAAAACAATGTGTAGCTTTTGTCCCCATTCCGTGGTTTTGGTAATCTCGGCAATGGGTTCTACCACTTCTGTTTGATGGGTGAAGATGTAGGCAAAATATCCAAGTCCAATCAACAAGGTTAACGAAGCCGCCACGCTGCTCCATTTTAGTATTGGCCTTCTTTTGGAATTATTTATATGCTTGGCCAATTTTTGACCTACCCGCTTCTTTTGTTTTGGATTTTTAAAAACGTTATGATGGTTCTTGAAAAGCAACTTATGGTCAAACTCCTCCAAGAGTGATTCCTCCTTTTTGGTAATGGTACCATTGAGGTATTTTTTCATCAAAACCTTAATCTCATTTTCAGTCATTGTATGTCCGTTTCAACTACAAGTACCAGAAACGTACAGGGACGCACACTCGAAAAATCTGTTTTAATGATTACTTAATACTACAGGAAACCTCTTAACCTTAAGCTAAAAAACCCATCATTTAAAGGAACAATGATTTAACAATGGAAAGGTCTTTGCGCAGCCTGCGGAGGGCAAAGGAAATTTGATTCTCAACCGAGCGATGGGAAATGTTCAGTCGCTCCGCGATTTCCTTATTACTGATGTTGTGTATTCGGCTCAACCTAAATACTTCCTGGCATCTTTGTGGGAGATCGGCCATACTTACATCAATACGTTCGGTAAGCTCCATAAGGTCTTCTTCCAACTCCATTTCTGGGGCTATATAAATCGAATTGGCAGCCTCAATCTGTGTTTTGTTAAACTTGGTATCCCTTAAAGTATTGTAACATTTATACCGAATCGCTTTGAAGAGATATGACTTAATATGGTTTACCTCTACAGTTTCCCTGCGTTGCCAATAATCGATCCAGATGTCCTGAACCAAATCCTTGGCCAGGGAATCGTTCATTACCAAAGACGCTGCGTAAACGTACATGGGCTCCCAAAGCATGGAGAACAGACTGTTAAATGCATTCCTGTCCGAGGCTTTGACCCGGACAGCAAGTTCTTGCTGTGCTTCATTTGTATGGGGGTGTTTCATCACGGACAAATTTCATAAAAATAAAAGTGGACGGATATTATGATATTGTAAACTTTACGAAAACTTGTTCTCGTGTTGGTTTTAAAAACCATCGACCATAAAAAGCCATTAAAACCCTTCCCTTTTATCCAAAAAAATTATATTTGCACACCTAAAATTGCAAAGGCCCACGTGGTGGAATTGGTAGACACGCTACCTTGAGGGGGTAGTGTTCGTAAGGACGTGCTGGTTCGACTCCAGTCGTGGGCACAGAAGAAAACCGCAAAATCTTGCGGTTTTTTTTGTTTTCAAGGTTACGGATATACTTCTATTTTTAGTCATTCTTTTTACTTCTGCTTTTTTTATTTATTTTCCGAGTAATTACTAATCAGTCACAGTTGAATACTTATCCCTTATATAAACGATAGGCATGGATGAACAAGTATCAAGTGAAATTTCCATGTTTTATGGATGGTGGCAGCTTTCGGTTTGCCTTTTTGCATTTCTTTCCTTAATGGCCATTTGGCACCATATCGGGAAAAAACAGGATGATTATGGCCCTGTTTGGCTGGCTCTTTCGGTGCTTTGTTGGGCCTTTTCCGGGCTTGTGGAAATCGTATACCTCAACAATAATGGTCTTTACCCCCACTTTAAAGATGGTCTTAGGAGTATTCTATCATTGACTAACAGTTTGTTTATTTTGATGGCCCTGCCTTGGTTCAAATATTTGCCCAAGGCATTGGCTCCTTTGATAAAATCAAAGTTTTGGCCCTACATCATCGGTATTCCTTTTGCATTTGCACTGTTTCCAACCCTATTCAAAATGTTTTTGGTCCGTGAAGCATACGTCATCAATGAACTCGATGTTGTTTATGCACTGTTGACCTTACTATTTTTAGGCTTTGTTCTATGGGAATCCTTTATAAAAAGAAGGCTTCCCCTCTTGGGTTGGTTAGCATTGATCACCATTTTGGTAACGCTCTTGGCCCAAATATATAAGTTGATGGACAATACCATTAATCTATTGTTGTTCTCAGCGATTTTCAAAACTTCGTTGATCATGCTGTTCTTTGCCCTGGCACTAAGCTGGGTAAAGGAACTTACCGAAACGGTGATACCAGAACCCCATCAGCTAAAACTATTATTTACCAAGACGGGTAATAAAGAAAATAGCGGCGCAACTTCAGTTACACTGATTGGGTTCCTTGGTGATAAAAACAGGGTCGTAAAGCTCACCCCTGCCCTCTATCGCTTGTTGAGAACATTTGCCGAACGCAAACTAAATTCAACCGATAATTGGTTGGAAATCAAACCAAAAAACTTTGAAGCTTCCAAAAACTATGACATCAACGACCACAATGAGCTTAAAAGGTTATTGGAGGCGCTGCTGAATGGACTCTTCGGCAAAAAGAATTGGACAAGGGACAAACACTACCATCCCTTAAAAGGCACTTTGTTCGAAATGTCGGAAAACAGGGAAAGGAAAATTAGGCTCCATATCCCAAAAGAAAACATACAGATTGAAAATGAATGACTTAGCTTTGATTTGTCAGTTATTTGGTTACTGACATTTTGAGATTCATTCCGACAATGTCCAAAAAATCCGAACCTACAATCGAAATTCAGGCAAACTTTCGATTATGGGTAAATTTCTATTGTACAGTACATTATGCATTCCAAGCAATGCAATTTTAGCATCCACATCCGAAAAAGGTCTGGACGAAAAAATAAATGAAGCCTTTATGCCCTTTGCCGTATGGTGGGAAAATCTGATTCTGGCAGAGGTTCCCATATTCGGGCATGGCATTCCAATAATTCTTATCATTCTGATACTGGGGGCCCTGTTCTTTACGGTCTATTTTGGGTTTATCAACATCCGTCATTTCTCAACAGCCATACAAGTGGTCCGAGGAAAATACGATGAACTTGAAAAAACACCCCCGAAACCAAAACCACAGGTTTATGAAGTCGAGGGAGATTTGGTGGATACCATTAAAGATGAAGGGCACTCGGGAGAGGTAAACCATTTTCAGGCCTTGGCCACCGCGGTATCGGGTACTGTAGGTCTGGGCAATATAGCCATGGTGGCCGTAGCCATTTCCTTTGGAGGGCCCGGAGCCACTTTTTGGATGATACTGGCCGGACTGCTTGGCATGTCCACTAAGTTTGTGGAATGCACCCTTGGGGTAAAGTATCGGGATATAGACACCGATGGCAATGTTTATGGTGGCCCCATGTATTATTTGTCCAGAGGGTTAAAACAGCGAGGGTTTTCCCGCTTGGGCAAATTTTTGGCCTCAGTTTTTGCCATACTCTGCGTGGGGGCTTCCTTTGGTGGCGGAAATGCCTTCCAAAGCAACCAAGCTGCCTCCCAGATTATAGAACGTTTTGGTTTGACCGGCGATGCCACGGGGAGCATCATTGGCCTTGTTTTTGCAATTTTGGCCGGAATTGTAATCATTGGCGGGATTAAACGTATCGCCAAGGTTACGGAAAAAGTGGTTCCTTTTATGGCCATACTTTACGTGGGTGCGGCACTCTTCATCATATTTTCCAAAATAGAATGGGTCGATGATGCCTTTGCCCTTATCCTAAAAGAAGCCTTCACCCCCGAAGCAACAATTTCAGGTGGATTTGTAGGGGTTATGATCCAAGGATTTAGAAGAGCTGCTTTTTCCAATGAAGCGGGCGCAGGCTCTGCCGCCATAGCACATTCGGCCGTTAATACCTCATTCCCGGCATCGGAAGGACTTGTAGGTTTGTTGGAACCTTTCATTGATACTGTTTTGGTGTGTACCATGACAGCCGTTATCATCATTCTCTTTAACATGGACGGTGTTTTTGTATATGGCAATGTAGTAGAGGGCCAAGCTCTAATGGCTGATGGAAGTCGGTTGGGCGGGGTGAACATTACATCCCTGGCTTTTGAAAATTCCATTAACGGTTCTTCCTGGGTCCTAATGGCCGCTGTATGCCTGTTTGCCTTCAGCACCATACTATCTTGGTCCTATTATGGGCTACAGGCATGGAAATACCTCTTTGGAAGAAGCAAGATCACTGACCTCACCTATAAAATTATATTCCTTTTGTTTACTGTGCTGGGTGCTGCCATAACCCTGGATGCTGTGATAAAGTTTTCAGATGCCATGATATTGGCCCTGGTATTCCCAAACATGGTCGGTTTGCTCATCTTGTTCCCCTATGTAAAAAAAGAATTCAAAGGCTATATGCACTTGATTTCCAAAAAATAGGGAAAGGACCCCATAGGCATCAGCATTGTACATGATAATGGCAAGAAACGCCAGTTCAAGTTTTTTCCAAGGGAGAGACTGTCCGCTTTTAGGAAGATAACGAGAACAAGACTTTATCGTTAAAATTCCATAAACATTCGTGACTTTTTGAAGAGTTAGTGCAAAATTTATGATAAATAACTAGGATGACATCTTTTAAATTGTAAATTTGTTTAACGTTTAAATAAAAAAGATGAACAGTGTAAAAACTTCTTTTAGTATTCGGGACATGGAGAACCTTTCGGGCATAAAAGCCCACACCATCCGAATTTGGGAAAAGAGATATGATTTATTCCGTCCTGAAAGAACGAACACAAATATTCGGACATACAACATTACCAGTCTACAAAAGTTATTGAACGTTACCCTACTTTATAACAATGGGTACAAAATTTCCAAAATCGCCAAGTTAGGGGATGAAAAAATACCGGCATTGGTCAATGAGATTGTTTCGCGAAAAAGTGAAAAGAACCACATACTCAATTCATTGAAACTATCGATGCTCAATTTTGACCAATCACTTTTTTTGAAGACCTACAATGGGCTCATGGAGGAGAAATCGTTTACCCAAATCTTTAACGAGGTCTTTATCCCCCTGTTGAACGAACTTGGATTGCTATGGCAAACCAATACCATAAGCCCGGCCCACGAGCATTTTATATCCAACTTGATCAAACAAAAAATATACATCCATACCGAGAAGCTTCAATTTGAAACTCCCGCAAAAAAAAATGAAGTATACGTCCTTTTTCTTCCTGAAAACGAGATACACGAATTGGGGCTCTTGTACATTAATTACCAATTGGCCCTTCACGGCTACAAAACCATATATTTAGGACAGACCATGCCGGTGGAAAGTCTTGAGGATTTACTGAAATATTACGATAACATCAGGTTTATTTCCTACTTTACCGTAGCACCCACCAAAGATGACATTGATGATTATTTTAAACGATTCCGTAAGGTGTTAAAAAAATCGCCCGGTTCCAAACTTTACGTTTTGGGTCATCAGATACAAGAATTTGAGGATGAGCAACCTTCGGGTCCCATCAAAATATTTAAATCCATTAATCAACTGATAGAATCGCTTTAAATCCAAATGGAAAAAGTAATTGTCATCGGTTCTGGTTTTTCTTCCCTATCCGCCTCATGTTATTTGGCAAAAGAAGGATTTGAGGTGGAACTATTCGAAAAAAATGATACTGCGGGCGGTAGGGCAAGACAATTGGTCAAAGATGGTTTTACCTTTGATATTGGACCAAGCTGGTATTGGATGCCCGATATTTTTGATAAATTTTTTGCTGACTTCAACAAAAAGACCTCGGATTATTACCAGTTGGACAAGCTAAACCCCGCCTATAAAATTTTCTTCGAAGACGATGTGATCACCATAGGTGACTGTATGGAAAAGATATGCAACGAGTTCGAACGCATTGAATCGGGAAGTAGCGAACACTTGAAACAATTTATAGCCGAAGCCCAAGAAAATTACAATATTGCTATCAACAAAGTGGTGTTGAGGCCCGGTCTTTCCCCTTTGGAACTTATAACCAAAGAAACCGTATTAAAGGTCGACCAATTTTTTAAAACCATAAGTCAACAGGTGCGTAAACGCTTCAAAAATCCAAAGTTGGTATCCACTTTGGAGTTTCCCGTACTTTTTTTGGGGGCCAAACCCAGCAAAACCCCATCCTTCTACAATTTTATGAATTTTGCCGACTTTGGTCTTGGCACTTGGCATCCAAAAGGTGGTATGTACGAAATCATCAAGGCCATGCAAAGTGTGGCAGAAGAATTGGGCGTAACCATACACACCAATAGTCCCGCAACACATATTCTAGTATCCGATGGAGAGGTCTTGGGCATCAGAAGCAAAGGGAAAAATCATCTTGGTGATTATGTAGTGAGCGGTGCCGACTATCACCATTCCGAAACTTTATTGGACAAAAAACACCGACAATATTCCGAAGAATACTGGAACAAAAAAACCTACGCCCCTTCCTCTCTGTTGTTCTATATAGGTTTTGACAAGAAGTTGGAAAATATTGAACATCACAATTTGTTTTTTGATACCGACTTTGAAAAACATGCCCAAGAAATCTATGATAATCCCCAATGGCCCAGCAATCCTTTGTTCTATGCCAACTTTCCGTCGATAACCGATGCCACAATGGCTCCAAATGGCAAAGAAACAGGTTTTTTCTTGGTACCCATTGCCCCTGGATTGGAAGATACACCACAAGTACGTGACCAATATTTTGATATTGTAATGGACCGATTTGAAAATTTAACCAAGCAAACTGTAAAAAAATCAGTAATTTTTAAGGAAAGTTTCTGTGTAAACGATTTTGTGGAGCAGTATAACTCTTATAAAGGCAATGCCTATGGCTTGGCAAACACGTTGCGCCAAACCGCTTTTTTACGACCTAACCTCAAAAGTAGCAAAGTAAAAAAATTGTTCTTTACCGGTCAGTTGACCGTTCCCGGCCCAGGGGTTCCACCATCCCTGATCTCCGGAAAACTGGTGGCTGATTTAATCATTAAAGAAGTAAAAAGATGAAAACTATTTTTGACGATGTATCCTACAACTGCAGCAAGGTCGTGACCCAGTCTTACAGCACCTCCTTTTCGTTGGCCACCAAAATGTTGGCACCGTCCATCCGTTCCGATATATACAATATTTACGGTTTTGTACGTTTTGCCGACGAAATTGTGGATACCTTTCACGATTACGACAAGGCCAAATTGTTCAATGCCTTTGAAAAAGACATGGAACGGGCCATTGATGACAAAATTAGTTTGAACCCTATTTTGAATTCCTTTCAGCATACCTATCACAAGTATGACATTCCGCATCATTTGGTAACGTCCTTTATGAAAAGCATGCGCATGGACCTTACCAAGAAAAACTATGAGACTTTTGATGAATACCGTGAGTATATTTATGGTTCTGCCGATGTTGTTGGGTTGATGTGCCTTTGTGTATTTGTAAAAGGGGACAAGGAAAAGTATGAAAATTTGAAAGAATCGGCCATGGCTTTGGGTTCCGCTTTTCAAAAAGTGAACTTTTTACGTGATCTAAAAGCTGATTACGAGCATTTGAACCGGGCCTATTTTCCGAACACCAACTTGATGGAACTGGACGAGGAGTCCAAAAAGCGTATCGTAAACGAGATCAAGGCCGATTTTGCGCTTGGGTACTCAGGAATTGTACAGTTGCCCGAACAAGCCAAGTTTGGAGTTTATACCGCGTATAGATATTATAAAAAACTGCTTCAAAAATTGCAGGGCACACCTCCTCTGGAGATAAAAAACACTAGGATCCGTGTCCCCAACTATCAAAAATTTGGTCTGTTGGCACAATCGTATGTAAATTATAAATTACAACTGGTACAATGAAAGTAGCACTTTGGATACTGATATTTTTGGCAACTTTTTGCTTTATGGAGTTTATGGCATGGTTTACCCATAAATACGTGATGCATGGTTTTCTATGGAGCCTGCATAAGGACCACCATAAAAAAGATCATGATTCCTGGTTTGAGCGAAATGATGCTTTCTTTATTTTTTACGCCGTCGTTAGCATGACGTTGTTTTACTTGGGCAGTTACACCTCGTTTTGGTATGGATGGCCGTTAGGATTTGGCATTTTGGCCTATGGCATTGCTTATTTTACGGTTCACGATATATTTATTCACCAACGCTTTAAAATATTTAGGAATGCCAACAATTGGTATGCGAAAGGAGTACGTAGGGCGCATAAAATCCATCATAAACATTTGGGCAAAGAAGACGGGGAATGTTTTGGAATGTTGGTCGTCCCTTTCAAATATTTTAAGAAGAAATAAAATAATGGCTATTCGGAAATCAACTTATCCAACAGGCTACGGGTCTTGTCGGAATTCCAATTGGCGGCTCCCGTTTTATCCACCACTACATTGCCCTTTTTATCAATAATATAGGTTACGGGAATACTACTACTTTCCAACTCCTTTGGTGTGGCCGATGCTTGAAAATATACTGGTAAATCATACCCTTTTTTCTTTAGAAATGCCTCAACTTTTTGTTTTTCATCATTGGCCACGAAGGCAAATTCGACTTTATTCTTATAATCCGAGTACAATTCCACAAATCCAGGAAGTTCTGCAACACATGGCGGGCACCAGGTTGCCCAAACGTTCACCAAAATAACTTCCCCTTGTTTTGATTGGAGGTTGGTTGATTTACCCTTTAGATCAACAAGGTTCCAGTTATAGTTTTTCAACCTAGTTTGTTCATCCTTGTCCACAGTGCTTGGACTAATCACTGTAGCAACAATTTTATTGACCCATACCCGTGGATAAAATCCCAATGGAGTAAACAATATAAGAACTATGGCCAAAATCCATATAGCGTTGCCGATCTGTTCCTTGGTGATTTTCATTCTGCGATTAACCGTTCCATTAATTTATAAACTTTATTGGTGCTCCAATCCGAAATTCCTTCTTCGTGAATCACAATGCTTCCTGATCTATCGATCAAATAGGAAGAAGGCACCTCGCTGGGATCAATGGGCATTTTTTCGCCTATGATCAAATAGGTTACTGGGAATGTAAATTCGTGCTCTTCCATAAAAGCCTCAACAGGTGCTCTCTCCTCATTGGTGATGATGTAAAAATCAACTCCATCCTTATATTTGTCGTACAATTCCTGAATACTTGCAAGCTCTGCTTCCGATGGCAATCCCCATGAAGCCCATAAATTGATGAAGATTACCTTTCCTTTGGATTTTTCAAAGTTGAAAAAGTTCCATTCTGCATCTTTTAGCTTCCAATCGTAATCGGTGATTTTTTGTTGCTCGCCCTTATCGATGATCTCAGGAGAGAATGCAAACGCCCTGTTCAACCAAATTTTCCCGTAGTAACCGATCGGGGTCACAAAAAACGATAGGATAAAAAGAATCAATACAACATTGAGAATGGTCTTTTTGTTGATCTTCATTGAAAATTATTTATCAAAAATTAAAAACTCCTGACATCTTTTACAACATCAGGAGTTTTTACAGATTATATTAGATACAATTAAGCATTCTGCTTCTTGATCAAGTTCAAGGCCGAACCTTCGTTGAACCACTTGATTTGCGCATCGTTGTACGAATGGTTTGTTACGATGGTATCCTTACTTCCATCAGAGTGCACTACTTCGATGGTCAAAGGTTTGTCAGGAGCAAACTCAGCGGCATCAACAATATTGAACGTATCATCCTCCTGGATCAAATCGTAATCGTCCTCATTGGCAAAGGTCAAGGCCAACATACCTTGTTTCTTAAGGTTGGTCTCGTGGATCCTTGCAAAGGATTTTACCAATACAACGGCAACACCCAAGTGCCTTGGCTGCATGGCCGCATGCTCCCTTGATGAACCTTCACCGTAGTTGTGGTCTCCCACAACAACCGTCATGATTCCTTTTTTCTTGTATTCACGCTGGGTATCGGGAACACCTCCGTACTCACCTGTAATTTGGTTTTTAACGAAGTTTGTCTTTTGGTTAAAGGCATTTACGGCGCCTATCAAAGTATTATTGGCAATATTGTCCAAATGCCCCCTGAAACGCAACCATGGCCCTGCCATGGAGATGTGGTCCGTGGTACATTTTCCAAAGGCCTTTATCAACAATTTCATACCCTGAAGATCGCTTGCTTTGATGGGCACAAATGGTTCCAACAATTGCAAGCGCTCGGAATCCGAAGCCACTTTAACCTCTACTCCACTTCCATCTTCCAACGGGTCTTCGTAACCGTTTTCCTTAACTTCAAAACCTTTTGGTGGCAATTCCCATCCTGTCGGTTCATCCAACATTACTTCTTCCCCATCTTCGTTGATCAACTTATCCGTTAAGGGGTTAAAATCCAAACGACCTGCAATGGCGATTGCAGCGGTCATTTCGGGCGAAGCTACAAAAGCGTGTGTATTGGGGTTTCCATCGGCGCGCTTTGCGAAGTTTCGGTTGAAGGAGTGAACAATGCTGTTCTTTGGTGCGTTTTTTGGATCTTTGTATCGTGCCCATTGGCCAATACACGGTCCACAGGCATTGGTAAAGATCGTAGCATCCAATTTTTCGAATATCTCAAGGATACCATCACGCTCCGTAGTATATCTTACTTGTTCCGAACCTGGGTTGATACCAAATTCAGCTTTTGTTTTCAGTTTTTTGTCCAGAGCTTGTTGTGCAATGGATGATGCTCTCGATAAATCTTCATAAGAAGAGTTGGTACAAGATCCTATCAATCCCCACTCAACAGCTAAAGGCCAATCGTTTTTCTCGGCCTTTTCTTTCATTGTTCCTACTTCTGTTGCCAAATCCGGGGTAAATGGTCCGTTCAGCAAAGGCTTTAATTCGGAAAGGTTTATTTCGATTACTTGATCAAAATATTGTTCTGGATTGGCATACACCTCTGGGTCAGCGGTCAAATGTTCTTTAACTTTATTGGCTTCATCGGCAACATCGGACCTGTCCGTAGCTCTTAAATAGCGTTCCATGGATTCGTCATAACCGAATGTGGAAGTTGTAGCTCCAATTTCCGCACCCATGTTACAGATGGTTCCTTTACCAGTACAGGACATGGAAGTTGCTCCTGGGCCAAAATATTCCACAATGGCACCTGTCCCCCCTTTTACGGTAAGAATTTCGGCCACTTTTAGAATAACATCTTTAGGGGCTGTCCAACCAGATAGCTTACCGGTCAATTTGACACCGATCAACTTGGGGAATTTTAGCTCCCAGGCCATTCCTGCCATTACATCCACGGCATCGGCCCCACCGACACCAATGGCCACCATTCCCAATCCACCGGCGTTTACGGTATGGGAATCGGTTCCGATCATCATACCTCCAGGAAATGCATAATTTTCCAAGACAACTTGGTGAATAATACCTGCACCTGGTTTCCAAAATCCAATTCCATATTTGTTCGATACAGACCCCAAGAAGTCAAAAACCTCTTTACTGGTTTCGTTGGCGTGCTTCAAATCTGATGCTGCGCCATCCTTGGCTTGGATTAAGTGGTCACAGTGAACCGTTGTGGGCACCGCTACTTTATCCTTACCCGCCTGCATAAATTGAAGCAAGGCCATTTGCGCCGTTGCATCTTGACAAGCGATTCTATCGGGTGCAAAGTCAACGTAATCCTTGCCTCTTACAAATGCTTTTTCGGGTTTACCGTCCCAAAGGTGGGAGTATAAGATTTTTTCGGAAAGTGTAAGGGGCTTGCCCACCAATTCACGGGCTTTTTCCACACGTTCCCCTATGGAAGCGTAAACACCCTTAATCATGTCTATATCAAATGCCATTATACAATTGAGTTTTTAAGATTTTCGTAATTCGGTAAATTTACTAAAATGAGAAGTAATTTGGAATTAGAATCGCACTAAATAAGTGTTGACTTTCCTATTTTTTACAATAATTCCGTGATAATTTTTTCCTCATTGATGCCTTCAGCCTCAGCTTTGTAGTTTTTTAGGATCCTGTGGCGAAGGATTCCCAGGGAAACTGCCTTAACATCTTCGATGTCCGGAGAGAACTTACCATTAATGGCCGCATGGGCCTTAGCTGCCAAAACCAAGTTCTGTGACGCCCTCGGGCCTGCTCCCCAATCAATATAACTTTTTACGTAATCGGATGCACCTTCTTGGTCCGGCCTTGTTCTATTGACCAACCTAACCGCATAATCCACAACATTGTCTGGCACGGGAATACGTCTTACCAAATGCTGTACTTCGATGATTTCGTCGGCATTGAAAAGTGTGTTTATCTGGACCTGATCATCCGTAGTAGTGGATTTTACCACTTGGATTTCCTCTTCAATCGAGGGGTATTTCAGCTCTATGGCGAACATAAAGCGGTCCAATTGCGCTTCGGGCAATGGGTAGGTGCCTTCTTGCTCTATCGGGTTTTGTGTGGCCAGTACAAAATAGGGTCGATTCAATTTGTACTGCTTTCCAGCAATGGTCACCGCCCTCTCCTGCATGGCCTCCAGCAAAGCTGCTTGGGTTTTTGGTGGTGTACGGTTGATCTCATCAGCCAAAATGATATTGCCAAAAACCGGTCCCTTAATAAATTTAAAGTTTCGGTTTTGGTCCAAGACCTCACTTCCTAAAATATCGCTGGGCATTAGGTCGGGCGTAAACTGGATTCTTTTAAAATCCAGTCCCAAGGTTTGTGCAATGGTGTTAATCATCAATGTTTTTGCAAGACCGGGAACACCGATCAACAAGGAGTGGCCCCCGGTGTAGATGGATAGTAGTATTTGTTCGATCACTTCATCTTGGCCTACAATGACCTTGGCAATCTCTTTTTTTAAATCTTGGTGCTTTTTTACCAGATTTTCTACTGCAACTACATCCGACATACAATTATTCCTTTACCCAGTTGTTTGCAAAATCGCAGTCCCTACTTTCGGAGTCAACATGGATATAAGTATCCTCTATATGTTCGTCCATCCATTCTTTAATGGCCTTGAACTGCTTTTCCCTTAGTGCCAGTTCCTGGATTTTCATGTAGTCTTTTGCGAAATCTGCCTCGTGCTCGTCATAACGGTTGGAAATCTTCATGATTTTGAACTTGGGAGCTCCTCCCCTTTGGTCATCTTCACGAATTGGACGGGATATTTCACCATCCTTTAAATCCCTAACTTGATTATATAGTGTTGGATCCATTTTGGTCAGCTCAAAACGGGAATCAAAGTTTACTGGGTTACGGAGCAATCCACCATCGAACTTGGTTTCTTTTTCATCTGAAAAGTTCAGGGCTGCTTCGGCAAAAGTATATTTGCCATCCAAAATTTGTTGGCGGATAGTATCCAATTCGTTTACGGCCTTATCAATAGCACTTTGAGGGATTTTAGGAATCATGAGGATATGTCGAAGATCTAACTCTTGTCCCCTGATTTTTTCTATATAAATAATATGATAGCCGAAACTTGTTTCAAAGGGCTCCGATATCTCCCCTTCCTGAAGACTGAAGGCTACATCCTTAAATTCCTTTACAAACGGAGTTTCTTTCGTCATACTATAAAAACCTCCTTTGGATTTAGAACCTGGATCTTGCGAGTACAAAATGGCCTTTACATTAAAACTCGCATCGTTCTCCAATACATCTTGGCGAATTTCCTTTAACTGGTCAATGACCTTTTGTTTTTCCTCTTCCGGGGCCTCGGGCTGTTTTACAATCTGGGCAATTTCCAGTTCTGCTCCAAAAACAGGTCTTTCATCTTCCGGAATTTTATAGAAAAATTGGCGAACTTCTTCCGGGGTCACTTCAATCTCTTCAACAATCTTGCCCTGCATTTTTTCGGATAGCATACGCAGTTTGTTGATTTCAAAAAGTTCTTCGCGGAAACTTTCCATATCGGGCTTTTTATAGTAGCTCAACATCTTCTCCACGCTTCCTATCTGTTGGGTCAATTGCTGTATTTGACGGTCACTCTGGGCATTTACCATATCGTCGGAGACCAACAAACTGTCCTGCACCGCTTGGTGGGCGTACAATCTATCCTCCATAAGTTTGCCCAATAGGTTGCATCGGGTAACATCTTCGGTGGATGCCCCTTGGTTTTGAAGGTCTATCAATGTTTTGTCGATATCCGACTCCAGGATCACATAATCCCCGACCACGGCGGCAATACCGTCCAATTTTACTTTTTTGGCATTACTGGTGGAATCGTTAACGCCCAATGCTTCGTCGGCTTCCTGCGCTTGTACCATACCGAACAGTGCAAAAAATGCAATAAAAAGTCCTTTAATTTTCTTTGTCATAAACCTCAAATTCATTCTTCTTAATAGCTTCATCAATAATTTCGGTTTCCAGTTTTTTTATGTAGTTCAACCGTCTCCTGTTCAATATCAATTGTTTGATGTCCGGCTCCACATAATCAAAAGGAGCTGTTTCGTTGACTTCCAACACATTGGTCACCAAGCCCAAATATACCTCTAACGAATCTTGTAACTCAAAAAATTGTGATTTTTTTAAGTGGGTTTCCTCATTTGCCCGCGTCAAAGGTGGAATTTCTTCGATTACCCTTGATGCACTTATCCAAATAGAATCGTTAAAATGAATTTTATTGAACTGTACCGCGATGGAGTCCAAATATCTTTTATCCGAAACGTCCCAATTTTTTATTTTGGCCTCTACACCGTCCCTGTCCAAGAACTTTTCGGACATGCCCACAAACCTGAGCTGCACCAATTTTTCGTTTAGTTTGAAGTTTTCTTTCTCCCGCTCGTAAAACTCCTGTAGCTGTGCCTTGGTAACGGAAGTGTCCTGGGATTGGTTCACCAATGCCTCTATGTAAGCCCTTGTATAAAGGTCGGCCCGGTAATCGGACACCAAACGGTCAAATTCGGCCAACTTCTCTTCGGGTAGATTTATTTTTGATTTGGACAACAACAACTGCTTGGATGCCCAATTGTTGATATAATTCGTAACGAACATGGTGCTGTCCTCCGCTGTCATGTCGTCCCTGATCAAGGAAGCAATGTCCTCTTTGTACAAAAAAGTATCGTCCACCCTTGCCAAAGGTTCCTTCTCTTCTTCCTTGTTGAACATGCCCTCGCAAGAAGAAACGAGGATTGCAATTAAAGTGCAAAGAAGGAACGGCGTATTTTTTTGGTGCTTAAGCATTTCGCAAAAATAACAATTACAAAATCCCTTACAAGAAGGTTCTAATTTCATTAACAGATTTTTTTAGTTGGAGATAGATGCCAGAAATTGCTACATTAGTGCAAAACCAAACCAAACATGAAGTACACTACCGAAATTGTTATTGATGTCCCAAGGGAAGAATTCATCAAAAAGATGGATGATCCCGAAAACATGAGACATTGGCAAAGAGGTCTTGTCAACTATGAACAACTATCACAAAACCCTGGACAGGAAGGTGCCCAAATGAGTCTCAGTTACAAAATGGGCAAACGGGAAATTACCATGATAGAGACCATCATCAAAAGAAACCTTCCCGATGAACTGCACACCATTTACGACACCAAAGGTGTGCATAACATTCAAAAAAATTATTTTAAGGAAGAAGGGGACAAAACCCGCTGGATTTCCGAGTCTGAATTCCAATTTTCGGGATTTGGCATGAAACTTATGGGGCTTTTTATGCCCGGTGCGTTTAAAAAACAATCCTTAAAGTACATGCAAGATTTTAAATCCTTTGCCGAAACCGGCAAATCCGTAACCGGCTCATAAAAACCATGGAAAAGCTTTTGGACAGAAAAATAAAGATTATTTGGGACTTTAGAGGTCCCAATGCGGCCCATGTTGCCGAACACTATTTAAAACACCTCAAAGAATTTGTAGAGGCAGAGGAATTAAAGCACGACCTTTCGGGAGTAGAACATTATAGTCCCACCCACAGTATTGCTTTTTTGGTCGTGGCCGAATTTGAATTAAAGGAGGCAAGGGAAATTCTGAAACCCCACAGGGGCCAGGTATATACGGGGGAAATTTAATCTTTTTTTCATGAGGTCCAGACTTGGGATATTGAGTTTGCTTGTATTGGGGCTCTCCTGCTCCAAAAATTCATCTACCGACCCTTTGATCCAAGTGCTTTCTTCCGAGAATGTCAAAATTAGCAGGGTAATGGACAATCTGGAGGCACATGAAGTCCAAATAAGATACACCCAAATAGACCGAAGGAACGACAACATCGTTTTCACAGATTACGATTTTCAGGTTGACAAAAGCAACTATTTTTATCCTGCAAGCACGGTTAAGTTCCCCGCTGCGGTGGCCACTCTGGAAAAACTCAACGAACTTGACTCACTTTCCCTAAACACCCGGTTTTTTGTTGAAGGTGATTCCGTAAACTCAACATTCGCAAAGGCCATTTCAGAAATTTTTGCCGTCTCGGACAATGCCGCCAACAACCGGTTGGTAGAGTTTATAGGGCAAGACGACTTGAATGAAAGGATGCAAAGGAGAGGCGTTTCGCCCATTAGGATAGCCCATCGTTTATCAACAGACAATGCTGATGATGTAACTACCAAACCATTGGTTTTTTACCTTAACGATTCCACGACCTCATTGAGCAAACCCATTATAAATTCCCCGATAAAACCACTTGAACTAAATAGGGCTGAAAAAGGAAAAGGTTTTATTTCTGATGAATCTTTGCAAATGGATCCTTTTGATTTTTCGTTGAAAAATTACTATCCCATCGAAGCACAGACTGCACTGTTAAAACGTATCATCTTTCCTGAAGCATTCCCAAGGGAACAACGTTTTAACCTAAGTGATGTTCAACGCAAATATTTGTTGACCGCCATGCACACACTTCCGACCCAATTAGGTTATGACCCCGATGTATTTTATGATAGCTATGTAAAGTTTTTTATGTTTGGTGACAGTACGGAACCCATGCCCAAACACATCAAAATATATAACAAAGTGGGATATGCCTATGGTACCCTGACTGATTGCGCCTATATAAAGGACACCAAAAACAATGTTGATTTTATGCTCACGGCAACGATATTGGTTAATAGCGATGGTATTTTTAATGATGATGCCTACGAATACGACGAAGTGGGCATCCCCTTTTTGGCACAATTGGGAAGAGAACTTTATGAAATTGAATTGACCCGAGGAAGATAACAAGGTCCGAAACTAAAAAAGCACCGCAATGCGGTGCTTTTCAACATCAAAACGAACAACTCTTTATCAGTTGGGCATTACAACATCCTCAATAATATGGATCACTCCATTCGAGGCAACGACGTCTGTTTTGGAAATTTTACTCCAATTTCCCTGGGCATCTTCTAAATAGATATCGTCGTCCTTTTTCATAGCAGTTAATTTCCCACCGTTCAAGGTTGCAAGTTCTGCTTTTCCATTTCCCTGGGTCAATGCAGCTGCCACGTCGGTAGCCATTAATTTGCCCGACACCACGTGATAGGTTAAGATAGCCGCAAGTTTTTCCTTGTTTTCCGGTTGTAATAGTGCGTTCAAGGTTTCAGAATCAATTTTGGCAAAACCTGAATTCACAGGAGCGAATACCGTGAAAGGACCATCACCCTTCAAGGCTCCCACAAGATCAGCCGCTTTTAGTGCGGTCACCAAGGTTGAGAAATCATCTACCGAAACAGCAATGTCCACAATGTCTTGGGATTTTTGTGCACTAGTGTCTTGGGTTGAAAATAATAAAGCACAAGTGGCTAAAGCAAAGATTAATTTTTTCATTTTTTCTGATTTAAATTTTCAATGATTATTGTTTTTAAAGCGCTTTCAATTATTATTTACACATGGTTTGGGCAAATGGATGAGCACCGTAGTTTTTTATCATATCTTTAACACTGGCAATGAAGAACAGTTTTGAAGACCATGAGGTAATCGCCCGCTTAAATTCGGGTGACGACAAGGCCCTCTACCAGCTATACGACAAATATTCCGGAGCACTGTTCGGAGTAATTCTTCGCATGTGCCGTGATAAAGACAAGGCTGAAGACCTGCTACAGGAAACTTTCATAAAAATTTGGAAAAACATAGCAGCCTACGATGCCTCAAAAGGCAGATTTTATACTTGGGCCTACAGAATTGCACGCAACACAACGTTAAATTCAATGCGAACTAAGAACAAGCTCATCCAAACGAATGATTTAAGTGTATATGATACTAAGGAGGTTAACGAAGAGTTACCCAATTATACGGAACTTAAAGGTTCCATAAAAGCCCTTGAACCTCATCACCAAAAAGCTATTGCATTGGTGTATTATAGCGGTTATACCCATAAACAAGCACACAAGGCAATGGGAGTGCCATTGGGCACCTTTAAGTCCTACATTAGGCAAGCACTAAAACAATTGCGCGAAACGTACACGAATATGTTGGTTTATATTTGGGTCGTTTTAGAATCAATGGCATGATGGAAAAGAAAAAGATATTGGAAGAAGGACTTCTAGAGCTTTATCTGACCGGAGAGCTTTCAGAAGAATTGACCACTGCTGTGGAAGATGCCCTGAAGCAAGATGAATCGCTCAAGGAGCATTTTGATGTGTTGGAAGCAGATTTCGAACGCATGGGTATGGAACAGGCCATAACTCCGCCATTAATTGTAAAAGAAAGAATAAAAAACGTCATCCGTCAACCAGAGATAAAAAAAACAAGTTGGTTGCCCCTATCGATTGCGGCCGGATTTGCATTGGTTTTTGGCCTAAGTACGTTTTGGCTCTATGTGAAATGGCAAGATGCCGAAAGCGATCTAAACACACTTCAATTGCAAACCAGCCAATTACAGCAGCAAGTGGATGAACTGGAATCCGAGTTCAGGCTCACCGCCAATCGTTTGGAGAACATCAATAATCCAGATGTGGTTCCTTTGGTACTCTATGGTAACCAAAAAGCGCCCAACGGCAAGGCCATAGCTTTCATCAACCATAAAAGTCAACTGGTATTTGTCAACCCCAAAGGATTACCCGTATTGCCCAAGGATAAAACCTATCAAATGTGGAGCGATGTCAATGGAGAAATGATCAATATGGGCGTTGTACCCACCGATAAAGAGTTAGTAACCTTAAAATATATCGAAAACGCGGAATCGCTAAACCTGACCGTAGAACCTGCTGGCGGTAGCGAACACCCAACAGTTGAGGAACTAATTTCCAACGTTATCATATAATCCAAAAGGACAAGTGGGACATTGGCCCAAGAATCAAATTCTTTTCGACAATGTCCCACCTTCCGGACTAGAATCCATAAAAGTCAAGAAACCTCACCCAACCATTTCTGGTTGCATGTTCCAGTTTTCGTTGCCCAAGAGCACTTGGTCAAAATCTATACCTTCAATCGGCTTTAAGGTTTGGCGTGCTGCATTCCATTCTATTTTCCTTCCCAATTTCCAGGATAAACCTGCCATGTGGGCAGAAATAGCTTCATCAAAACCTTCTTTGATGCCGCAGCTCACGTTTCCACCATTTTTAATAACACTTAACCATTCCCTCATGTGCAAAAAGGTGGAATCTACACGAACTCCATCAATATAGGTCCACATTAGGCCTTTATCAGCAAAGTACTGCGATGTTGCCGATGATACGGCATCTGTTGCATTCGCTGCTGGGTCGTATTGGTAGATAGGTACGTCAGGTCTCATTTTTTCCATTTCCAGCATATCGGCATATCGGGTAGACGACCCATCGGGCCAAACCGTTAATCTATTGCCCAGTTCCATAGTCGCATCGTGCCCCATTAAAATGGTAGGTCTATTGAATCCGTTACCCAAAGTTGCACTATAGCAAAAGGTCATCCCTTTTTCCTTGCCCTTGGTTTGACTGCTTCCCGTGCTATAATCGGGAAACTCCATGTTCACTTGGATCACATCGGGAACATTACGGCCATCGTTATGGGTATAAATTCCACCTGAAGCACTTACCGAAGCTGGAATTCCCATATTGAGGACGCAGTTCAAGCGGTCGTAATCGTGGGTCAACAAATCTCCAGATAGTCCAGAACCATAGGCCCACCATTTACGCCATCTGAAAAAGTGGTTTTTGTTGAACGGTACCTTTGGTGCCGACCCCAAGAATTGTTCCCAATCAATGGTATCGGGACTGGCTTTTTCGTGGATATCGTAGTTCCATGCCCCGTTGTCATCGTTCCTGTTTGTGTTTGTCTGGATCAAGGACACATGCCCCAGCGTTCCTTTTTCCACAATGTCGCGGGCCGTGCCAAAACTCAAGGTTTGCCTATGTTGGTGTCCTACTGCAAAAACCGCATCGGATTTTTCGGCGGCCTCGCGCAAGGCATAGGTCTCACCAATAGTATGTGTCATGGGTTTTTCTACATATACATGCACATTATTGTTCAATGCTTCGATGGACATGGGAGCATGCCAGTGGTCCGGGGTAGCGATTACCACGGCATCCACTTCGCCACTTTGGATCATATCCTTGTAGGTCAAATATCTTTTTATTTGATTATCGTCCGTCGAGAACGAATTAATGAATTTTTCGGCTCGTACATCGAATATATCACAAATACCGACCAACTTTACATTGAGCCGTTCTTGTTTCTCAAAATCTTCCAACCTTTTATTGTTCGGGTCTTCTTCGGCTTCCAAACGCATTTCTTCTTTCCATTCGTCCGTAGCAAAGCCCAATGCCCTGGTCAATTGTTCCCCTCGGATACCAAAGCCTATAATTCCGATTCGAACAGGTTCACCGCCAATACCTGGAACTGCAGGAGGCAATGATGGCTTTATATTAAGTTGTTCCAATATTTCCGAGCGTTTATTCCTCGACCCTACAGAGGTTGCCGCTCCTGCCCACCATACAGCTCCGAGTATGGGCAGGCCTCCCAATCCTAGTAAAAGGTCTCTTCTAGTCCATTTCATTGTTCCTGAGTTTTAAGTTTGTACTTTCTAAGGTAATCCAGACCAAAGTATTTGCCTGTTGGTAGTTGGTAAATCACAATACAGGCCACAAGTTCAATCAAATTCTTATTGATCAACCAGTAGTTTCCTTCCGCGTTCATTTGTGTTAAACCAGGAAATGGCGGATGGGCCAAGAAATACAATGCCAGTAGACCAATGCCCACAATGGCCCCGATTTTTTCGAAGATTCCAAGGGTAAAGGTGACCCCTACCACCATAAGGGCAATAATGTTCAAAGTGTCCACCCAACCTATGGTTGCATCGCCGATCAACATGGTAAAAAACCACTCAAAAGGTCCTTGCGCGGTTGCCAAATACCCAAACGATGTCCATTCGGGATTGTACATCTTCACCACACCTTCAAATAAAAAGTGCCACCCGATAAAAATACGAAGCAGGGTAACACTTGCTTTCAGTTTATTTTGATTTTGGTCCATAGTTATATAGTTAATTGCAAACAATCGTTGCTTCTGATATGTTTTAGAAATCAAGAATTGGGAAATGACACATCTGATCTTCTTTTATTTTGAAGTACTAAAAGTACCCAACACCACCACCAAATACCATGACGAATGTCATTTTTAAGGGTTGATCATATTGTCTGTGTTTAAAAACAATAAAATCGCGACTCTTAATAAGTGCCGCCAACTAATGAAAGTATGTTGAGAAGACATACCAAGCTGCGCAAGGCATGGCAAGTGCATTAAAGAATTACACGCTGGATGATAAAAATAATATTGCCCCTAAGCAAGACCCTTAGGCTGGCTCACCGAACAAATCGTAATCCGATGCGTCCGTAATTTTGATGTTGACAAAGTCTCCGATTTTCACATAGTGTTTTGTAGCATCAATAAGCACTTCGTTGTCTACATCGGGGGAATCAAATTCCGTGCGGCCCACAAAATGGTTCCCTTCCTTTCTATCGATGATACAACGGAAGGTTTCCCCGATTTTCTCTTGGTTGAGTTCCCAAGAAATTTGGGACTGGATTTCCATGATAATATTGGCGCGCTCTTGTTTCACCTCTTCGGGAACATCGTCCTCCAAATTATAGGCATGGGTATTCTCCTCATGACTGTACGTGAAACAACCCAAACGTTCAAAGCGCATTTCTTGGACCCATTGTTTCAGGGTTTCAAAATCCTCTTTGGTTTCACCGGGGTAACCAACGATCAATGTGGTTCGGATAGCCATTTCGGGAACGGCTTCCCTAAAGTCTTTCAACAGCTTTGTGGTTTTGGTCTGGGTGGTACCACGTCGCATACTTTTAAGTATGGAATCCGAAATATGTTGAAGCGGTATATCGATGTAATTACAAATCTTGGGCTCGTTGCGCATCACTTCCAAAACATCCATGGGGAAACCTGTAGGAAATGCATAGTGCAAACGAATCCATTCAATCCCCTCGACTTTGGCCAATGCCTGAAGCAATTCTGCCAAGTTTCTTTTCTTATAAAGGTCAAGACCGTAATAGGTAAGGTCTTGTGCAATTAAAATGAGTTCTTTGACCCCATTGGCAGCCAACTTTTCAGCCTCGGCCACCAAATCTTCAATAGGTGTGCTCCTGTGCTTGCCTCTCATTAATGGAATCGCACAGAACGAACATGGTCTATCGCAACCTTCGGCAATTTTAAGATAGGCATAGTTTTTAGGTGTAGTGGTCAAACGCTCACCAATCAACTCGTGCTTGTAATCGGCACCAAGCGCTTTCAACAAATTGGGAAGGTCACTGGTCCCAAAATACTCATCCACATTGGGAATTTCTTTCTCCAAATCCGGTTTATAACGCTCGCTCAAGCAGCCGGTCACAAAAACCTTATCAACATCCCCAGCTTCTTTGCGCTGTACGTAGTCCAAAATGGTGTTGACACTTTCTTCCTTGGCATTCGCAATAAATCCGCAGGTATTGATCACCACAACATTGCCTTCCTCTTCGTGTGCCACATCTTTGTTGTTGGCACGCAATTGTCCCATCAACACTTCGGAGTCGTAGACATTTTTGCTACAACCCAAGGTCACTACATTGATTTTGTTCTTTTTGAGCGATTTTGTACGCATATTTCCTATAAATGGAGTGCAAAAATACAATAACGCAAAGCATTACAATCACTTTAGTGTATAATTTTAGCGGTAGTATATCTTGTAGTAATTAGGTAAAAGCAATACTAAGCTTGTTAATCCCGATAGTCTTCTGGCATTTTTCGGGCCTTGGTCAGCTCTTCAAAAGCTTTGCCTATTCGCAACAAATGGGCTTCGGAAAATGGTTTTCCGATAAAAGTCATGCTTTCAGGCTCGCCATCAGCTTTATACCCCATCGGAACGGTCAAAGCGGGATATTCTGCCACGGCAGCATAGCCTGCGTGGTAATTGTTGATACTCAACACGGCATCAAGCTGCTTTTCTTCCATTATTTTGAAGAACGCCCTACCTGATTCCCTCAAATCTTGCTTTATTTTTTCGAATTGTTCTGCCGTAGTTGAATCGGCCAAAATACCATCAAAACGTGCTTGCCCGTAGGGTATTCTAACCAAAGAATCTTGATTATTGAATGTGACCACATCTTCTACCGATGCCACTCTTACGGCGTCCCTATCTTTCACCTCTGCGTTTAAATAAGCAGGTAAATCCTCTTTCATATCCAAATTCAACAGCGTAGTGAAACCTTCCAAAGGAATACTTTCTGCTTCAAATGCAACTATTTGGGCACCAGCTTCTCGCAAAGCTTGCACATTGGCAGCATAAATGGAGTCCCCCTCCATGAAGCTTGTCATCACTCCAAGACGAATTTCATTGAGGGGCTCAGGGCTCATCCAAGCGGATAAAATGCCTGGTTTTTCCGTACTTACCGATTTATAATCGGCTTCGTCCTTGCCCAACATGGCATCCAAAAGGATGGCGTTATCGGTTACATTTTTGGTCATGGGACCTGGGGTGTCCAAGGTACTGGAGATAGGCACGATTCCCGTTCTGCTCAATAGACCTATGGTCGGCTTTAAACCAACCACGGAATTCTGACTGGATGGCGAAAGTATGCTCCCAGAAGTCTCGGTTCCCACCGCACCTACTGCATAATTGGCAGCGGTGGATGTTCCGCTGCCCGCACTGGAACCTCCAGTATCAAAAATCCTTCTTCCGTAGGGGTTCAAGGTTTGTCCACCAACCGCACTTTGACCATTGGGACAACCGTCACATAGAAAATTGGCCCATTCACTTAGGTTTACCTTGCCTAAAATAAGAGCGCCCTTTTGTTTTAAGCGCTTTACGATAAAAGCATCATCGGTCTGGTTTTCTTTGAGAACAATGGCACCTGCGGTGGTTTTCATTTCGGCTGTTCCGATATTATCCTTCAATAAAATGGGCATACCGTAAATGGGATGATGCGTCTCCTTGCTTTCATCCAATTGGCGGGCTTCTTCAAGGACATTTGGATTCAATGCAATTATGGTGTTTAAGGTGGTTTTGTTGGGCAGTTCGTAGGTATAAATTCGGTGCAGGTAGAACAACACCAAATCTTCGTAGGTGAACGTTCCTGCATCAATATGGTTTTGAATGGTTGGGATATCCTGTTCCAAAACCAAAGGTTTCATTTTTTCGTATTGCGCTTCGGTGAACCGGGACACTTCATCATACAGAGGCAAAAAAACCTCGTTCTTGTCTAACACTTTACTTTGGATGAATTTATAGCGCATCCTCTTGTTCTCGTGCTCTGCATTGGCAGCAACCTCAGCGGAATCGTTATAGGGTGTCCAAAGGACAACCTCTTCCTTGGGTTCCGCATTTTTATCTTTACAGGAAATGAATCCGATCAGTAAAAAGGCACATAGAAAATATCTGAACATGATTTTATATTTTGAAAAATGAATCGACAAATTCATATTTATTGAACACTTGAAGATCCTCGATCCCTTCACCTACACCAATATATTTTACGGGGATCTGAAATTGGTCGGAAATTCCGATGACAACCCCACCCTTTGCTGTTCCGTCCAACTTGGTTACGGCCAAACTGGTTACTTCGGTGGCCTTGGTAAATTGTTTGGCCTGTTCAAATGCGTTCTGTCCCGTAGATCCGTCCAGCACCAAAAGCACCTCGTGAGGCGCGTCGGGGACCACTTTTTGCATTACGCGCTTCACTTTGGAAAGCTCGTTCATTAGATTGACCTTGTTGTGCAGACGTCCTGCGGTATCCACCAAAACCACATCGGCATTTTCTGCCACCGCCGAACTCAAGGTATCAAATGCCACAGAGGCAGGGTCGCTGCCCATTTTTTGTTTTACAATAGGGACATCTACCCGTTTGGCCCAAACCTCCAATTGATCTATGGCGGCGGCTCGGAAGGTATCGGCTGCCCCCAGCACCACTTTCATTCCTTTATTTTTAAACTTATGGGCCAATTTACCAATGGTGGTTGTTTTACCCACACCGTTTACGCCAACAACCATAATTACATAGGGCTTTTTGTCTTGGGGCACGGTAATTTCGGTATCCTCGCCCGAATTGGTCTCAGAAAGCAAACCTGCTATTTCCTCACGTAAAATGGTATTGAGTTCATCGGTACCCATGTATTTGTCGCGGGACACACGTTGTTCGATTCGGTCTATTATTTTAAGCGTAGTATTTACGCCTACATCGGAAGTTACCAAAACCTCTTCCAGGTTATCCAATACTTCATCATCCACTTTGGATTTACCTGCAACGGCCTTGCCCAGTTTACCAAAAAAACTGGTTTTGGATTTTTCGAGCCCCTTGTCCAAGGTCTCTTTTTTATCCTTTGAAAATATATTTTTGAATAGACTCATCCTGTGTTCTTTGCTAATGGTCAAAGATAGGAAAGTAAGGGGAGTTTTGTTAATACAAAATTTGATCGGGACGGATTACCCTTATGGTTGTAGTAGAGGTTGGTAAAATACAAAATCAAGAAAATAAAAAAAGCCGCTAAAAAGCGGCTTCTATAGTGTGCAAGGAAGTTTTTCCTTATTTGCTGTTCAACCAGTCATTTACCATTTCTGGTGGCATTACAGACTCTACAAAAGTGTAAGCTCCAGTTTTTGGGGATTTTACCATTTTGATGGCCTTTGTCAATCTTTTGGATGATGACTGAAGCGTTGCTACTGTTTTCTTTGCCATGGTTTATATTTTTTTGCTCTTTACTTTGTAAAAAGCTATTACTTAATTTCTTTATGAACGGTCATACGCTTAAGGATAGGATTGTACTTTTTAATCTCCATCCTATCTGGCGTGTTTTTCTTGTTCTTTGTGGTAATATATCTAGAAGTACCTGGCATACCAGATTCTTTGTGTTCTGTACACTCTAAAATTACCTGAACCCTATTTCCTTTCTTTGCCATTGTATTGTACTTATAATGCTTTTACAACTTACTTTTTGGAATTGATTTCCTTCAAGACAGCAGAGATTCCTTTCTTGTTGATGATTTTCAACCCACGGGCAGAAACGTTCAAGGTTACCCAACGATCTTCCTCCGGAATATAAAATCTCTTCTTGGAGATATTCGCATCGAACCTCCTTTTGGTCTTATTGATAGAAAAGGAAACGTTGTTTCCAAACATCACCTTTTTTCCTGTTACTTCACAAACTTTAGACATCTCCCTAACTATTTGAGTGATTTTATTGAGGCTGCAAATTTATACCATTTTAATGGGACGTACAAAAATCTTTTTCAGAAATTTAAAATTTCTTTGTACAAGAGCTCAAAAGCCTTGTTTACAGACTTTTTGACGACCCTTTCCCTGTGCTTGCCCATCACAAATTTTTGGGCAAAAGTAGCCTTTGGTGTGCTTATTCCTATGTAAACGGTTCCAACATCGGCATCGGAATCACCTTTGGTGGGCCCTGCGTTGCCCGTAGTGGCAATCGCAAAATCGGTTTCCAGCTTTTTCTTCACATTATTGGCCATGGCCATGGCCACTTCTTCGCTGACCACGGAATGTTTATCTATAAGTTCTTGTGGCACTTCCAACAATCTTACTTTCATCTCGGTGGCATAGCACACTATACTTCCCTTAAAATAATTGGATGCTCCCGGAACTGCGGTAATTCTTTCTGCAATACTGCCGCCCGTAAAACTTTCGGCCGTGGACAATGTCATTTTTTTATTGGTCAACAAAGTACCGATTTGTTTCTCCACTCGTCCATCTTCCTCCTCCTCACCATAAATGATATCACCGATCAAAGGATACAACTTTTTGACCTGTTCCTCTATGCCGGCCATTAAGGCTTCTTTATCCGCTCCTTTGGCAGAAAGCCGCAACCTTACGCTCCCAAGATTAGGCAAGTAGGCAAACTTTATAAAAGATGGCAGGTCATTCTCCCAATCCTCCAGTTTTTCCGCCACGGCACTCTCTCCCATACCATAGGTCATAATGGTTTTATGAACAATATGGGGACGTTCGTATGCTTCAACAATTTTGGGCAATACGGATTTGGTGATGAGATTTCTCATCTCATAAGGTACACCTGGAAGTGAAACAAAGGCGGTCTTCCCTTTTTTTATCCACAAGCCAGGAGCGGTACCAAATTCGTTGTGCAGCACCGTAGCCTTGGATGGAACCATGGCTTGCTCCCTGTTCAAATCCGAAATTGGGGTTGTAATATATTTTTTGAAAAGCTCTTCAATGTGAGACAAGACTGAATCGTCCCGAACCAGTTCATCATCAAAGAATTCACAAAGGGTATGCTTGGTGACATCATCCTTTGTGGGCCCCAAACCACCCGTAATGATGACCACCGAAGAGCGCTCTCCTGCTTCTTTTAAAGATTTGAGTATATGTTCCCTATCGTCCTGTACGGAAGTAATTTGATAGACCGAGACTCCAATTTTGTTGAGTTCTTTGGATATGAACGCTGAATTGGAATCTACAATCTGGCCAATGAGAATTTCATCCCCAATGGTAATTATTTCGGCTTGCATCTATAAATTGAAGTCGTTTTTTAGTTCGGTGACCACTTGGAGCACATCCTTTTTAAGGATGGGGAATTTTTCCTCAATCTCCTCCATACTGCCTGCTGTTTTGCCTAAGGTTTCTATTTCGAGCGCCTTGGCCCTTGTTTGCTCCATGCCCAAAATATCCACATTGGGCTTAATTTTGTGCGCTAGCTTGTATATGTTTTCGTAGTCCTTACAGCCGATTGCCTTTTCAAGGCTTTCCAAATCTTCCGGGACTTCTTCCAAAAACACAGAAATTACGGAGGTAATGAAATCCTCATCACCTTCGGCCATTTCATTTATTTTATCGAGATTGTAAATCATTATCTTACATTAATATCAAACAGTTGCTCTCCTTCCAATGTACCGACAAGGTAGTCATTTGGGCTTACTTTACCAACACCGGCAGGTGTACCCGTAAAGATAATATCGCCCTTTTTCAGCATAAAATACGTAGATACATACGCTATAATTTCATCTATTTTCCACAGCATTAAAGAGGTATTCCCTTCTTGCATTTTTTCCCCATTTTTTGACAATGTAAAATTTAGATTGTCCAAATTTTTAAATTTACTTTTGGACAACCACTTGCCCACCACGGCCGCTCCATCAAATCCTTTGGCCTTTTCCCAGGGCAATCCTTTGGATTTTAATTTGGATTGAAGGTCTCTTGCCGTAAAATCTATTCCCAGACCAACTTCATCATAATATTTATGGGCAAATTCTTTGGAAACATGTTTTCCCACTTTTTTGATTTTCACCAAGACCTCTACTTCATAATGTACATCTTGAGAAAATTCGGGGATATAAAAATCTTGCTCTTTGGGCAAAATAGCAGAATCGGGCTTTATAAAAACCACAGGTTCATCCGGACGCTCGTTGTTCAATTCATCAATATGATCAACGTAATTACGTCCTATACAAATCAGCTTCATAATCTGTTATGGGGGTTAACGCTTCTTATCTTAAAATTTATTGTTGAGCTTGCTCAACTTTATTTGGGTAAGTACTTTTTTGGTGTACAGCGGGAAGTCGGCGTTCAAAATCCAACCAAAATATCCTGGTTCTTTTTCCATGACCTCATCCACCGTTTTTCCTTTGTGCTTTCCGAAGGAAAAAATAGGGTTGTCATTTTCGTCCACACCGATAAAACCTGCAAAATCAAGATTTTGCTTTCGGGTAGTGAACTCCGATAGTTTTTTAACATCGTTTTCCAGTTCAGGGTATCTTTCCAACTGTGCGAGTAAAACTTCATAAGTGGCCATAGTATCGGCTTCGGCACTGTGAGCGTCGTCCAAATTCTTATCACAATAGAATTTGTAAGCTGCCTCCAAAGTTCGTTTTTCCATTTTATGGAAAATGGTCTGCACATCTACGGAGACCATACTCTTCATATCAAAATCCACATCGGCCCGGAGCATTTCTTCCGCCAACAAGGGAATATCGAACCTGTCGGAATTGAAACCTGCCAAATCACTATCACGGATCATGGCATAAATGTCTTTGGACAACTGCTTAAAAGTGGGCTCGTTGGCCACTTTTTCATTGGAAATTCCATGAATGGCCTCAGATTCTGCCGGAATCGGCATTTCCGGGTTCACCAACCATGTCTTACTTTCCTTGTTTCCATTGGGAAAAACCTTTAGGATGGATATTTCAACTATCCTGTCTTTTGCAACGTTGGTTCCCGTGGTCTCCAAATCAAAAAAGCAGATAGGTTTAGTCAATTGTAATTGCATGTGGGACTTTTTAAATAAAATTCACTGGGCTTCTAAATTAAGAATAGTGAAAAGAATATGAACGGTTTTGCGTTATATTTCCCTGTTTATGTCCCAAGCTTCCAAATAATCGGCTACGGCTTTTACAAACATACCCCCCAAGGCACCATTTACAACACGGTGGTCGTAACTGTGCGATAGATACATTTTACTGCGGATTCCGATATATTCGCCTTGATCGGTTTCGATGACCGATGGCATCTTTCTGATGGCGCCCAAAGCAAGGATTCCCACTTGTGGTTGATTGATGATGGGCGTTCCGAAAACACTTCCGAAGGAACCGACATTGGTTACCGTGTAGGTGCCATCTTTTACCTCATCGGGCTTCAACTGATTATTTCTAGCTCTACTGGCAAGATCGTTCACGGTTTTGGCCATGCCTACCAAGTTCAATTGATCGGCATTTTTGATTACCGGAACAATCAAATTGCCATCGGGCAGGGCCGCTGCCATACCTAAATTGATGTTTTTCTTTTTAATGACCTTGTCCCCATCCAACGATATGTTCATCATTGGATATTTTTTCAAGGCCATGGCCACGGCTTCCATAAATATGGGCGTAAAGGTCAGTTTTTCCCCTTCGCGTTCTTGGAAAGCATTTTTTACCTTGTTTCTCCAGTTCACCACATTGGTCACATCCACTTCCACAAAACTTTGTACGTGTGCCGAGGTGGATACACTCTCGACCATGTGATGGGCGATCAGTTTGCCCATTCGGGTGAGCGGAATTACCTCATCTCCTGCACCTACTTGAACTTTGGATTCTTTTGGTTTGTCCGCGACCGTTTCTTTTGGCGCTATGGGCGTTGCCGCTTTTTCAGTCTTGACTTCTTGCTGTGGTGTTGCTTCTACTTTGGTTTCGTTTCCATTGGAACGGTTTTCCAAATAGGCCATAATATCGTTCTTGGTGACCCTGCCTTCTTTTCCCGTTCCAACAATGGCCTCCAATTCGTCCATGGAAACATTTTCTTCCTTGGCAATATTCTTCACCAAAGGTGAATAGAATCGTTCCGAATTTGAAAAATCGGGTGCT
The DNA here is from genome assembly GCF_035818535.1 of Flagellimonas halotolerans. NCBI lineage: Bacteria > Pseudomonadati > Bacteroidota > Flavobacteriia > Flavobacteriales > Flavobacteriaceae > Flagellimonas > Flagellimonas halotolerans. Next base: position 117,912 of record NZ_JAYKYV010000008.1, on the reverse strand, counting down.
GGGGAGGAAACAGATTCTTTCACCCCTGCCATTTGGGCTTCCAATTCCCTTGCTGGCACTTCTGCTGGTTCCTCTACCACCATTTCGTCATCGGTACTGTCATCCGCTACATGGTCAGCTTCACCTTCTATTTGGATTACGGCGACCACTTCACCAACTTTTATGACATCATCTACTTCGAACCGCTTTTCCAACAACACGCCATCCACTTCACTGGGAACTTCGGAATCCACTTTATCGGTGGCAATTTCAAAGATGGCCTCGTCCATCTCAATGGTATCGCCCACTTCCTTCAACCAGTTGGTCAAGGTAGCTTCTGCGACACTTTCTCCCATTTGCGGTAATTTCAATTCAAATTTTGACATATTCGTATTTATCAAAGTGATTTTGATTTGTATTTTACAAAAATACTAAAGAAATCGACTTATTTTTGACTTATGTTTATTTAATTCGCTTTGATCGAGCTTTCAAAAGGCACCCTATTGATGATGCTTCTTCCCAAAGTTATCTCGTCTGCATATTCCAATTCATCCCCGACCGAGATACCTCTGGCAATCGTGGAAGTTGTAACTTCCAGTCCGTCCAATTGTTTATAAATATAAAAATTAGTGGTGTCGCCCTCCATGGTTGAACTCAGGGCCAATATCAATTCTTTTACAACTCCATTCTTCACCTTATTCACCAACGATGCTATGGTAAGGTCTTGTGGCCCCATACCTTCCATGGGAGATATTTTACCCCCCAGCACATGGTACAACCCATTGTACTGCGATGTATTCTCAATGGCCATTACATCCCTGATATCTTCCACCACACAGACTATGGTTTCGTCCCGTTTGGGATTGGCGCAGATTTCGCACACTTCGGTATCGGAAATATTGTGACAGTTTTTACAAAAATTGACCTCGTTCTTCAATTTTAGCAAGGCATGTGCCAACAGTTCGGTTCTTTCTTCGGGCTGTTTTAGCAGGTGCAATACCAACCGTAATGCTGTTCGCTTACCGATTCCCGGCAATTGCGACATTTCGTAAACTGCATTTTCCAATAGCTTCGATGAAAATTCCATAGCATCAATTCTATTACAAAATTACGATTTTACCTTTACCAATTTACTTTCGTATTTTGCAAATCAAATTGCAAATATGACAGCCACACAAATTCTGTTGCTTATAGGTGCCTATTTCATGGTGCTCATCCTTATTTCTTACTTTACTGGTAAAAACGATTCCAACGCCGATTTTTTTAAGGCCGGCAAGCAATCCCCATGGTATGTTGTTGCCTTTGGAATGGTAGGTGCCTCGCTATCGGGTGTAACTTTTATATCGGTTCCTGGATGGGTGGGAGATAGCCAATTGACCTATATGCAGGTGGTTCTTGGGTATCTTTTTGGCTATTTTGTAGTGGCATTTGTATTGTTGCCCCTGTATTACAAACTGAACCTCACCTCTATTTACGAGTATTTGCTTGATCGTTTTGGAAAAGTAAGCCACCGTACCGGGGCGTTTTTCTTTTTTATATCCCGGGTTTTGGGTGCCGCTTTCAGATTGTATTTGGTCGCCATCGTTTTACAGCAATTTGTTTTTGATGACCTTGGGGTTCGTTTTGAGTTTACGGTGGTCATTTCCATTGTATTGATTTGGCTCTACACGAACAAAGGGGGAATAAAAACCATTGTTTGGACCGATACCCTGCAGACACTTTTTATGATTTTGGCCGTAATCCTTTCCATTGTAATGATAAACAAGGAATTGGGATGGAGTTTTGGAGAGTTCTTGGCTTCGGAAGAATTAAAGAATTACAATGACTTTTTAATAACGGATAGTTTTTTGAACAAAAGTTATTTTATTAAATCCTTTATAGGTGGAATGTTCGTGACTATTTGCATGACGGGCCTAGATCAGGATATGATGCAAAAGAACCTGACCTGCAAATCCTTGAAAGATGCCCAAAAGAACATGGTCTCTTTCAGTTTTGTACTGGTAGGTGTCACATTTTTATTCATGCTTTTGGGCGCCTTGCTTTTTATCTATGCAAAAAGGGAGGGCATTGGCATTCCGTTGATGGACGGCGCCCCTAAAACCGACTTGTTATTCCCTGAAATTGCCCTAAATGGAGGTTTGGGGTTGGCTTTGGCCATTACTTTTATGCTTGGGTTGATCGCTGCCGCTTATAGTAGTGCCGACAGTGCGCTTACTTCCCTGACCACATCTTTTTGTGTGGACTTTTTAAATGTTGAAGAAAAAGAGGACAAAGAGCAAAAGCGCATAAGAAAACGCACCCATATTGTAATGAGCATAGTGTTGGTGATTGTTATTATCGCCTTTAAGTACATTCTTAGCAGCAATGTTATTGATAGTCTGCTCACTGTGGCCGGTTATACCTACGGCCCTTTATTGGGTCTTTTTGCCTTTGGCATCTTAACCAAGCATAAGATCAAGGATAGTTATGTTTGGATAGTTGCACTAGCTTCGGTGGTCACCATAGTTTTGGTTGCCAGTGTACCTGCAGATTATTTGGGAGGGTATCAGGTCGGCTATGAATTGTTACCACTCAACGGTTTATTGACATTTATTGGTCTTTGGCTGATCAGGACCAAGAAATCCAAGCCAAAAACTAGTATTGCCCAGTAGCCAACAACACCAAAGTACAGGCCACCTCCACCTTAATCCCTTCGTTTTCAAGGATTTTGTAGAACTCAGGGTTTTCGGTACCCGGATTAAAAATCACCCGTTTGGGTTTTAAATCCACGATTTGTTGATAATATTCCTTTTGGTTTTTGGGGCTTAAATATAAAGTTACGGTATCAATATTTTGAAAATCAACCAAGTTGTCTTTAATTTGCACCCCAGATACAGTTCCCCCACGTATCCCAAATGCGGTTGTTTCAACATTGTTGTCAACCAGCCTACGAATTGCTGTGTTGCTGTATCTTCCCGGGTTTGTAGAAGCCCCTACGACAAGTGTTTTTGACATTTGTTAATTTTTGTGTTAAACTTTAATATAGACTGTAACTTTTAAAAGGAAAACTCGTCTATTATTCATATATTATATTGTCATTGGTAAGACTGTATTTTTATAGTTAATGGTTAGTGTTTAGTATAGCTTATCAATGTATAACCCCGGTATTTTGCCGGGGTTTCTTCTTTTATAGACTTGCCGCAATTGCCCATCCAATCCAGAATACCTTACAAAAATGGGCAAAGCCATCATATTTTATGTTAAGGAATGTTAAAATAATTTTCTTCTGTAACATTCTCCAGTATCGGGCGTCTTAAAGGTAACATCAATCAATCGAATCATCAATCAAAAAACGAACAACTCATGAGACATGTGAGCATTCTTTTTGCACTTTTGCTGTGCATTGCATCCCCATTTTATTCTTTTGGAAACGATTCCGATACGGCTTTAGGCTCTGTTAACGGAACAGTCGTGGACAACACCAGCAAACAACCTGTTGCATACGCGGCGGTCGTCATCAAATCCGAAGATGGGTCAACGACCATAACTGGCGGTATTACTACCGAAGATGGAAGCTTCGAAATTGAAAAACTGCCCGATGGCACCTTTCTTTTTGAAGTACAGTTTATCGGCTACAAGACCTACTCCCAAAAACTGGTGATAGCCAAAGGGAAACGGAACCTGAACTTGGGAACCGTAACCTTGGAGGAAGAGACCAAGGAACTGGAAGGCGTTGAGGTAGTGGCCGAACGAACCACCATAGAACAACGTGTGGACAGAAAGGTAATCAATGTAGGGAAAGACCTTACGACCGCAGGTGCTTCGGCATCGGACATTATGAACAACATTCCATCCGTTAATGTGGATTCCCAAACAGGCGATATTACCCTTCGTGGAAATTCCAATGTGCGGGTCATGGTCGATGGAAAATTGTCCAACGTGCCCGTTGCACAATTGCTCAAGCAAATTCCGTCCACATCCATAAAATCCATAGAACTGATCACCAACCCGTCTGCCAAGTACAATCCCGAAGGGATGAGCGGCATCATCAATATTGTTTTGCACAAAAATGCAAACATTGGCTTCAACGGAAACGTGAACATGGGCCTTACCAAAGGTATCGAGGCCAAATTCAATAGCTCTATCGACTTGAACTACCGTAATGGCAAATTCAACTTTTATGGAAATTACGGGAACAATATCGGTAAATGGGTCAACGATGGAAGCATTCTCCGCATCGGGGAAAACTCACGCCAAAAGTTTGATTTCTTCAATAACAACAAATCCCATCTCTATAAAGTGGGGGTCGATTTCTATTTGAATGACAAAAACACCATATCCTTCTTTACCAATCAAAATATTTATGAAGGAGAAGGTGATGGCAAAACCGAAGTCTCGTATTTCAACAATCCATCCAGAAATGTGACCCAATTGTTCTTTGACGACTCCAACAACCGGAGCGAGCAATACAATTTTGACTATAAACTGGACTTTGACAAGGAAGGGCACAACATAGAGCTGGAAGTGGACCACAACCAGTTTGAAAGCGAACAAGATGCCGATTTTAGCTCCACTGGAGCATCTACCTATCCGGATTATATGGATTTTGTGGATACCGAACGCACCCAAACTACGGCCAATTTAGATTACGTGAATCCGCTGGACAGTATTTCCAAGTTGGAAGTGGGATTGCAATCCAGAAATTTTGAGACCAAGGTGGATTATTCGTCCACTGGCCAAACTTTTAATTCCGAAGGAAACTTGGTACCAACGCCATCCACAAAATTTGTATATGATATGGATATCTATTCCGCCTACGCCACTTTTGGACAGTCCTACGAGAAATGGTCCTACCAAATGGGTGTTCGGGTAGAAGATGTGCAGGTAAAAGCGGATACCAATGCGGTACGTTCCTTTACCGACAAGTATACCGAAATATATCCATCCGCTTTTGTTACCTACAAACCCAACGAAAAAGATCAGGTACAAATTAGTTATAGCAGACGTGTGGACAGACCGGGGCTGCAACAAGTAAACCCAATCCGAGAGTTTGCCACCCCTTTGATATCTTCCTTTGGTAACCCAAATTTGGTTCCCCAGTTTACAAGCTCCTATGAAGCCAATTACACCAAAAGAATCAAAAACGGTAGTGTTACGGGCGGTGTTTTTTTCAGAAGCATTTCAGACGAAATCAACAGGGCGATTTATATAGACCGCTTGGATTTGAACAAGACCATTCTCACTTTTGACAACTTTGATAAAACCTCTGCCTACGGGGTAGAGCTATCCACTAACTACAAGCCCATTAAATGGTGGAACATTAACGGCAGTTTCGACCTTTTTTCGCAGACGCAAAGAGGTATTACGGAAACGTTGAACTCTACGGATCCCAACCCAAGCGAGGACGATATTGTTGAAGAAAGAGTGGAGGTCGATAACACGGCCTGGAACCTTAGAATGAACAATAGCTTCACCGTGACCAAAAAATTGACGTTGCAAGCCTTTGGCTTTTACCGTGGACGAAACAAAAGCATACAGTTTGATGCCCAACCCATGTATTTTGTGAATTTGGGCGCGCGCTACAGCTTTGCCGAGGGCAATGGGACCCTTAGCTTAAACTATAACGATATTTTCAACACCATGCGCTTCGCCTTTGAAGGTGATTACCCCTATGCACAAGAAGGTGCCTTTAACTGGGAAAGCAATAATGTGTACGTTGGTCTATCCTACCGATTTGGAAGTGGAAAAAATAGCGCCAAAAAACGCAAAAGAAGAGATAGCAACACCAAACAAAATGGTGGTGGAATTTTATAAAATGTATTGATGCCTCATATTGAGTGTTGGTTGGTTATCTTGTGGGGGCATTAATCAAAAACCCCGATCCTAAAGGATCGGGGTTTTATTTTATTCTTACTTTTATTGTGACGATATTGGCTACCACCGAATGATTACACTGCCCCAAGTAAATCCACTGCCAAAAGCAGCAAGCACCACTAAATCACCTTGTTTGATTTTACCTGCTTCCCATGCCTCTGTTAAAGCAATCGGAATGGATGCGGCCGTGGTGTTTCCGTATTTCATGATGTTATTGAAGACTTGGTCGTCCTTCAACCCAAATTTCTTTTGGATGAATTGTGAAATCCGCAAGTTGGCCTGATGCGGAATCAGCATATCAATATCCTGAGGGCCCAGATTGTTTTTTTGTAAACCCTCCATAATCACTTCGCTAAAACGAACCACCGCATTTTTAAACACAAATTGCCCGTTCATATAAGGGTAATACGAAGTATCTTCAGGGTCTGCATCTGCAATAATATCGTTCACCCATCTTTTGCCCATTCCGGGCGCAATCAAGGAAAGTTCTTCGGCATGTTGCCCTTCGGAATGTAAATGGGTGGAAAGAATCCCTTTAGAAGCATCTTCTTCTTGGGTTAACACGGCAGCTCCTGCACCATCCCCAAAAATTACGGATACGCCCCTACCCCTTGTTGTCATGTCCAAACCATGGGAATGTAGTTCGGAACCGATAACTAGCACATTTTTGTACATGCCACTTTTTATGTATTGATCAGCAACGGAGATTCCGTAGACAAAACCAGAACATTGGTTTCGAACATCGAGTGCCCCTATAGTTCTTTTTAATCCCAAATCGCGTTGTACCAAAACCCCGGGGCCAGGAAAGTAATAATCGGGGCTTAATGTAGCAAAAACGATAAAATCAATATCGTCTTTATCAATACCTGCACGTTCAATTGCTTTTTTGGCCGCTTTTACCCCCATGGATGTGGTGGTATCGGTCCCTTTTACAACATGTCGCCTTTCCTTTATACCGGTCCGTTCTTGAATCCATTCGTCATTCGTGTCCATCACTTTGGACAAATCGTCGTTAGTGACCACATTTTCAGGGACGTAAAATCCCAATCCTGATATTCTTGAGTTATACATTATAAAGTGCTTAATATTGAATCTTTAAAAAGTCCTAGGCTAATTAATGGAAAAGTAAAAAATATATCCCAAGAACCGGATATTTATTAAGGAAATTAGTCCATATACTTTTCAAAATGGTTCACTTCTACCTTGGCTCTTAAATCGTGCAACAAATTATAAAGTCCAAAAAATGTGCGATTTATATACAAAAAGTGTTTAGAACCGCGATTTCCGTTCATTTTTCGAATTTGTTCATCTTTGGAGTAGCGCTCGCTGAGATTCGCAATCTTGGCCCAAAAAACTTTATCGCCAAAGTCAAATGTTTCCTTGTGAAAGGGTGAAGTGAAAATCGTGAGCATTTCCCTGAACAGGGCCGTAAAAAATTGCAGTTCTTCTTCGGAATCGGTGGGTGTCAGGATTTCCAATTCGTACAGTTTCTCCATGAAGATTTTATCGTTATTGATATTTTCTTCCTTGGCCAACTCAAAATAGGGCACGTAAAACTCTTCCGGTATTTCTTTGATGCACCCAAAGTCAATTGCAATCAATTTGCCCTCCGAACTCACCAAAAAGTTTCCCGGATGTGGGTCGGCATGTACCCTCCTTAATTTATGAATTTGGAACATGTAAAAATCCCAAAGCGCCTGCCCTAATTGGTTGCCCAAATCAGCATCGAAATCGGTTTGGGTAAATTCCCCCAAATGGATTCCCTCCATCCAATCCATGGTCAAGATGCGCTCACTGGATAGCTCTCGGTAGTATTTTGGAAACTGCATGTTCGGAATAACAGTGCAAGCGGTGGTAATTTCATCACTTTGCTCCAGTTCCAAAATATAGTTGGTCTCCTCCACTAATTTGTGCTCTACTTCCTTGAAGTATTTTTCGGAATCCTTGCCTTTTAAATTGAACATTTTTATGGCCACTGGCTTTACCAGGGCCAAATCACTGCTAATGCTTTCGGCAACTCCTGGATATTGAATCTTAACGGCCAGTTTTTTACCATCCTTTTCGGCACGATGCACCTGTCCAATGCTAGCTGCATTAACGGAATCCTTTTCAAACTCATCAAAAACATCCTCTGGATACTTCCCCAAATACTTTTTGAAAGTTTTACGAACCAAGGGAGCGGACAATGGTGGCACGGAAAATTGGGACAGGGAGAATTTTTCCACATAGGCACGGGGAAGCAAGTTCTTTTCCATACTGAGCATTTGCGCCACCTTTAGGGCACTGCCCTTTAAACTCTTTAGGCCATCATAAATATCCTCCGCATTGTCTTGATTCAGTGTATCTCGGTTGGTCTGTGGGTCAACCAGTTTTTTGCCGTAGTATTTCACATAATTGCCGCCTATCTTAACGCCAGTTTTAACGAGTTTTCCAGCCCGTTCTATTTTTCCAGTGGGAATGGTATCCAAACTTTTCATGGGCCTTATACGAATTTTTCCTTGTAGAGGAATTTTCCAAAGTCCACTATTTTTTCCAATGGTGTACTTTCAAATATTTGAAAAATGGTGGTCACGGACTTTTCGATGGCGATATCTGTTTTTTCCAGGCCAGGGGAACCGTCTTCCATCCAGAATTTTAAAATGAACAAAAACTGCAACCAAGCACCTTCCGAGAACAACGGTGCATTATATTTAAGGATTTTGAGGTTTTTTTCCTCGTTTCGCTCTTCAATGAGCGTGGATGCAAAATCCTTGAACTTTTTCCGCACCCCCTTTAATTGGCCCAATCCTTCCAAGGAATATTTATGCTCCTTCATTATAAATAGCACATAACTCCTGTTTAAGGTCAGGTTCTCAAAAAATGTGTAGAAAAAAGTAAGCATCTTCTCCTCATTTGTCATGGAAGCATATTGTTCGTTCTTCTGCATTACCCCATAACTATTCTCAAAGAATTTGTTCCAAATGGATTGCTGAAGCGATTCAAACGAGCCAAACAATCCATAAAACTCCTCTTCTTTTATTTTATGCTCCTTACAAAATTTGAATACCGAGCTGGGTACCCTTTCATGTTCCAGTACAGATTCCATAAACAGGCCTATAATTTTATCATCGGTAATCTTGGATTTACTAGTATTTGCCATTTTGGTATTTTTTTATGAGAGTTTAAAGGGTGGCGAGGTGGCACAATCAAACTTTTAAAGAAAATGCACTTTCGAGCGAAAGTGCATTTTCACAACCTAACCAATAAATAAACAAACTTGTTATAGTGTTACTAGTTCATAGCAATTTCATCCTATAACACTGTAAATATACATATTTTGTTTAATCTTTTTTAAATAAAAATAAACAAAGTTATGTTAAAATTCACCTGTTGACATTATGATAGTTAAATGTCAGTTTGTCATATTTAACGTTCTGGTATTTTTTTTGACTGGAAAAGGGGGTAAAGAAGAATAAAAAAACAAAACGATGGCTACAGGTAAAATCAATGTTTCAGTAGAGAACATTTTTCCCTTGATTAAAAAATTTCTGTATAGTGACCATGAGATTTTCTTGAGGGAGCTTATTTCGAATGCTACGGATGCAACCTTGAAACTAAAGCACCTTACTTCCATTGGGGAAGCGAAAGTGGAATATGGCAATCCCATGATCGAGGTTAAGGTGGACAAGGACAACAAACGCATCCATATTATAGACCAAGGTATTGGTATGACCGAGGAGGAAGTGAAAAAGTACATTAACGAAGTGGCTTTTTCGGGTGCCGAGGAATTTTTGGACAAATACAAGGATGCCGGTAAAGATGCCGGTATCATCGGGCATTTTGGTCTTGGTTTCTATTCTGCCTTTATGGTTGCAGAGAAAGTGGAAATCATCACAAAAAGCCATAAAGAAGAACCGGCAGTGCACTGGAGTTGCGACGGTTCTCCAGAATTTTCCATAGAACCGAGCGACAAAACGGAAAGGGGAACGGAAATTATCCTCCACATAGCTGAGGATTCCACCGAGTTTTTGGAAGATGCGAGAATCCGTGAACTTTTGACCAAGTACAACAAGTTCATGCCCATTCCAATCAAATTTGGAACAAAAACGGAAACCCTTCCTAAACCAGAAAGCGCCAAGGAAGACGAACCTGCACCTACCAAAGAGGTGGACGACATCATCAACAACCCCGAGCCAGCTTGGACCAAGCAACCTACGGATTTAAGCGAGGAAGACTACAAAAGCTTCTACAGGGAGTTGTACCCCATGCAATTCGAGGAACCCTTGTTCCATATTCACTTGAACGTGGATTATCCGTTCAACTTAACGGGCATCTTATATTTCCCAAAGTTGACCAACGACCTTAGTATACAAAAGGATAAAATCCAGTTGTACCAGAACCAAGTGTTCGTTACCGATAATGTAGAAGGCATTGTTCCCGAATTCTTGACGATGTTGAAAGGGGTTATTGATTCACCCGACATTCCTTTGAATGTATCCAGGTCCTATCTGCAAGCTGATGGTGCAGTGAAGAAAATTTCTTCCTACATCACCAGAAAAGTTGCGGATAAACTGACTTCGCTCTTTAAAAACAACCGCGAGGATTTTGAACAGAAGTGGAACGACATTAAAGTGGTCATCGAATACGGAATGCTTTCCGAAGATAAATTCTTTGACAAGGCGGACAAATTCGCACTTTACCCATCGGTTGATGGAGACTTCTACACGTTCGAAGAACTGGAAGCCAAAATCAAGGACAACCAGACCGATAAGGATGACAAATTGGTGGTGTTGTATGCTTCGGACAAAGAGGCACAACACAGCTACATTGAAGCCGCTAAGAAAAAAGGGTATGAAGTACTCTTATTGGATTCCCCCATTGTACCGCACTTGATGCAAAAATTGGAAACTTCCAAAGAAAACCTATCGTTTGTTCGAGTGGATGCCGACCATGTGGACAACCTCATCAAAAAAGAGGATACGGCCATTTCAAAACTATCCGAAGAAGAAAAAGACAGCCTAAAGGCTGATTTGGAAAAAGTAATTTCCGATAAGGGATACACTATTCAGATGGAGGCCATGGAGAGCAGTGCTTCTCCGTTCATAATTACCGAGCCCGAATTTATGCGCCGTATGAAGGAAATGCAACAAACCGGTGGCGGTGGTATGTTCGGTATGGGCAATATGCCGGATATGTACAACCTTATCGTAAACACCAATCACGAATTGGTCAGCGAGATCTTGAATACCAAGACCGCAAAGAAACGGGAAAGGTTGATCAACCAATCCTTGGATTTGGCCCGCCTGTCCAAAGGTTTGTTGAAAGGCGAAGAGCTTACCAATTTTATTGCGAGAAGCTACGATATGATCAAGTAAGGTCATTCAAAATAAATTTTAGGTAAAGGCAGTCCATTATGGTCTGCCTTTCTTATTTTTAGCCTTATGGAAACTCCTTGGCACCTTTACCTAATGGCCGGAATGTATATGGTTGCAGGTTTAATGCATTTTATAAAACCAAAAATGTACATGCGCACTATGCCGCTGTACCTGCCCAACCATAAACTTTTGGTATATATAAGTGGCATTGCTGAAATCCTGTTGGGCATTGGAATATGCTTTGAAGCTACCCGAAAACTGAGCGTATTTGGAATAATTTTGATGCTGGCAGCGTTTCTGTCCGTACATTTTTATATGCTTTCCAGTGAAAAAGCATCAGCAGGTATTCCCAAATGGATTTTGATTCTTCGAATTCCTCTTCAATTCTTTTTGATGTATTGGGCGTATTACTACGTCAATATCTAAAAGGCAGTTCGGTTCAAGTACTTTTTTAACCAAGTTACTTGGGCAAAAAACATAAGGCCCAAAAATAGAAAACCATACACCATTACTTTGGAAGAGGTGTAATTTTCCATCCACCCCCAACTATTTTTAAACCATGCTTCCATCTGAAGGTTCTTGAACCACCCTTGGCTATCATCAAGGCCAAACCGCATCCCTACTAAAACCAACATGGCAACAAAGGCAGCAAATACAAGCGACAAAACCCTGCCCGACAATATGGGCTTGTATTGAAAAACCTCGTTGTTCGTTTCAGCTTCTAATTTTTGCAGCACATTTTGGGTAAAATCCAAGGAAGGGGTTTCCAATGGAGCATCTTCCATGATCTTGTCCACAAAAGTTTCCAATTTTTTGGCCTCGTTCTTATCCATTGCTCTCCAATATTTCTTTGTTCATATTTTTTTCCATAATCCCGGCCAATTTTTTTCTTGCCCTGAACAACCTAACCTTCAATGTATTCACGGAAAGATTGGTTGTCTGCCCTATTTCCTGCAAATTCTTTTCCTCAAAATAAAACAAGGTAAGGATTCCTGCATCTTCCGCCGATAATTGTGATAGGCATTGACCAATTATTTCGCTTCTTTCCTGTCTGACCATTTTGTCCAGAGCAGTATCCATTTCCGAATGGGCAACTTGCTCGATATGGTCCAAATCGGTATGAACCCTCTTCCTTTTTATTTTTTTTAACCTGTCCAAACAGCTGTTGTAGGCGATTCTATAGACCCACGTTGAAACTTTGGAATCCCCTTTAAAGCTGGGCAGGGACTTATATACATTAATAAATACATCTTGCGCAACCTCTTCTGCCTCCTCCCTGTTGCCCAACATTCTTACGGACAAAGTAAAGACCAAATCCTTATAACTGTCCACAAAATCGGAGAATGCCCGGGTATTTCCCTTGCGTATTTCCGAAATCAGTTCCTTTTCCTTGTTGGTCAGCATTGCTCATTGGACGCTAAAAGTGCAGTTTAGGTTACACAAAAAATAATATTTTTAAATTATGTAACCTAAGTTAGAAAACTGTCGTCATAGGTTATGAATAAAAAAATACGAATAATCATTAAAACGAACAGTTATGGGATCAGAAGTAATTATTTTACCAATAATTTTTGGAGTCATCTTTGCGATTGCCTACCTCTATTTTTCAACAAGAAACAAAGAACGATTGGCTTTAATAGAAAAAGGAGCGGATGCTAGCATTTTTGTCCGGGGAAAACGGGAAGGTGCAGCACCTTTCTGGAAAATCATCATCCTTAACCTTTCTCTACTACTTATCGGTATTGGAGCAGCCATTTTTGTAGCCTCCATTTTGGTATACAGTTTAGGGGTTGATGATGAAGTAGCCTACCCGGGCACTATCTTCTTATTGGCGGGTGTTGGACTCATGGTAGGTTTTAACATGACCAAGAAATTGGAAAAAGAGGATTAAAGAATTTAGTAGATTCCCGTTTTCACGGAATGACAGTTTCTATGGAAACCCCGATGCATGCATGTGCGGAATTCTTTTCGATTAAACCCCTTAACATCAAATTTAAATGAAGGACCACCGCCACAAGCGGTGGTTTTTATAACTTGCCATCATGAAAGTTATCTCTACAAACCTCGGTGAACCCACAAAAATTATTTGGAACGGTAAAGAGACCACAACGGGTATTTACAAATTCCCAGTTAAAGAGCCGCTCTTTTTGGATACGGAAGATGTGCATGGCGATACCGTTGCAGACCGAAAGTACCATGGTGGTATTTATAAAGCCTGTTATTTGTTTTCTGCCGGCAACTATCCCTATTGGAAAGCAAAATATCCCCATTTGGAATGGGATTGGGGCATGTTCGGAGAAAATTTGACTCTTGACAGCTTGAATGAATCTCAAATACGGATAGGCAGTATTTATAAACTAGGCTCTGCACTGGTCCAGATAACACAACCAAGGGAGCCTTGCTATAAACTGGGCATTAGATTTAAGGACCAAAATATACTGAAGCAATTTATAGACCATGGCTTTCCCGGAACCTATGTTCGTGTTTTTCAACCGGGTACAGTACGTGTTGGTGATTCCATGCAACTGGTAGAAGCGTCCAAAAACCCTTTGACCGTTCAGGAATTCTATACGTTGATTTTTTCCAAAGCAAAAGACCAGGATGTTTTGGAACTGGCCATAAAAAATGAAGCCCTCCCGCCCAACAAAAGAGAAAAACTTAAAAAATGGGCATAAAAAAAGGGGGCTCTCGCCCCCAATGCACATAAAAATTAACTAAACAAACTATCTTACCTCCATAGTTTTCTTGTAGGTACCGAATTTGTCCACTACAACTATGGTATATTCATCTTTAAAGGCTTTTTCAAAGTTGAATGCTTTTTCAACAACGATGTCACCGTCGATAGCTTCATCAAAAACAAGTCTGCCTTCGCTATCGTATACCTTTAAAAGCACCTTACCTTTAGAAATGTTCAAAAGGTTCATCATAATTTTTTGACCTTTCTTTACAAATACAGGATCAAGGTTTACTTTTACCAAATTCTTTTCAACCTCGTACTTGGCTACTACTTTTTTACCAAAATCGGTTGTGTTTCCGTTAGCCATTCCCAAAGAGGATATCAAAAGGACTGCTGCTACTGTTAAATTCTTTACTACTTTCATAACACTTCGTTTTTTTAAGATTACAGTACAAATGTACGCTGCATTGGTGCACTGAAATACCACCATCTTTTCCAGTTTATGTGCTATATTAACATGGTAAGCGTTTTAACATAGTATTAATGATAAAATAGCATAACTTTAAGTTAACATTGTAGATATTTGCACGGTAATTAGTTTTTTACCTTTATGGTATTAAAAGGAAAAATTGCGCTAAATGATCCAAAAACCTGCATTTGAAGCAATAGCCCCAAGTTTTGGCCACTCGTTCGCGTTTCAAAAATTCAACGCAAACAATGAGAACAAGAACAATGGTTGGCATTACCACCCAGAATTGGAGTTGGTTTATGTGAACGGGGGGTCTGGCAAAAGGCAAATAGGCAGTCACGTATCTTATTATAGGAACGGGGACCTTATCCTTATTGGTTCCAATTTACCGCATTGTGGCTTTACCGATAAGCTTACCGGCAACAAGAGTGAGACTTTGGTACAGATGAAGGTGGATTTTCTGGGAAGTGATTTTTTCAATATCCCTGAGATGAAAAATATTCAGAAATTGTTCGAGGTTGCCAAAGGGGGCATCGCCTTTTCTGGAAAGACCAAAATGAAAGTTGGGGAAAAAATGGAAATCCTGGAATACCAGACAGATTTCCAAAGGTTACTGTCCATCCTTAATATATTGAACATTTTGGCTACCTCTACCGAAATGAATGTTTTGAACGCTGAAGGATTTTCCATTGAGACCGAGGTAAAGGACAACGACCGTATCAATATTGTCTTCAATTATGTAAAGGCTAACTTTAAAGAGGACATTAGCTTGGAGCAAATTGCCGATATAGTGAGTATGACGGTACCTTCTTTTTGTAGATACTTTAAAAAAATCACCCACAAAACGTTTACCCAATTTGTTAACGAGTATAGATTGGTGCACGCCTCCAAACTGTTGGCGGAACAGCCCATGAGCATTACCCAAGTGTGTTATGATAGTGGTTTCAACAACTTCTCACACTTTAACAAGTCCTTCAAGGCATTTACCGGGCAAAACCCTTCGGAATATAGAAATCAATTGAAAACGGTATTGCAATCCTAAAGCTCTTACCCGAACACATCATTCAAGACCTTGGCCAACCGCAATCCTCCTTTTTGGAGCTGTTGGAACAATAGATCGTTATATTCGTAGGAATAACGGTATCCCAGCTTATCGCCCACTTCAACAGATTCGTATAGTACTGCGCAAATTTCGTGGGATTCATCGACCCAATCATAAATGGTTCCCTCTTGGATTTTTTTACGTTCCTTGCGATTTACCCCGTCCAATTCGGACGCCAGTTCCGTATAGGTCATCCCATAAGATTCGATCAGGTTTTTGTCCCATACCTTGTGTAAATTGCTTCCCTCGCCAAACCACTGTACTTGAATGTCGTTACCTCCTTTGTCCTCACCCCTGCTCGCGTGCATGGGCTGGTGCAGGTCCCCAATAAGGTGAACCAACATTTTTAAATGGAAAACACGATCTTCCCGCGTATTTTTCTTATCCTTTACCTTGGATATACATTCCTCGATTGCCGTAACAATATCACCATGTTTGCTTTTTTTCGAATCCTTATAACTCGTCCCCAATGGGTAGTTGACATAATGCCATGCCGAATATTTTGAATAGGCCCTGTCCGCTTTTATATCGTCTGCAAATGTGGAGACAAAAGCCAGACTATGCCCATCCAATAAATCGTTCAAAGCCCTTTTGGCCTTTCCTGTTAAATATTCTTGTGCAATTTGTCCGGTAACACGATGTCCGGTTTTCCCCCAAATAGTATTACCAAAAACTATAAAGGGAAATAAAAGCAATAGCAACAAGGTTCTTTTCATTTTTTAATGTCTTTTAGAATAGCGAAGGTGATTATTAAAACAAATCACGGCTAATTTTCAGAATGTTTTACCAAAGAACAATCTAATTCAGAATTTTGGGATTTTTTTAACTACCTATCCCGTAGTTTTGTTAAACCAACTAAACTAAACCAATGTTAAGAAAACTTTTTGTACTCGCTACAATCTTGCTCCCTATTGCCCTGTTTTCCCAATCCAGCCCTAAAACCTTTACGGTTAAGTTCATAAACGATATCATTAAAGTAGATGGTATCTTGGATGAAAGTGTCTGGGAAACCTCTGAAAGCGCCAACAATTTTCATCAATATTTTCCTTCGGACACCACGCTGGCAGGACAACAGACAGATATTAAGATGGTGTACAACAGCACTACACTTTATGTTGGCATTAGATTGGACACTGAAGGGGACGACTATGTGATTCCATCTTTAAAAAGGGATTACCGAGCAGGCGGCAATGACAATATCAGTTTAATGTTCGATACCTTTAACGATGGCACCAATGCTTTCCTTTTTGGTATGAACCCCTATGGTGTCCGGAGAGAAGCTTTGATCTCCAATGGCGGGTCCGGTCCAAGCGGTTTTACCACATCATGGGACGTAAAGTGGCAAGGAGAGGCAAAAGTATATGATGGATACTACATCTGCGAAATTGCAATTCCTTTAACATCTTTTAAGTTTAAGCAAGGAGAGACCAAGTGGCGTTTCAACAGCTATAGGTTTGATATGCAGACCAACGAAACCAGTACTTGGATAAAAATACCCCAAAATCAGCTCGTGTACAGCTTGGCGTTTATGGGCGATATGGTATTTGAAAAGCCTTTAGGAAAATCCAGAACCCCTATGGCCCTTATTCCTTATGTAAACGGCATTGTGGGAAAGGACTATGAAAACAATGAAGATCTGAGCAAGTTTGATTTTGGTGGGGATGCAAAAATTTCCATAGGCAACGGTATGAACTTGGACGTTACCCTAAACCCGGATTTTTCGAATGTAGAAGTAGACAATTTGATTACCAACGTTTCCCGTTTTGAGGTTTCGCTGCCCGAAAAACGCCAGTTCTTTATAGACAACAGCGACCTTTTTGGTTCTTTTGGAAACGAAAGGGATGCCAACCCCTTTTTCTCTCGAAGAATAGGGATTGCACAAAACGCAGACGATGAAACCATAGAAAATGGCATCGTGGGCGGGATAAGACTAAGTGGAAAGTTAAATAAAAATTGGCGGCTTGGTCTGTTAAACCTTCAAACCGAAGAAGATAAGGAAAACGAAATCCCCAGCAACAACAATACGGTTTTTGCACTTCAGAAAAAAATGTTTTCCCGTTCCAACCTTAGTTTCATTTTTGTAAACCGTCAAAGTTTTGGGGATTACGATTTTCTTGAGCAAACCGACAGGTACAACCGAGTGGTTGGGATGGACTATAATCTGGCATCGGTAAACAATACTTGGACAGGCAAGTTTTTCTACCATAAATCCTTTGCCCACGATATAGGGGACCGTGATGCTTCGGGAGGTCTAGATCTGCGATATAACTCCAGATTCCTAAACTTTGGGGTTCGTGGAAATTTTGTGGGCAACGACTTCCGTTCAGATTTGGGATATGTACGCAGGCAAGATATTGTGGCTGCAAGACCTTTTGTAGAATTCAATTTTTGGCCACAAAAAGGAAAACTAAATTTTCATGGGTTCCGGTTCAGTCCCAATGTAATTTGGAGACCTACCCTAGATTACATGAACACAGATTATGCGATTTTTTCCAGTTGGCAAGCCAAATTTAAATCACAAGAAGAATTTGCTGTCAGGCTATTCAATCGTTATACATACCTTACCGAGACTTTTGATCCAACAGGTACGGACGGGGGCACCGAACTACCTGCCAATGTAGGATTTTATTATACCAGCTATGAAATGGGGTTTCAAAGCGACAGGAGACGGGTATTTTCGTATTCGGTACAACCAGGGTATGGAGACTTTTATAACGGTACGCGGTTTGTTTTGGAAGGAGACATGAGCCTTAGACTCCAACCAACAATGCTGTTTTCCTTGGGTCTAAACTATAACAGCATTAAACTACCGCAACCCTACGAGAGCGAGGACCTTTTGTTGGTGAGCCCCAAAATAGATATAACCTTCAACAAGTCTGTTTTTTGGTCCACACTGATCCAATATAGCAACCAACTGGACAATTTAGGGTTCAATTCGCGTTTACAGTGGCGCTTTGCTCCCCTGTCCGACCTATTTTTGGTGTACAACGACAATTACTTTGTCAATTCCTTTATGCCTCGAAGTCGTTCCATTAATTTAAAGTTTACGTATTGGTTAAACATCTAGCAAACATTAAATCCCAATAGTGTTTTGTTCATCGGTTTTGCTTTATATGCCATCAGAATAAGAAGGATGGAATCAGTAACATTTCAAAACCTTAAGTGGCTAAACCACCACCTCGACGATTTTCCTATATTTGGGCAATTAGCTTACAAATTCTATGGACCAACTACCTTTTACCCAAGACACCGTAATATTTGGACTGCTCTGCCTCTGTTTAGGTTTTGTTTTTTATACCTCATCCATTAAAATAGGGTTTTGGTCCAAATTTTATCGTGTGGTCCCTACGGTACTCATGTGCTACCTCTTACCTGCTATTTTGGCCAGTGTGGGTATTATAGACGAGTCATCGTCCAACACTTATTATGTGGCCAGTCGCTATCTTCTTCCCGCAGCCTTAATTTTGATGACATTAAGTATTGACCTAAAAGCCATTATGAATCTAGGTTCCAAAGCCTTGGTCATGTTTTTAACTGGAACCGTGGGCATAGTAATAGGTGGACCTATCGCCATTTTGATTGTTTCTATATTTTCTCCAGAAACAGTGGGGGGTGTTGGACCAGATGCTGTTTGGAGAGGGCTTGCCACCATCGCAGGAAGCTGGATCGGGGGAGGTGCCAACCAAGCTGCCATGCTCGAAGTGTTCAAATACAATCAAGAAAGTTACGGAGGCATGGTGCTTATAGACATTGTAGTCGCCAACCTATGGTTGGCCATCATCCTTTTGGGAGTGGGCAAAACGGACAAAATTGACCGTTGGCTCAAGGCCGACACCTCATCCATAGAAGCGCTCAAGGTAAAAGTATCTACCCACACTGAAAAAATTGCAAGGGTTACCACACTCAAGGATTTCATTATGTTGTTGTTCTTTGCATTTGTGGGGGTAGGTATTGCCCATTTAACTGGACATCATTTTGCCAGTTTTTTACAGCACAATTTTGAGGTCATCCGAAATCCACAAAAAATATTGTCCTCCCTTGGGTCCGAATTTCTTTGGATGGTTGTTTTTGCCACCGCTATCGGAATCGGTCTCTCGTTTACCAAAGCCAAAAATTATGAAGGTGCCGGGGCCAGTAAAATTGGTGGCATGTTCATTTATATTTTAGTGGCGACCATCGGAATGAAAATGGATTTGGGCAAAGTACTGGACAACCCGGGGCTTATTGCCATTGGACTAATTTGGATCACCATCCATGCCGGGCTGCTTATTTTGATGGCGAAAATCATAAAAGCACCTTTCTTTTTCTTGGCCGTGGGCAGTCAGGCCAATGTAGGAGGGGCTGCTTCTGCTCCCGTTGTTGCCGCTGAGTTCCACCCTTCCTTGACCTCTGTGGGCATTCTGTTGGCTGTTTTCGGCTATGTTGTGGGTACGGCAGGAGCCTATTTATGCGCTTTGTTGATGGAAGTCGCCTCAAATGTTTAAATATTTTCAGAAGATTATGCATATTTGCCGAGCTAAAATTATATAATGAAGCGGATTTTGTTTGTATTGCTTGTTGGAATTACCGTACTGTCATGTGAACAGCCTACGGAAAACACCATGACCGTTAGTGGAAACATTAAAGGACTTAAAAAGGGAACCCTTTATTTACAACAATTCAAGGATTCCACCTTGGCTGTTTTGGATTCTTTGGAAATAAAGGGAGACGGGGCATTTAGTTTTTCGACCGAAGTTGTCGAACCAGAGATATTTTATCTCTACCTAAAGAAGGAAGACAATAATGACATCAACGATAGAATTACCTTTTTTGGAGAGTCGGGGAACATTGTAATCAATACGGCTTGGAACACTTTTGATACCAATGTCGAAATTTCAGGTTCCAAATCCCATGAAAAGCTCTTGGAGTTTTACGAAATGGCTTCAAAATTCAACATCAAAGAACTAACACTGGCACAGCAAGCCTCTACCCCCGAATTACAGGAAGATTCCGTTGCTTTGGACTCCATTCAACGATTGATGAATCAAAACACGATCAGCAGATACCGATATGCCTTAAATTTTGGCCTCAACAATGGGGATTCTTATGCCACTCCCTATATTATGATGACAGAGGCCAGCGAGGCAAATCCAAAGTACTTGGATTCTATTTACAAAGGATTGACACCTGAGGTAGCAGCATCCAAATACGGAAAAAAATTCAAAGAATTTTTGGATAAAAATAATTAAGCTTCAAGGCTATTGAGCTGTTCAACCAATTTAGTGGCCTTTTCCTCCAATTCATTTCGTATGGACTTAAAGTGGGCTTTAGTGTCCTCTATCTTTTTTTGATTGATTTTATCCATGAGGTTGTCGTACACCTCAATAGCTTCGTCTATGATTACGGTTCCTTCTTCAGATTCTTTGTTACCTGAGCCGGCTTCCCATATATAAACAGCCTCAATAATGTCTCCCAAGACAAAATTGACATCTTTTTTTAAATCACGAATACTTGGCATAATGCAGCAGTTTTGTTTAAAGATAGTATTAAATGGTAACTTCTAAAAGTTTAGCTCCTTGGGTATCAATATCTACATAATTACTTGATGCAGCAACAAGAACAGTTCCCCCTTTTTTAAGGGATGCGCTTCCCCAATCGTTGTTAATGGTTGCTTCTCCACCAACGCACATATAAATTGTAAAAGAATCCCTATCCGTTACATTTTGTTTTAAAGGTTGGGCCAACTCCATAAAATTTGTTTTAAAGTATGGGCAATCCACCATCGGGTTGACAGCATCTGGTAGTTTCGGATAATCTATCTTAAAATCATCCTTTTTTTCATAATCGATGGCATCAACGGCCAAGCAAGTGTGTAATTCTCTTAGGTTTCCGTCCTTATCCCTTCTGTTGAAATCGAAAACTCTATAGGTAATATCGGAAGTTTGCTGAATCTCTGCCAAGAGTACACCAGCCCCAATCGCATGGATTTTTCCCGTATTGATAAAGAACGTATCCCCTTCCCCTACTTCTTCATAGTTCATCAAATCGGTTAAAGTGCCCTCTTCAATACTTTTAATGTACTCTTGTTTTTCTACATCTTTATTGAAACCCACAATCAGTTTAGCGCCAGGGTCGGCATCCATAATGTACCACATCTCCGTTTTTCCAAAGGAATTGTGTCGTTCTTTGGCCAACTCGTCGTTGGGGTGCAATTGTATGGAAAGGTCTTGCTTGGCATCAATAAATTTGATGAGTATGGGGAATTCGTTCCCAAAACGTTCCATAACACTCTTTCCCAAAAGTGCTTCTCCTTGTTCATTCATCAAATGTTGAAGCGAAGTTCCCACCAAGTCCCCATTGGATACTTCAGAAATATCACCATGGACTCCGGAGAGTTCCCAACTTTCGCCAGTAATATCGCTTTCAATGGGTTTGTTTAAAACATCTTTTAATTTGGTGCCTCCCCAAAGTCTTTCCTTAAGTATCGGTTTAAATTTTAATGGATATAGGCTCATCTTATCCTGTATAGGTTACAAAATTTCGAGGGGTTTCATAGAGTACAACCTCCAACTCCTTATCTTTACTTATATGGGGCCTCAACTTGTTCCATATCACTACCGCTATGTTTTCGGCTGTAGGGTTTAAATTCTCGAATTCTGGAACATCCAGATTCAGGTTTTTATGGTCCAGAGCTTCCTCCACATGTTCCTTGATCAATTCCTTGAGGGCTTTTAAATCCATAACAAAGCCGGTTTCATGATCAATTTCCCCTGTAACACTGACTATAAGGTCATAATTATGTCCGTGAAACTTTGGGTTGTTGCATTTTCCAAAGACTGCATTGTTTTTTTCGTCATCCCAATCTGGTCTGTACAATCTATGCGCAGCATTGAAGCTGGCCTTTCTACTTGCTTTTACTTTCATTGTGCCTGGGTGTTTTGCATAAGATGGTCGTAGAAACGTTCAAAAATAATTTTGAACCATGCGGTGTACTCTTCAGGGTTTTCTGCCATATCCCTTTTAATATCTTTTGGATGCATCCATTTCCAATCGGCAACTTCATCTGGATTGATATTGGGCTCGTTTTCAAAATATCCCACCATCACATGGTCGAACTCGTGTTCGGTAAGGCCATTGTCAAAAGGGGCCTTGTACACAAAATTGAAAAGTTCCTTGAGTTCGGTGGTAAAGCCCATTTCTTCCATGAGCCTGCGCTTGCCGGCATCAATATTGCTTTCTCCTTCCCGTTGATGGCTACAGCATGTATTGGTCCACAACAATGGGGAATGATATTTATCCTTGGCCCTTTGCTGGAGCATGGTCTCTCCCTTGGCATTCATCACAAAAACCGAGAATGCCCGGTGAAGCAATGCCTTTTCATGGGCTTCCATTTTGGGCATTAAACCTATGGGTTCGTCCTTTTCATTTACAAGTATCACATTTTCCTCTCTCATTTGGTAAAAATATGACCTTTGCGATAAAATAACGGGAATAGGTATTTAAATTCTTCCTAAAAGAAACGTGGGGATTTCATGTTTCCGATATTTCTGATAAAATCATACCTTAAAATGATTTCAAAGGAACCATCGTTAAAGGTGGCCGCTCCAAGTTCCGATATCTCACGGTCATAAGCGAGACCGATCATAAATTGATCGGACAACATAAAGCCCATAAGTCCACTAAACGCGGCATCCCAGCGGTAGGCCACTCCACCAATAAATTTTTCGTTCAACATAAAGTTGGCGGAGAGATCCACTTGTAATGGTGCCCCTTGTACCGTTTTGGTCAAAAGTGTGGGCTTAAACTTTAATGATGGGTTCAGATCCCAAACATATCCTGTAATCAGGTAAAGGTTCATCTGTTCCTTGGCCGTAGAAGCCGAGGATGAGTCAAAATGGGTGGTCTCCAACATTCTTGGAGCCGAAATACCTGCATAAAATTTATCGGTATGGTAGTATACACCAGCCCCAATGTTCGGTGAAAATTTATTCTGAATATCTTGTTGCGATTGTAGTTGTGGGTCCACCTCAAACTCATCGAGTTCGGAATAGCGTATGTCCAACATGTGGGCACTTCCCTTAAGACCAAAACTCAATTTACCTTCATCTGAAGTTTTTATGGTATAGGAGAAATCCACATCAAAATAGGTCTCGGAGGTAGGTCCGATCTTGTCGTTTACAATAGATAATCCCAAACCAACACCGCGATAGCCAACCGGTGTGTGAACATTTAATGTTTGGGTCTCTGGTGCCCCATCGAGCCCCAACCATTGGTTACGGTACAGGCCTGCAATGCTCAAGTGACCCCGTGAACCTGCGTAGGCCGGATTAACACTTACCGTGTTGTACATATATTGGGTGTACTGTGCATCTTGTTGTGCATGCATGCTCGCCACACCAAATAGAAACAGCGCAAACAACCATTGCATTTTTCCTTTAAACATCTTTTTCCCCACAGTAACCATTCTTTATCTGTTTATGTATAGATAACCTGAAATTTGTTTCATGTTTCCATTTTGACCCTCATAATCTATTACGTAGAAATAGGTGCCAACTGGTAATTTGTTATCCTTATCCACGGTAACCCTTCCTTGGGAAGTACCATCAAACACATTACCGCTGGTATTATAGGACTTGGTCTGGAAAACCATTACCCCCCATCTATTGTAAATTCGCACGGTGTTGTTCGGGTAGTTTTCTATATATTTTATGGTAAACACATCATGTACCGTATCACCATTTGGTGTAATTACATTGATTGGGTCGGGTTCTTCTTCTGTATCGGTCAACTCACCCAAGTCTTGATCTAGGTAATTTGGAATACCATTTTCGTTGGAATCATCGTTGGCATAGTTTCCATCCATATCCAAATCTTCATCTATGGTTTCGATGCCGTCATCGTCATCATCGGAATCCCTAAAATCCGGGATATCGTCAGAATCGTTATCTGGCAAGGTTGTACTTGGGTCATCCATTTCATCGTTTACATCAATGTCGATTACTGTTTCCCCTTCGTAACCATCGTCCAAACCGTCGTTATCCTTATCGGAACCGATTAACTCCACATCTGCAATACCTTCATGGTCATGGTCGTGCCCTTCAATGACATCCGGTACATTGTCGTTGTCGCTATCCTCGTCAACATAATCTGGAATACCATCATTATCGGAATCAAGAGGAATCAATCCCACATTTCCATCATTTTCGAACGCATCGTCCAAACCGTTACCGTTTTCATCCGCTAAACTTGGGGCAATGTAGCCAAAGACAGGTTGTGCCTCAATGTTATCTGGAATACCATCATTATCGCTATCAATGTCCAAATAATCGGGTATACCATCGCCATCGGTGTCCGTTGGACTTGTAGACGGGTCATTATCGTTATCTGCGTTCAAATCCTCAAAACTGTCCACAATACCATCATTGTCACTATCCAAATCAATTCCTGAAGGATTAACGATTACCGTAATCGTTGCGGTACTACAATTTCCATTTGCGTCACATACTGTATATTCGAAAGAATCCGTACCTGTAAATCCAGAATCAGGCAAGTAGGCAATATTATCATCAGAGGGGTCACCAGCCGTACCATTATCATTTAAAACAACGGCTCCGTTGGATGGGTCTGTAGCTGTGATAGAACCCGTAGTAGGTATATCGTTATCATTGGTTCGCCAAGAAACAACCGCTTCCACACCTATATCGGTAGATAACGAATCGTCGTTGGCATCCACAATTGGAAGCACATCAATCGTAACTGTCGCTGTACTACAATCCCCAAAAGCATTACAAATGGTATAATCAAAACCATCATTGCCATTAAAATCTAGGTTAGGCATGTAGGTCACCAGATCATCTGATGGGTCATTGGGGGTTCCATTGTCATCAATGTTCACTGTTCCGTTTGATGGATTAGCAATCGTCAAAGTGCCTTCAGTCGGTATATCGAAATCATTACCAAACATAGGTATGGCAACCGATTCGTCTTCATTAACAGCAATCATGTCATTCATCAAGTTTGCTGCTTGACTCATGCATACCACCGTAAAACGTGGTAGTTCTGTACTATTACCCATTTTTGTAATAGTGGCCACATACCTCATTACAGTTTGGGTACTTGTAACGGTAGGTCTGGTTTGATCCCCACTTAGCGCTGGACTCCAGCTTACGGTAGCTCCCGAAGGAACACTAGCTGAAATATCCAAGACCACCTCATTGTTGGGTGCTTCGCAATCGGTCAATATAAAATAACCCGTAGCATTGGACCCGCAGAGTGTACCATCATAAGTGGCAAAATAGACACCTGGTTGGGTAGACTCATAAAATGAATTGGTTCCCAAAACAGTTCCAGTATCCGATGCCTCAAACCATTGATAGTTATATTCATCGCCAGTGTCGGGTGCTTGTAGCAAGAATTGTGCATTTGCAAAGTTCATTCCCATAAAGAAAATGAACAGTCCAATGAGTAAAGACTTATATGAGGTGTTTGATTTCAAATTCTATCCGTCTTTAGTCCTTATTATTTTACTACAAAAACCACGTTGATCAATGCATTGTAGTCGGCAGGTTGTGCCTGAACGGTATAATTCAAATTACCATTTGCATCGATTGTCATACTTCCAGTGTCGAACACCGTAGGGTCTGCATAGGTTACGTAGTAATACAAATCGGTACGACTATAAGTTGGAATTGCAGCAGGTGCCCCTATACTTCCGACTGTTGGCGAACCATACTGGTTGATATATTCTTGGTAAAGGTCAAGACTAAAAGTGCCATTGGTTGAAGCATCAATAGCAATAGAAGGCGGGTAAAATATTCTTGCTGCTTTGGATGTAATTGGCGCTATATCCTGAATTACGTCCTCTACCGTAGCTTCCGTGTTTCCATCACCGTCTACATCTACCGGAGTATCTGAGTCCACTTCTGATGCTTTTTGATCATCTGTTGAAGGGTCGCCATTACAAACATATTCTGTGTAATCAACCTCACTAACATCTAATGTACCATTATTATTATCGTCAATTCCAGTTTCGACTTTTACTCCTCCAGCTGTACAGTTAAGCCCTGCGGGTTCCGCAGTTGTAACAACTAAATTAGCAAGTCCATCAGGACCTTGTTCGCCAATTGGACCTTGCTCTCCTATTGGCCCCTGTGGACCTTGTTCACCAGTTGGACCTTGCAATCCTACTGGACCTTGCGGGCCTTGTTCGCCAATGGGACCCTGCTCTCCCATCGGGCCTTGTGGTCCCTGTATGCCGGGATTGCCCTGTGGGCCTTTGTCCCCGGTCTCTCCCTTATCGCCTGTTTCTCCTTTGTCTCCAACCGGGCCTTGTTCACCAGTCGGACCTTGCGGACCTTGTATGCCGGGGTCGCCCTGTGGACCCTTGTCACCGGTCTCTCCCTTATCACCTGTTCCTCCTTTATCTCCAACAGGACCTTGTTCGCCTTGGATTCCTTGGGGGCCTTGTTCACCAATCGGGCCTTGCGGACCTTGCTCTCCTATTGGACCCTGTGGGCCTTGTTCACCAGTTGGTCCTTGCAATCCTACTGGACCTTGTGGACCTTGCTCTCCGACCGGACCCTGTTCTCCTTGTATTCCTTGGGGACCTTGTTCTCCGACCGGACCTTGTTCACCTATCGGACCTTGCGGACCCTGTATGCCAGGGTCGCCCTGTGGGCCCTTGTCACCGGTCTCTCCTTTGTCACCTACTGGACCTTGTTCGCCTATTAGACCCTGTGGGCCTTGTTCACCAGTTGGTCCTTGCAATCCTACTGGACCTTGTGGACCTTGCTCTCCGACCGGACCCTG